>NZ_JBFTNF010000012.1:0-291005 GCF_056397345.1 Cupriavidus sp. 05N38
GAAGTGGCGCGCAAGCTATCCAGCGACGCCGGCTCGATGAAGATGTTCGACATTGCCGATCGCATTGAAGCCACCATGCAGGATGGCAAGAAGATGTTCGCCAACCTGGACTGGTTCAGCGCGGTGAGCTACCACATGATGGGCGTGCCCACCGCCATGTTCACCCCGCTGTTCGTGATCTCGCGCACCTCGGGCTGGGCCGCGCACATCATCGAGCAGCGCATCGACAACAAGATCATCCGCCCGAGCGCGAACTACACCGGGCCGGAGAACCTGAAGTTCGTGCCGATCGGCAAGCGCAAATGAGCAGATGAGCAAATGAGCAAGGGGCGCCGGGCGCCGCGGCCTGCAGTGCGCCGCAAGCCGCGTAGCGCGGCTGCCCGGGCCGAATTGTGTAACCAATGGCCGGGGTGCTTCGCCCCGACTTTCAAATCGTAGAGAATAGCGGCGGATATGTGACTGCCGGGCTTCCCGCCAGGCACCCGCCTTTTACCCCACACCAGAAGGAACCCACAGAATGAAGCATCTCGTCCTCGCCGCCTGCATCGGCGCATTTTCGCTGACCTCCGCCGGTGTTGCGATGGCCCAGGAACCGGCCACGAAGGCCGCTCCCGCCAAGAAGGCCCCGGCCAAGCACAGCACCAAGAAGACTGCCGCCGCACCGGAAGCCGCGGCCGCCCCGAATGGCGAAAAGTGGCAGTGCGAGCTGGGCCACGCCATCTATATCAGCGGCAACATGCTGCGCGACGAAGTCATCGTCCTGAACTGGGAAGGCCGCGAATACCGCCTGCCGCGCCTGTCCACCGTGACCGGCGCCGACCGTTACTACGACGCCCGCTCCGGCATGGACCTGGTCGTGATCCCGAGCAAGGCCATGCTGTTCAACAAGAACGCCGGCCAGCGCCTGGCCGACGAATGCCAGACCGCCGACATGCAGTCCGGCGGCTCGGCTCCGACCCAGGCAGGCGCGCTGCGCGCACCGGTCGCCACGCCGCTGCTGGTCGCCCCCGCGGCACCCGCAGCCGCCGCCGGCCAGGCCCCGGCGAAGCAATAAGCAGCCAGCCACGTAGCAAGCAGGCTCCGCAAGCATCACAAAGCAATAAAAAAGGCACCAGGAAGCACAAATACCGAGGGGGACCTCATGTCTGCACACATTCCGAACGTCCGGCCCGAACCTGACCAGGTACTGGTCGATATCGTCGAGTACGTGACCAGACACCCGATCAGGAGCGCGCTGGCCTATGACACGGCCCGCAACTGCCTGATCGACACCCTTGGCTGCGGCCTGGAAGCCTTGTCCTACCCCGCCTGCACCAAGCTGATGGGCCCCATCGTGCCCGGCACGGTGGTCCCCAACGGCGCCAAGATTCCCGGCACCCAATTCCAGCTCGACCCGGTCCAGGCCGCCTTCAATATCGGCGCCATGATCCGCTGGCTCGACTTCAACGACACCTGGCTTGCCGCCGAATGGGGCCACCCGTCGGACAACCTCGGCGGCATCCTCGCCACCGCCGACTGGCTCTCGCGCACCAGCGTGGCCGCCGGGCGCAAGCCGCTGACCATGAAAGACGTGCTCACCGGCATGATCAAGGCCCACGAGATCCAGGGCTGCATCGCGCTGGAAAACTCCTTCAACAAGGTCGGCCTGGACCACGTGGTGCTGGTCAAGGTGGCGTCCACCGCCGTGGTCGCCCAGATGCTCGGCCTCACGCGCGACGAGATCATCAACGCGGTGTCGCTGGCGTGGGTCGACGGACAGTCGCTGCGCACCTACCGCCACGCTCCCAACACCGGCAGCCGCAAGAGCTGGGCCGCCGGCGATGCCACCAGCCGCGCCGTGCGCCTGGCGCTGATCGCCAGGACCGGCGAGATGGGCTATCCCTCGGTGCTGTCGGCCAAGGGCTGGGGCTTCTACGACGTGCTGTTCAAGGGCCAGCCCTTGCGCTTCCAGCGCCCCTACGGCTCGTACGTGATGGAGAACGTACTGTTCAAGATCTCCTTCCCGGCCGAATTCCACTCGCAGACCGCGGTGGAGGCCGCGATGACCCTGCACGGCCAGCTTGCCGCCACAGGCCGCACCGCGGCGGACATCGGGCGCGTCACCATCCGCACSCAYGAGGCCTGCATCCGCATCATCGACAAGMARGGCCCGCTGGCGAACCCCGCCGACCGGGATCACTGCATCCAGTACATGGTCGCCGTGCCGCTGCTGTTCGGCCGGCTGACCGCCGAAGACTACGAAGACAAGGTCGCGGCCGACCCGCGCATCGACGCGCTGCGCGACAAGATCGCCTGCGTGGAAGACACCGCCTTCACCGCGGACTACCATGATCCCGGGAAGCGCTCGATCGCCAATGCCCTGACCGTGGAACTGAACGACGGCACGGTTTTGCCAGAAGTGGTGGTGGAATATCCGATCGGCCACAGGCGTCGCCGCGAAGACGGCATCCCCCTGCTGGTGGAGAAATTCAAGACCAACCTGGCGCGCCGCTTCCCGCCCAGGCAGCAGGAGGCCATCCTGGCCGTGTCGCTCGACCAGGCACGCCTGGAGGCGATGCCGGTCCACGAGTATGTGGATCTGTACGTGATCTGAGCAAAGCGGCCGCGCAACGCGCGCTGGCTTGCCCTACAATCGACGCGGTGCATGCAGTGGCAAGGCCTCGTCGGCGCAAGGCCGCACGCAGCAGCCGGAAGCAAGGCCAGGAAGCAGGAACCCAGAAGCAAAAAAAAGCAGCAAGGCAGAAGCAGCAGCAAGCATGAACACGGCGCCTCGCCGGCGCCCGCGCCGCACTGCGGGCTGGTTCCAGCGCCCGCAGTGCGGCCCGAGCAGCAAGACCGGTTTACGAGTCCAAGCTAGTCCGCACCATCTTTCGAATGGAGTAAGGCAATGCCCCACAATCTCAATAAGACTCTGAAAGAATTCAAGATCAGCCCCGGCGTCAAGGGCCAGTACTATTCCCTGCCGAAACTGGGCAAGGCACTGGGCGTGGCGGTCGAGCGCCTGCCGGTATCGATTCGCGTCGTGCTCGAATCGGTGCTGCGCAACTGCGACGGCAAGAAGGTCACCGAAGAACACGTGCGCCAACTGGCCAACTGGCAGCCGGTTGCCGAGCGCGTGGACGAAATCCCCTTCGTGGTAGCCCGCGTGGTGCTGCAGGACTTCACCGGCGTGCCGTTGCTGGCCGACCTGGCCGCCATGCGCAACGTGGCCGAGAAGATGGGCAAGAACCCCAAGAAGATCGAGCCGCTSGTSCCGGTSGACCTSGTSGTCGAYCACTCGGTGCAGATCGAYCAYTTCCGYGAGMMGAASGCGCTSGACCTSAAYATGMAGCTGGAATTYCAGCGCAATAACGAGCGCTACCAGTTCATGAAGTGGGGCATGCAGGCCTTCGACACCTTCGGCGTGGTGCAGCCGGGCTTCGGCATCGTGCACCAGGTCAACCTGGAGTACCTCGCGCGCGGCGTGCACAAGAAGGACGGTGTGTACTACCCCGACACCCTGGTCGGCACCGACAGCCACACCACCATGATCAACGGCATCGGCGTGGTGGGCTGGGGCGTGGGCGGCATCGAGGCGGAAGCCGGCATGCTGGGCCAGCCGGTCTACTTCCTGACGCCGGACGTGGTCGGCGTGGAACTGAAGGGCCGCCTGCGCGAAGGCGTCACCGCTACCGACCTGGTGCTGACCATCACCGAAATGCTGCGCCGCGAAAAAGTGGTCGGCAAGTTCGTCGAGTTCTTCGGCGAAGGCACGGCGAGCCTGGCGCTGCCGGACCGCGCCACCATCGGCAACATGGCGCCCGAGTACGGCGCCACCATGGGCTTCTTCCCGGTCGACGAAAAGACCATCGACTACTTCAAGGGCACCGGCCGCACGGAAGAGGAGATCGCCGCCTTCGAAGGCTATTTCCGCGCCCAGAACATGTTCGGCGTGCCCAAGGCCGGCGAAATCGACTTCACCAAGGTCGTCACGCTCGATCTCGGCACCGTGGCTCCCTCGCTGGCCGGCCCCAAGCGCCCGCAGGACCGCATCGAGATCGGCAACGTCAAGACCACCTTTGCCTCGCTGTTCGCCAAGCCGACCGCCGAGAATGGCTTCAACAAGGACATCGCCGAGCTGGACAAGACCTACACCACGGCCGACGGCGTGAACGTGAAGAACGGCGACGTGCTGATCGCCGCCATCACCTCCTGCACCAACACCTCCAACCCGAGCGTGCTGCTGGCCGCCGGCCTGCTGGCCAAGAAGGCGGTGGAAGCCGGCCTGAAGGTGGCGCCGCACATCAAGACCTCGCTCGCTCCCGGCAGCCGCGTGGTGACGGAATACCTGCAGGCCACCGGCCTGCTGCCCTACCTGGAAAAGCTGGGCTTCGGCGTGACCGCCTACGGCTGCACCACCTGCATCGGCAACGCCGGCGACCTCACGCCGGAGCTCAATGAGGCCATCACCAAGAACGACCTGGTGGCCGCCGCGGTGCTGTCCGGCAACCGCAACTTCGAGGCGCGCATCCACCCGAACATCCGCGCCAACTTCCTGGCCTCGCCGCCGCTGGTGGTGGCCTACGCCATCGCCGGCAACGTCACGCGCGACCTGATGACCGAGCCGGTGGGCGTCGGCAAGGGCGACCGCGATATCTACCTGGGCGACATCTGGCCGACCTCGGAGGAAATCCACGCCCTGCTGAAGTTCGCCATGGACGCGGACGTCTTCCGGACCAACTACGAGCAGGTCAAGAAGCCGAGCAAGCTGTGGGCCAAGGTCAAGGGCACCAAGGGCCAGGTCTACGACTGGCCCGCGTCAACCTATATCGCCGAGCCGCCCTTCTTCCAGGACTTCGGCATGGAGCCGGCCGCGACCCAGTCCAGCGTGCGCAATGCGCGCGCGCTCGGCGTCTTCGGCGATTCCGTGACCACCGACCACATCTCGCCGGCCGGCTCGATCAAGGAAACCTCGCCCGCGGGCAAGTACCTGCAGGCCAACGGCGTGCTCAAGGCGGACTTCAACAGCTACGGCTCGCGCCGCGGCAACCATGAAGTCATGATGCGCGGCACCTTCGCCAACGTGCGCATCAAGAACCTGATGCTGCCGGTCAAGCCCGACGGCTCGCGCGTGGAAGGCGGCGTCACGCTGCACCAGCCCTCCGGCGAAGAAATGTCGATCTACGACGCCGCCATGAAGTACATCGCCGAAGGCACGCCCACCGTGGTGTTCGGCGGCGAGGAGTACGGCACCGGCTCGTCGCGCGACTGGGCGGCCAAGGGCACCCAACTGCTCGGCGTGAAGGCCGTGATCACGCGCAGCTTCGAGCGCATCCACCGCTCCAACCTGGTCGGCATGGGCGTGCTGCCGCTGCAGTTCAAGGGCAGYGACAGCGTGCAGTCGCTCGGCATCATCGGYAACGAGACCTTCGACATCGAAGGCATTGAGGGCGACCTCAAGCCGCAGCAGGACGTCACGCTGGTGATCAAGCGCTCCAATGGCGACGTGCAGCGCGTCCCGGTGTTGCTGCGCATCGACACGCCGATCGAAGTCGACTACTACAACCACGGCGGCATCCTGCCGTTCGTGCTGCGCCAGCTGCTGGCTGCCTGAGCGACAGCCCCCTTGCGGGGGCTGTCGCCCGGACATCGACGCCGCTGGCCGCGCGCCTCTACGGAGGCCGCGGCCAGCGGCGTTTTTTCTTTTGGGCTGCCGGCGCCGGGGTGGCATGAAAGCGCAGCGCGCGCCGCCCGGATGGCTCCGTAGCGCGCCGGCCCCTGTAAGTTCCATGCAAGCCTGCCCTGCCACACTGCCCGGCAACAAGAAGAAAGCAGCGCGCGGCGGCCATGCCGGCCGGCTTTGCAGCGGTTGCTTCAAACGCGCAATCCTATTGGACTATTGGAGACAACATGGTCAAGATCTTTATCGCCTTCATCGTCATCGCCGGCGCAGCCCTCTACCTGCTCACCAAGGGCGGTGGCGACATCTCCATCGGCGGCGAGCAGCACGGCGTGGAAAGCCACGCGCCGGAGACATCGCCGGCCCCCGCGCAAAAATAAGTGCGGCTGCGCGGCCATGCAGGCCCGCTGTGACGCCATGCAGCACTGCCTTTGCTGCACCGGACGCCATGTTTTGTCAACGCAGCGAGTAGAATACCGTTTTACCGAAAAACGGATGATCTCGACTTATGGCAGGTTTTCGCCCCAAGGCTACCCAACGTCTTTCGCCTGACGCCGAGCGTCTGGTGGCCGATGCGCTCGCGCTCGATGCCTCGGGCAGCCGCATGGAGGATGGATACTGGGAGCGGCGGCTCTCGCTGCGCCTGGGCCGGCTGCTGAAGAACGGCAGCCAGTCCGCGCTCGACGCGGCGCTCGAACACCTGTTCAAGCACAACGCCGACGCCTCCGACGTGCTAGCCGAGCAAGCCGAGACCCTGGCCGAGTCCGCCACTGTCGAAATCGACGGTGTCAGCTACGACGCCCTGCTGATCGCCGCGCCGATCCTCGCCCACACGCGCTACGCCATTCCCTCGGGCGCCCTGAAGCCCGAGCTGGCGCAGACGCTGTCGGTGCACATGCAGGCGCATGTGCTGGCTGCGGACACGCGCATGGCGCTGTCGCCCTATCTCTACAGCATCGACCAGCTGCCGCGCACGCACTGCGACACCTTCGCGCTGACCTACAAGCTGGTATCGGCGGCGATGTCGGGCACCACGCCCAAGGTCGACCTGCGCGACCTGCCGGAGACCGCGCCCATCCTGGCCGACCCGCGCTACCTGCTGGCCGTGGTGGTGGCGCCGCACGAGCAGGCCCTGTTCCGCTGGCAGGAAGATGTGAAGGAGCATCACGCCGAGCGCTCGGTGTGCCTGGAGCAATGGCGGACCCAGGTCCAGCCCTCGATCGCGCTGCTGCTGCCGGGCTGCGAGTTCGAACTGCTGCTGCCCGACGCCTTCTTCCTCTCCTGCCGCGAATCAGACAAGAGCATCCGCCCGCTCACGGTGCGTGCCGCCGTCAACTACCTGTGCGGCACGCTCGACGTGCCGGCCGGGCAGATGGCCGCGGTGGTGGCCGCCTTCGGCGAGGAGGAAGTCGAGGAATACCGCGTGGGCTTCACCATGCGCGGCGAGAAGGATGTGATCTACGGCATCGTCTGGCCGGTGTATGGCCGCGAGTCCGGCGAGATCGACGCCACCGAAAAGGACAACCCGCTCGAGCAGATCTGCGAAGAGCTGCGCAATGCCGGCGTGGAAGACATCTTCCGCCACGCCGCGCTGTTCGATCCCGAATACTGCGAAGATTGCGGCACGCCGCTCTACGCCGACCGTTCTGGCGAGATCGTCCACGCCGAACTGCCGGAAGACGCGCCGACGCAGCAGCCGCTCTTCCACTGAGCCCGCGCCCTGCGCCTTGCCGACGGCCCGCCTTGCGCGGGCCGTTTTCATTCCCGGGCGCCGCCTTGCGCGCGAACCCGTTCAGGCCGCCTGCGGCGGGCTCACGCAGCGCCACAAGGCATGCCCGGAGGCCGCGTACTTGCGCTCGAACGGCGTGATGGCCTCCACCGGCTGCCACGCCTCGGTCATCGCCGGCCGCCCGACCAGAGCCAGCGCCTGGGCGAACTCGTCGATATAGACCTGCCAGTTGCTGCGGCACTCCAGATAGTCCCCGCAGGCGGCCAGCGCCGGGAACACCGCGTGGCCCTGCCAACGCCGCCCCAGGTGACCGATCTTGGGCCACGGGTTCGGATACAGGACGTAGTGGCGCGCCACCGCGATACCCTCGGCCTGCAGCAGGCGCCAGACATCGACCAGGTCGGCGCGCGCCCAGGTGAAGTTGGCCGGCAGCGGGCCACCCCACCAGTCCTTGCCGCCGGTCAGCCGCTTTTCCGACTGGTCCACGCCGATCACGAAGTGGCCGGGGAAGGCCGTGGCCAGTTGCAGCGTGCTCTCGCCCACGCCGCAGCCGGCATCGAGGATCAGCGGCGGCGCCCCGGCTTGCTGCCATTGCTGCAGCGCGAGATCCAGCGCGCGCCGGCTGGGCTCGCCGATCGGCTTGCGGAACGGCTCGGCCAGGTGGCGCGCCACGCGGGCCGCGAGATGGTCATGGACATCGGCCTGCGCCGAGGTGATGGTGCGAGAGTTGGCAAACATGGGCGCGATTCTACCGGCTGCGCGCCCGGGCCGGCGAGCCAGGCCGCGCACCGCCGGTGGACGTGCGCGGTGCGGGCGGCGAACATAAGGTTATGACGCAGCTATCGCACATGGATGTCGTTTTGACGGCACAATGCGGGCAGCCGGGTAGACACGGGCGCCGGCAAGCGCGCCCCGTCACCCCCTTCTGAGAACCCGCCGACGCCTTCCCGCGCGAAAGCGACCGGCCCGTACTGGGAGCGCATCTCGATGACCGCCAACCGCCGCACACGCCATTTGACCAGCCGCCTTGCCGGCCGCCTGGAGCCCCTGATGCCACGCCGCGCCCTGCTTCGGGCCGGCGCGACGCTGGTGCTCGGCGGCGCCGCGCTGCTGATGCTGCCCGCCGGCGCGGCACACGCCGAGGACCTGCGCATCGGCCTGTCCGCCGACGTCACCTCGATGGACCCGCAGTGGAACAACGCCGGCCCCAACAACGCCATCGCGCTGCATATCTTCGAATCCCTGGTGTTCATGGACAAGAACGCCCGTTACATCCCGGGCCTGGCGCTGTCGTGGAAGCCGGTCAATGCCATCACCTGGGAGATCAAGCTGCGCCCCAACGTCAAATGGCACGACGGCTCGCCGTTCACCAGCGAAGACGTCAAGGCCTCGCTCGAGCGCCCCGAGAAGCTGGTCAGCAGCCCCGGCTCCTTCACCAGCTACACCAAGCCGATCGCGCGCATCGACACGCCCGACCYGCTCACCGTACGCCTGACCATGAGCGTGCCGAACTACGCCAACCTGGCCAACGACCTCAACAGCGTGCCGATCATGCCCAAGAAGGTGGCGGCCACGCTGAGCCAGGCCGACTTCGACTCGGGCAAGGCGATGATCGGCACCGGGCCGTTCAAGTTCGTGCGCTTCGCGCGCGGGCAGGAAATCGTAATGGCGAAGAACCCCGACTACTGGGGGCCCAAGGCCGAATGGGACCATGCCATCTTCCGCATCATCACCGACAACGGCGCGCGCAGCGCGGCGCTGCTGTCCGGCGACGTCGACGTGATCGAAAGCGTGCCGTCGGCCGACGTGGCCAAGCTCAGGCAAAACCCGAAATTCCGCATCGAGCAGCAGGTCTCCTGGCGCACCATCTTCTGGCAGATGGACCAGTCGCGCGACAACCCGCCGTTCGTCACCGACAAGGCCGGCAAGCCGCTCGGCAAGAACCCGTTCAAGGATGCGCGCGTGCGCGCGGCCATCAGCCACGCGCTCAACCGCGACGCCATCGTCAGCCGCATCATGGAAGGCCTGGCGGTGCCGGCCTCGTCGATCGTCTCGCCGCAGATCTTCGGCCATCCGGGCACCAAGCCCGATGCCTACGACCCCGAAGCCGCCAAGAAGCTGCTGGCCGCCGCCGGCTATCCAGACGGCTTCGGGCTGACGCTGCACGCCACCAACAACCGCTACCTGAACGACGCGGCCGTGGCGCAGGCCACCGCCAGCATGCTCACGCGCATCGGCATCCAGACCAAGGTGGAGACGCTGCCCGTGGCCGCCTACTTCACGCGCGCGCGCCAGGGCGACTTCGCCTTCGAGATGCTGGGCTGGGGCTCGGCGGCGGCCGACGTGGCGCTGCGCTCCATCACCGGCACGCCCAATCCCAAGACCGGCTACGGCACCTGGAACTGGGGCAAGTACAGCAATACGCAGCTCGACCAGCTGATCGAGAAGTCGCTCACCACCGTGAGCAGCGACAAGGCCCGCGAGGAAAACGCCCGCACGGCGGCGAAGTTCGCGCTGGCCGACCACGCCATCATCCCGTCGCACAGCCAGCTGGCGATGTGGGCGATGCGCAAGGACCTGAAGTACGAGGCGCGCACCGACGAGTGGTCGCTGGCGCAGTTCTTCCACAAGCAGTAAGCCCGCACCCGGCACCGGGCGGGCTGAGGGAGACTAGATCTGCAGCCCGTCCTCCTGCCGCGCATTGGCCGCGCGCAGGCCCTTGACCCAGGCGCGCGCGGGCAGCCCGGTGCCCTCCTCCACAACCTTGGCGCGCAGTTCCAGCACTTCCCACGACACGTCGATCGCCGGGCCGTTGAAGGCCAGCGCGATCACATTGCCGTCGTGCACTTCGGGGAACACCAGCACGCGGTCCTCGAAGGCCTCGCAGATGCGCACGATGTTCTTCGGGAAGCTGTCGTGGTCGCCGAACAGGTTGATGGTCATCACCCCCGGCGACTTCAGCACGCGGCGGCAGGCCTTGTAGAAGGCCGTGGTGTCCAGCACCGGGCCGCGCGCGGTGGCGTCGTACAGGTCCACCTGCAGCACGTCGAGCGCACCGGCATGGGTGCCGTCCATCACATAGTCCCAGGCATCCTGCTCGCGCACGGTCAGGCGCGCGTCGTCCTCGCGCAGGCCGAACATGCTGCGGCCGGCCACGATCACGGCGGGGTTCAGCTCCACGGCGGTAACCCGCGCCTTGCTGAACTGGCGGTGGCAGAACTTGGTCAGCGCCGCTGCCCCGAGGCCGAGCTGGGTGACATGGAAATCGGGCGCCGAGGGCGACAGGAACAGCAGCCACGCCATCATCTGCTGCGCGTACTCCAGCTCGATGGCATCCGGCTTGCGCAGGCGCATCGCGCCCTGCACCCACTCGGTGCCGAAGTGCAGGTAGCGCACGCCGTCCATCTCGGAGAAGGTCACCGGCGCGAAGCGCGGCGTCATGCGCTTTTCTTCGCGGGGTTCGGCGCGCTTCTTGCCGGCGCGCTGATCGGCGCGCTCATCGGCGCGCTGCGCGCCGTCGCGGCTGCGCTCGCCGCGCGCGGGTCGGCGCGAGGCCACGGCTTCAATGGATTTGCGTTTCAGGAGAGTCATGGCGATAAGAGGAGTGCGGGGGTACGAACACGCGCGCCGCCCGCCGGGGGCAGCACGCGGAGCAATGGAAACAGTGAAGCGGCCGGCCTCAGGACCTGCCGAGCGCGCCTTGCGCGCGCTGCAGCCATTCCCGGTTGTGCTCGCGCGCATGGCGCGGCCAGTGCTTGCCGTCGTGCACGATCTCGGCATACAGGGCCTGGGCGCGCTCCCGGTCGGCGGCATCCTGGCGCCCGGCCAGCCAGTCCGCGAACAGGCAGCGCGCGGCCGCGTCGCTGGCGCAGGTCAGCGCCTGCTCGAACGCGGCGCGCGTGCCAGGCGCATCGGTGGCGGCCAGGGCGCGCGCGTACAGCAAGGCAGGATCGGCCTGCTGGCGCGCCTGCGGCTGGCCTTCGAACAGGCGCGCGAGCGTGGCTGCGGCGCCAGCGTGCCCGCCGGTGGCGAACTGTGCGCGCGCCAGCCCCAGCAGCAGCGCGGGATCGCTGGCGAAGGGCCCGCTGGCGGCGGCCTCGTAGTGCTGCAGCGCCTCCTTGGGCTCATCGGCCTCCAGCAGCGCCGCGCCGAGGCGCATGCGGTGGTCGACGGTCGGCGCGCGGTCGAACGCGGCGCGCGCCTCGCGCACGGCGCGATTGGGATCCACCAGTTGCCCGATGGCGCGCGTGGCGGCGCGCGCACCGCGCGTCTGGCGCAGCGACGGCAGGTAGATGGCGAAGAAATACACCACGCTGCCCAGCCCGGGGAAAGCGAACAGGATCAGCAGCCAGTACATGTTCTGCTGGGTGCGCACCGCGTGGACGGCAAAATACAGCGCCACGATGACGTGAAAACCAATTCCGAGATAAGGCATCGTCCTTCTGTCCTGTCTGGCATGCTCCGGCGGACGCGCCGCCGGGGCTCATAGGCAGGATTGTGACAGATGCGCGCGGCGCGGTTCGACTTGCACCGGCAAGGCGCAGGCGGCCGAAGTTGCCGTTGCCGTCGACGCTAGAGCAGCCCGAGGGTGAACGCCTTCAGCGTTGCCGCCGCGCGCGTCGAGCATTCGAGCTTGCGGAAGATGCTCTCCACGTGGGTGCGCACCGTGCTGGGGCTGATCGACAGTGTGCGCGCGACTTCCTTGTTGCTCTCGCCCTGGCTGATGCGCCGCAGCACATCGGTCTCGCGCTCGGACAGCACGAGCGCCGTGCGGGGCGCGGCGCTCGCCTGCCTGCCGGCGGCCGCGGCCAGCGTGGCCTCGACCACATCCGCATCGAAGCGGCCACGCGCGGCTTCCTCGCGCAGCAAGGCCGCCGCCGCGTCCTGCGGCAGCGCGTCGCGCCACGGGCGGCGCGCGCGCAGCGCGGCCCACGCCGCCGATGCGCCCAGCGTGCGGTGCGCGGCCGACAGCGCGTCGCCACCGAGGCCGCGGAAATAGCCGCTGCCGTCGAGCCGCTCATACGCATACGAGGCCAGCTCCGCTTCCGCGCCAAGGTCGCCGATCTGGCGGGCCGCGCGCGAGGTCCAGTAAGGCACCAGGCGGATGTGTTCCCAGTCCGACGGGGGCAGCCGGCCCGGCGTGTTCCACAAGCGGTTGGGCAGCGCGGCGCGGCCCATGCCGTGGATCAGGCCGGCGCGGTGCAGCCGCGCCTGCAGCCCGGCATCGAGCCCCTGCAGCGCGGCGCTCGCACGCGCCAGCTCCGCCACCTGCCGCGAGTACCCGGTCATCCACGGCAGCTTGAGATCGATGACGTCGGCGATCACGGTCAGGCGGACTTCCTCCGCGGCGGGCATGCCGGGCACGCCGGGCGCCTCGCCGTCCAGCTCAGCCAGCCAGTCGCGCGCGCGGCGGCGCAGCGGCTCCACCAGCGCGTCCGGATACTTGCGATTGCCCGCCGCCGCGATGCGCGCCAGCGCGCCATCGAGGCCGTGGGCGCGGCTGAGGATCTCCAGGTCGCTGGCCAGCGCCACGTGATAGACCAGCTCCGGCACCTCCGGATGCCGGAGCCCGCCGGGCATGCCGCTGCCGTCGTAGGTCTCGAAGATATTGCGCAGCCCGTGCTCCACCTCGCCGCGCATGCCCAGCATGGCCGCGATCTCGCCCGACACCTCGCAGTGGATTTCCGCCAGCGGGACGATGTCGCGCTGCTGCGCGTGGCTGAGCGCGGGCAAGGTCTGCGTGAGCATGGCATCGCGGCCGCCCACGTCGTCGCCGAGGAGCGCCTCGAAGCCGGCCGCGTTGGCGGTGCAGCCCGACCAGCGCAGCAGCGCCACCTGCTGCGCCGCGCTGCTGCCGGACGCGCCGCAGCCTGCCAGCGCGGCGAGCTGCGCGGCCAGCCACGCGGTACGCGGCGAGTGGTCGGTCGGCCGGCCCATGCTCAGGTCGCCGATAAAGGCCAGAGCCAGAATGGCGTCGCGGACCGGCACGGTGTCTGGGCTTTGCATGTGGCGTTCGGTAATGGTTGCGAGCGGTTGCGAGCGGTTGCGGACGGCTGCGGGCGACTGCGGCGAAACAGGCAGGATAGCCGGGAATGCCCGGATGACGAATGGGAACACAAAAGCACACGGCGGCGTCGCCAGGGGTCGGTTAATCGACCGATCCCCGCCGGCGGCGCAATTCCGGATACTGGGCTCCAGTCACATACCCCGTGCCGAGCAACCAACCGGAGATCCTCCATGCTGCATCGTAAAACCATTTCGCTTGCCCTGGGCGCCCTGGCGCTGGCCGCCGGCACCTTCGCCCACGCCGCCGCGCCCGCCGGCCAGGCCCCCGCGGTCGTGCTCGTGCATGGCGCCTTCGCCGACGGCTCGGACTGGGCCAAGGTGATCCCGCTGCTGCAAGCCAAAGGCATCAAGGTGCAGGCCGTGCAGAACGGCCTGAACTCGCTGCAGGACGATGTCGCCGCGACCCGCCGCGCCATCGACAGCCAGAAAGGCAAGGTGGTGCTGGTCGGCCACTCCTGGGGCGGCACCGTGATCACCGAGGCCGGCAACGACGACAAGGTGGCGGCGCTGGTGTACGTCGCCGCGTTCGCGCCCGACGCCGGCCAGTCCACCGAAGACGTCGGCAAGGGCTATCCCACGCCGCCGGGCATCAGCAAGCTGGTCGCCGATGCGCAAGGCTACCTGTCGCTGCCGCCCGAGGCGATGGCCCAGGACTTCGCGCAGGACGTGCCGGCCGCGCAGGCGCGCGTCATGGCCGTCACGCAAGGTCCCATCCAGGCAAAGTCGTTCGGCGAGAAGGTCACCACGGCCGCGTGGACCACCCGCCCCTCCTGGTACATCGTCAGCGAGAAGGACCGCATGATCCAGCCGGACCTCGAACGCGCGATGGCCAGGAAGATCGGCGCCAAGGTCACGAGCCTGCCGAGCAGCCACGTGCCGCAGCAGTCACGGCCGGCCGACGTGGCCAGGGTCATCCTCGACGCCGTCCAGGCCAGCGCGCAATAAGCGCCCTGGCACCCGCACATCGGCAACGGTGCCGGCCGTCGTGGCGACTGGCGCCGCGCCCGGCCGCGTGACAAGATACCTGCCTCTTCACCGAAGCGGCGCGCATCTTGTCGCGCGGCATGGGCATGGGCATGGAACAAGTGATATTTCGGGCGGCGGTGGCGGACGACCTCCCCGCCATCGTCGGATTGCTGGCCGACGATGCACTCGGCAGCCAGCGCGAAACCGTCGGCTCGCCGCTGGACGAGCGCTACCTGCGCGCCTTCGCGGCGATCGAGGCCGACCCCAACCAGCGCCTCGTGGTCGCGGTCCACGCCGGCATGGTGGTCGGCACGCTGCAGCTATCGTTTATCCCGGGCATCGCGCGCCGGGGTGCATGGCGCGGACAGATCGAAGCGGTGCGGGTCGCCGCGGCCCAGCGCAGCACGGGCCTGGGACAGAGGATGTTCGAATGGGCGATCGGCCAATGCCGCTCGCGTGGCTGCTCGCTGGTGCAACTCACCACGGACAAGGGCCGTCCGGATGCGCACCGTTTCTACGAGAGGCTGGGTTTCGTGGCCAGCCACGAGGGCTACAAGCTCAGCCTGTGACGCGGGGACCGGACAGCCACGCCCGCAGCGCCTGCCAGGCACGCAGTTTCTCCGCATAGGCCAGCGTGTAGGCGGGACTGCTGGAGGGCAGCTTGACGATGTGATGCCGCGCGGCATGCTGGTCGAGCGCCCTGGCGCCGATGCGCGCGGCCGTGCCGCCATTGAAGGCGATGACTTCGAGACCGGGGAGCGAGGCGACAAGGCCGGGCAGGTCGTTGCCGGCGTGGTCGCGTATGTTGCTGTCGAGGCTGCCCTCGCGGCGCGCTTCGGCCACCACGTCCCACAGGCCGATACGGTGGGCCAGCAGCGTGCGCAGGCGCGCAGCGTAGTCCATCCCCACCAGGTCCTCGCCGATGACCGCGCCGGTCAGGTGCCAGAAACGGTTCTGCCGGTGCGCGTAATACTGGCTCTGCGCAAGCGACACCTCGCCGGGCAGGCTGCCAAGGATCAGCACCCGAGTGTCGGCGTCGACCACGGGCGGGAAGCAGCGCTTGAGCGCCATTGTCTGTTCTTCGTCTACGGCCATGTTCGGCACCGCCCTCCCCCGCGAGCGGGAGAGGGCGGCCAGCCCCCGGTCAGGATCGGAGCCGTGCTCAGGCCAGCAGCTTGTTGATCCGGCGCACGTAGGCCGACGGATCTTCCAGCGTGCCGCCTTCGGCCAGCAAGGCCTGGTCGAACAGCACATGCACGCGGTCGCCGAAGGCCTCGTCGGCGGGGCCGGCCTCGGCCAGCGCGCGCAGCTTCTGCACCAGCGCGTGGTCCGGGTTCAGCTCCAGGATCGGCTGGGCGTCGGGCGCCTTCTGGCCGGCCTGCTTGAGCAGGCGCTGCAGGTAGCCGCTCATGTCGCCTTCGTCCGACACCAGGCACGATGCGGACTCGGTCAGGCGCAGCGTCACGCGCACGTCCTTGGCCTTGCCGTCGAGCACGGTCTTGGCGCGTTCGAGCACTTCCTTCCAGTCGCCTTCGGCCTTCTCCTGCTCAGCCTTCTCGCCGGCATCGGCCAGCGCGCCGAGCTCGAGGTCGCCGCGTGCCACCGACACCAGTTCCTTGCCGTCGAACTCGCGCAGGAAGGACAGCATCCATTCGTCCACGCGGTCGGTCAGCAGCAGCACTTCGATGCCCTTCTTGCGGAACACTTCCAGGTGCGGGCTCGACTTGGCCGCGGCCCAGCTGTCGGCCGTGACGTAGTAGATCTTGTCCTGGCCTTCCTTCATGCGGCCCACGTAGGCAGCCAGCGCCACCTTCTGCTCGGCGCTGTCCTCATGGGTGGAAGCGAAGCGCAGCAGCTTGGCGACACGCTCGAGGTTGCCGGCGTCTTCTCCCAGGCCTTCCTTGAGCACCTGGCCGAACTGCTGCCAGAAGGTGTCGTACTTGGCGCGTTCGGCTTCGTCCTCGCTGTCGGCCAGCGTCTCCAGCATCGACAGCACGCGCTTGGTGCAGCCTTCGCGGATGGCCTTCACGTCGCGGCTTTCCTGCAGCAGTTCGCGCGACACGTTGAGCGGCAGGTCGGCCGAATCCACCACGCCCTTGACGAAGCGCAGGTAGGACGGCAGCAGTTGCTCGGCCTCGTCCATGATGAAGACGCGCTTCACGTAGAGCTTGAGGCCACCCTTGTGGTTGCGGTCGAACATGTCGAACGGCGCGCGCGCCGGCACGTACAGCAGCTGGGTATATTCGCTGCGGCCTTCGACGCGGTTGTGGGTCCACGCCAGCGGGGCCTGGTTGTCGTGCGAGATGTGCTGGTAGAAGGCGGTGTACTGCTCGTCGGTGATGTCCGACTTGGAACGCGTCCACAGGGCGCTGGCCTGGTTGACGCTCTCCCACTCGCCGGTTTCCTTGTACGCGCTGGTCTCGGCATCCCACACTTCCTTGGGCATGCGGATCGGCAGCGAGATATGGTCGGAGTACTTCTGGATGATGCCCTTGATCTTCCACCCCGAGAGGAAATCGTCCTCGCCTTCGCGCAGGTGCAGCGTGATGGTGGAGCCGCGCTCGGCGCGGTCGATGGCATCCACGCTGAACTCGCCGTCGCCGGCGCTTTCCCAGCGCACCGCCTCGCTGGCGGGCAAGCCCGCGCGGCGCGTTTCCACCGTGACCTTGTCGGCCACGATAAAGGCCGAGTAGAAGCCCACGCCGAACTGGCCGATCAGCGCGGCGTCCTTCTGCTGGTCGCCGGAGAGCTGCTGGAAGAATTCCTTGGTGCCCGAGCGGGCGATGGTGCCGAGGTTGCGGATGGCCTCGTCGCGGCTCATGCCGATGCCGTTGTCGGTGATCTTCAGCGTGCGGGCCTTGGCGTCCGCCTCGATGCGGATGGCGAGGTCGGCGTCGTTCTCGAGCAGGGCCGGGTTGGCAATCGCCTCGAAGCGCAGCTTGTCAGTGGCATCCGAAGCATTCGASAYCAGCTCGCGCAGGAAGATYTCCTTGTTGCTGTACAGCGAGTGGATCATCAGGTGCAGCARYTGCTTCACTTCCGCCTGGAAGCTCATCGTYTCGTGCGGTGCGGTCATGGTTCTCCTCTTGGCAAACTTGGCTGAAACGAAAAATCTGGTTCTTGGCCGCGGCACATGGGCGCCGGGCCGTTGTCCCCAACATAGGGACGCGGGGCATGATTTTCAAGTGCAGCTAACGCCGCCCCAACTGACGCTCCAGGAAGGCCAGCATGTCCGGATCCTGGCTGCTGGCCACGTTGAAGCGCATCCAGCCCGACGGCATCTGGGACGGCGAGAACAGGCTGCCCGGCGCGAACAGGTAGCCTTCCTCGTGCCCGGCGGTGGCGATGGCGTTGGTGTCGCGCCCGGTATCCGCCCACAGGTACATGCCGGCATGCTGTCCCGGGAACAGGGTCAGGCCGAGGCGCTCCAGCGTACGGCGGGTGTCGTCGCGGGCGCGGTCCAGCCTGGTGCGCACCCGCTCCACATGCTTGCGGTAATGGCCCTCGGTAAGCACCTTGTAGAGCACGCGCTCGTTGATTTCCGGCGAGGCCAGGCCGGCCAGCAGCTTGCTGTCGGTCAGGTTGGCGGCGATCTCCGGGTGCGCGGCGATAAAGCCCACGCGGAGGTTGGCGGCCAGCGTCTTGGAGAAGCTGCCCAGGTAGATCACCCGGCGCAACTGGTCGAGGCTGGCCAGCCGCGTGGCGGCATGGCCGGGCGGGCACAGGTCGCAGTAGATATCGTCCTCGACGATCAGCAGGTCGTACTGCTCGGCCAGGCGCAGCAGCTGGAAGGCCTTGGCGGCCGACAGCGAGGTCCCGGTGGGGTTGTGCAGCACCGAGTTGATCACCATCAGGCGGGGGCGGCGTGCCTGCAGGATGCGCTCCAGCGCCTCCAGGTCCGGACCTTCGGCGGTATAGGGCATGCCGATCAGCTGCGCGCCCTGCGCGGCGAAGCGGCCGAACATCACGAACCAGGCCGGGTCGCCCACCAGCACCGCGTCGCCGGCGCGCAGGTAGAGCCGGGCGATCAGGTCCAGCRCCTGGGTGATGCCCGAGGTCAGCACGATCTGCTCGGGCACGGCACCGATCTCCAGCTCGGCCAGGCGGTTGCGCAGTTGCTGGCGCAGCGGCAGGAAACCCTGCGGCGTGCCGCTGACCAGGAAATGGCTGCCCGGCTGGCGGCCCAGCCCGCGCAGCGCGCTGGCGATCAGCTCGCCGTCGAGCCAGTCGTTGGGCAGGAAGCCCATGCCGGGCGATTTGTGGGGCTCGCTCGAGTGGAACATGCTGCGCAGCAGCCAGGTCACGTCGATATTGCGCGACCCGGTGGCCACCGGCGCCACGGCTGGCGCCTGCGGGGTGCGCTCGCGCACGTAGAAACCCGAGCCGCGGCGCGATTCCAGGTAGCCCAGCGCCACCAGCCGCTCGTAGGCCTCCACCACGGTGAAGCGGGAGATGCCCTTTTCCTGCGCCAGCTGGCGGATCGAGGGCATGCGCATGCCGGCGCGGAAGATGCGCTCGTCGATGCGCAGCCGGGCCCACTCCGTGAGCTGCTCGACCAGCGTCATCTGCGCCGACGGCACCGGGCTGGGCATGCGTTCGGTCGGCGGCGCCACCAGGCGCAGGGCGCGCGCCGGCTCGGCCGCAACCGCGCCGGCAACGCCGCCTGCCTTATCCTTGAGGCCGGGCGCGGCCAGATCCTCGCTGTTCATATCCTGCTCCCGCCACTGTACTGTGAATGATCTGCATAACTGTATAGGTACTGTACCGACAACCTTGTCTACCATCAACACACAATGCCGCTAGCTCTCGACCATCTCGTGATCGCCGCCCCCACGCTTGACGCGGGCGCGCGGCATGTCGCCGATCTGCTGGGCGTGCCGGTGCAGCCAGGCGGCGCGCATCCCGGCATGGGCACGCACAACCGCCTGCTCAGGCTGTCGGGCAGCGTCTACCTGGAAGTCATCGCCATCGACCCCGAGGCTCCGCCTCCCGGCCGGCCGCGCTGGTTTGGACTGGATTCCGAGGCGGTGCAGGCCCGCCTGCGCAACGGGCCCTTCCTGCTGCACTGGGCGGCCCGGGTGGAGCGCCCGACCGATCTGTCGTTGTGGCAGTCGCAATATCCCGCGCGTATCGCGCCGGCGATTCCGATGACCCGCGGCGACCTGCGCTGGCGCATCACCGTGCCGGAGGACGGCAGCCTGCCGTCCTGGCCGGCCGGCGATGACGGCCCGGCCGTGGCCGGAGACGGCGTGCTGCCCACCCTGATCCAGTGGGACGTGCCGACCCACCCGTGCGCGCGGCTGCCCGACCAGGGCCTGGCGCTGCGCGCGCTGCGCGGACGGCATCCGCAGGCAGCGCGGCTCGGGCCGGCCATGCAATGGCTCGGCGGCGGGCTGCTCGCGCTGGAAAGCGCGGACATGGCCGAGCTGAGCGCGGAGATAGAGACGCCGGACGGCGTACGCACGCTGCGCTGACGCGCCGCGCCGCGCCGCAGCCGGCGAAGGCGGCAAGCAGGACCGCATTCACGACAAGAACGACAAGAACGACAAGAACAGTAACCGCAGGAGACTTCAGCAATGTCCGCCACCCGCAAGCGCTTCGACGACGACGCCTATCTTGGCAGCTGCACGGCCACCGTGGTCGCAGTGCATGCCGACGGCATCGAACTCGACCAGACCGTGTGCTACGCCCGCAGCGGCGGCCAGGCGGGGGATACCGGCACGCTCAGGCTGGCCAACGGCGCCACCATCGCCCTGCTCGAGACGATCCATGCGCCGGACCGCAGCCATATCCTGCATGTGCCGGCCCCGGGCGCCGCGCTGCCCGCGCCGGGCGACATCGTCGCCGTCGCCATCGACTGGGAGCGCCGCCACCGCCTGATGCGCCTGCACACCTGCCTGCACCTGCTGGGCTCGCTGATCCCGGTGCCGGTGACCGGCTGCGGCATCTCGCCGGATTCGGCGCGCATCGACTTCGACCTGCCCGAATCCACGCTCGACAAGAGCGTGCTCACCGAGCAGCTCAACGCCCTCATCACGGCCGACAGCCAGGTCCGCGTCGAGCGCATCACGCCCGAGGAACTGGCGGCGCAGCCCGAGCTGGTGCGCACCGTGGGCGCGGCGCCGCCGGCCGGCAGCGGCGCCATCCGCATCATCGAGATCCCCGGCGTGGACCGCCAGCCCTGCGGCGGCACCCATGTGGCCGCYACSGGCGAGATCGGCGCGGTGGTGGTGACCAAGATCGAAAAGAAAAGCCGCACCAACCGCCGCGTGGTGGTGCAGTTCGCGGCATGACGGGCGCGCTCGCAGGCCCGGCCTTGCTGACCGGGCTGTCCATGGCGCAGTTCGCCGCGCTGCTCACGCTGCTGGCGGTGGGCGCCTTCACGCCCGGCCCCAACACCACCATCGCCGCCGTCACCGGCGCCAACTTCGGCCTGCGCGCCACGCTGCCGCATTGCGTGGGCGTGGCCTTCGGCTTTGCCAGCATCGTGGCCCTGTGCGCCACCGGCGTTGGCGCGCTGGTGCTGGCGAGCCCCGCGCTGGGGCTGCTGGTGCACGCGGCCGGCGTGCTGTACCTGCTGTGGCTGGCACTGCGTCTTGCGCGCAGCACCGTGCTGAGCGACAAGCAGGTGCTGCGGCCGCTTTCCGTGTGGCAGTCGGTGATCCTGCAGTACGCCAATATCAAGGCGTGGATGCTGGCGCTGGCCACCGCCGCCTCGTACATGGCCGGCGCGCAGTCGCCGCTGCAGCGCGTGCTGCTGATGTGCGCGGTGTTCGGCGTGTTCGGCTTTCTCAGCAACGGTCTCTACGGCGCGATCGGCGCCAGCCTGCGGCACTGGCTGCAGGTGGGTAACCGCATCCGCTGGTTCAACCGCGCGATGGGCCTGTCGCTGGCCCTGACCGCCCTGTGGATCGCGCTGTCCGGCGGCCCCGCTTCTCACTGACGCACAACCATGGCTGCCAACCCTTCTTCCCTGCCACGCCTCGACGCAACCGCGCAGGCCACCCACGGCGGCGGCATGCTGCTGGGCCTGGTCGGCGTGGTCATATTCAGCCAGACCCTGCCCTTCACCCGCATGGCGGTGGCGGAGCTGGACGCTACCTTCGTGGCGCTGGGGCGCGCCGTGGTGGCAACCCTGCCGGCGCTGGCACTGCTGTGGCAGCGCGGCGCCTTCGCCGCCGCGCGCCGCCCGCGCGGCAACCAGTGGTGGCGCCTGGGGGTGACGGCGCTGGGCGTGGTGGTCGGTTTCCCGCTGTTTTCCTCGCTCGCCATGCGCGAAGTGCCGGCCGGGCATGGCGCCATCATCACCGGCCTGCTGCCGCTGGCTACCGCGGTGTTTGCCGCCTGGTTCGGCCGCGAGCGTCCCTCGCCGGCGTTCTGGCTGGCGGCGGCGGCCGGCAGCGCGCTGGTGGTCGCCTTTGCCTTGTGGCAGGGTGCCGGCGGGCTGCAGCACGCGGACTGGCTGCTGTTCGCCGCCATGGTGCTGGGCGCGCTGGGCTATGCCGAAGGCGGCAAGCTGTCGCGCGAGCTGGGCGGGCTGGAAACCATCAGCTGGGCGCTGGCGGTGGCGTTGCCATTGCTGCTGCCGGTGGTGGCCTGGCTGGCGCTGACGCATGCCGGCCAGATCGCCGCCGCCTCGCCGCGCGCCTGGCTCGGCGTGGGCTATGTGTCGGTGTTCTCGATGTTCATCGGCTTCCTGTTCTGGTACGCCGGCCTCGCAAAAGGCGGCGTCGCCCGCGTGGGCCAGATACAATTGCTGCAGCCGTTCCTCACGCTGGCGGGCGGCGCCCTGTTGCTGGCCGAGCCGCTCGACGCCGTCACCCTCGCTTTCGCGGTGGCGGTGATCGGCGTGGTGGCCCTGGGCCGCCGCACCGCCGTGCGCAGCGCCCCCGCGGGCACCGCGCCCGCCGTCGAAGAACCCCACCCCATCCCTACGGGACGACCCCACTGACAGGAGACCCTATGTCCGTCTACGACACCCTTGCCCGCCTTGGCATCGAACTGCCCACCGCCGGCGCCCCCGCCGCGGCCTATGTGATGGCCGCCCAGACCGGCAACACCGTGTTCCTTTCGGGGCACATCGCACGCAAGGACGGCAAGCCTTGGGCAGGCAAGCTCGGCAAGGACCTCGCCACCGAAGACGGCAAGGCCGCCGCGCGCGCCATTGCCGTGGACCTGCTGGCCACGCTGCATGGCCACCTCGGCGGCGACCTGAACCGCGTCACCCGCATCGTCAAGGTGATGAGCCTGGTCAACTCCACCCCGGAATTCACCGAGCAGCACCTGGTGACCAACGGCGCCTCGGAATTCCTCGTGGAAGTCTTCGGCGACGCCGGCAAGCATGCCCGCAGCGCCTTCGGCGTGGCGCAGATCCCGCTGGGCGCGTGCGTCGAGATCGAGATGATCGTCGAAGTCAAGTAAGCGCCGCGGCCATCCGTGGCCGCATGCAGAACCCGCGCAGCCGGCCCGCCGGCTGCAAGGCAGAACAGAACAGAACGGAACGACAGGATTCACGCCCCGCCCCATGCGTATCGACAACCTGCCCTTCGGCACCACCGACTGGTCCGGGATCGCCCCGACCCGCCACCCCGGCGATTCCGGGGAAGCCCTCTGGCGCACCCGCCAGTTCGGCGATATCCGGGTTCGCATGGTGGAGTATTCTGCCGGTTACCTCGCCGATCACTGGTGCACCAAGGGCCACATCCTGTTTGTACTGGAAGGCGAGCTGCATACCGAGCTGGAAGACGGCCGGCAGTTCGTGCTCCGCGCTGGCACGAGCTACCAGGTTGCCGACCATGCCGAGCCGCACCGTTCGTCCACGCCGACCGGCGCGCGGCTTTTTATCGTTGACTGAGTCGAGAGCGCTCGACTCCCATACCAAGAGACCATCATGAACTGGGCCATCTCCCGCCGGGCACAACAGCTGACCAGCTCGGCCATCCGCGAAATCCTGAAAGTCACCGAGCGTCCGGAAGTCATTTCCTTCGCCGGCGGCCTGCCCTCGCCGGCCACGTTCCCGGTAGCGGCCATGGAACAGGCGGTAGCCCGGATCTTCGCCGACAACCCGCAGGCCGCGCTGCAGTACGCCGCCACCGAAGGCTACATGCCGCTGCGCGAGTTCATCGCCAGGCGTCACAACGTGGGCGTGGAACGCGTGCTGATCACCACCGGCTCCCAGCAGGCGCTGGACCTGATCGCCAAGGTGATGATCGACCCGGGCAGCCCGGTGCTGGTGGAGACGCCCAGCTACCTCGGCGCGCTGCAGGCGTTTTCGCTGTTCGAGCCGGAATTCGTCTCGGTGCCGGGCGACGACAAGAGCCTGCTGCCCGAAGCGCTCACGCCCGAGCTGACCGCCGGCGCGCGCTTCCTGTACGCCCTGCCCAACTTCCAGAATCCCACCGGCCGCCGCATGCCGCTGGAGCGCCGCCAGGCGCTGGTGGCGCGCGCGCGCGAACTGGGCGTGCTGCTGGTCGAGGACGATCCCTACGGCGAGCTGAGCTACCGCGGCGACCAGCTGCCGAGCCTGCTGTCGATGAACCCGGACGGCGTGATCTACATGGGCTCGTTCTCCAAGATCCTCGCGCCCGGCCTGCGCCTGGGCTACGTGATCGCCCCGCCCGACCTGCACTTCAAGCTGTGCCAGGCCAAGCAGGCCTCGGACCTGCACACGCCCAGCTTCACGCAGCGCCTGGCCTACGAGGTGGTGCGCGACGGCCTGCTGGACACCCACATCCCCACCATCCGCACGCTGTATGCCGCGCAATGCCAGGCCATGCTGGATTCGCTCGCGCGCCACATGCCCGAAGGCGTGACCTGGAACGCGCCGGAAGGCGGCATGTTCATCTGGATGGAGCTGCCCGAAGGGCTGGACAGCATGGAGATCCTGCAGGAGGCGGTCAGGCGCAACGTGGCCTACGTGCCGGGCGCGCCGTTCTACGCCAGCAATCCGCGCCGCAATGCGCTGCGCCTGGCCTTCGTCACGGTGGCGCCGGAGCGTATCGAGCAGGGCGTGGCCATCCTCGGCACGCTGTTCCGCGAAGCCATCGCCAAGCACGCGCCGCAGGCCAAGGCAGCCTGAGCCGGCTGAGCTGGCTGGCCGGCCGGGTCGCCCCGGCGGGCCACACCATGCAACACGGCTACATCTCCTGGCCGATACCTGGGCGGCGGGCTTCATGGCAAGATAACGGCCATCACCCGTTCGTCCGGGCCGGTCCGCGGCCCCCGCCAGAAGGAGGAGGTGTTCGTGCTGCGTATCTGGGGTCGACTCTCATCGATCAACGTGCAGAAAGTGGTCTGGTGCGCGCGCGAGCTGCATCTGGACCATGAGCGCATCGACATCGGCATCCGCGAGGGCGACCTCGACACCGAGGCCTACGTGCGGCTCAACCCGAACCGGCAGATCCCGGTGATCGAGGATTTCCGCGGCACCGACCTGGGCGGCGAGCCCTTCGTGCTGTGGGAGTCCAATGCCATCGTGCGCTACCTGTGCGCGCATGACGGCGACGACTCGCTGTGGCCCGGCAACGTCAAGGCGCGCGCCCTGGCCGACCGCTGGATGGACTGGCAGACCAATGCCTTCAGTCCCGCCATGGTAGACGCCTTCCGCCAGCTCGTGCGGGTGCCGGCCGGGCAACGCGACCAGGCCCTGGTCGCCCGCTCCCTCGAACGCACCGAACCGCTCGCGGCCCGTCTCGACGAAGCCCTGGCCGACCGCGAATTCATCTGCGGCGACCGCTTCACCATGGCCGATATCCCGCTGGCCTGCTCGGCGCACCGCTGGCTTGGCATGCCGGCGCCGCGCCAGCCGCGCCCTCACCTCGAACGCTGGGTGGCCGCCATGCGCGCCCGGCCCGCCGCGGCGGGCATCCTCGTCCTGCCGCTGGCCTGAGGTGAGGCCGGCCCGGCTTATTTGCCGTGGCGCCCGCCCGATACCGCGGCGAGCACGCCCAGTCCGATCAGCGCCCCGCCCGTCACATAGCGGCCAACGGCATTTGCGCCGCGAGCGCGCGCCAGCAGCGGCAGCACCGCCGCCGCGGCCAGCACGTAGCAGCAATCGGTGAAGGACGCGACCAGCACGAAGATGCCGCCCAGCGCCATGCTCTGCTGCAGCGCGGGCGCGGCCGGGTCCATGAACTGCGGCAGGAAAGCGGCAAAGAACAGGGTCGTCTTCGGGTTGAGCATGGCCACCACCATGCCGTCGCGGAACACCTTGCCGAGGCTGGCCGCCGGTGCCTGCCCGGCGGCGTCATCCGCCGGGCGCGCGCGCAGGGCCCGCACGCCAAGGTAGACGAGATAGGCCGCGCCTGCGTACTTGACCACGGCAAACGCGAGCGCCGACACCGCGAACAGTGCCGCCAGCCCCAGCGCCGCCGCCAGCGCATTGACCAGGTTGCCCAGCGCCACGGCGGCCACGGAGGCCAGGCCGCTGCGCCGGCCTTGCGACAGGGTGCGCGTGACGATGTAGATCACCGCGGGCCCTGGCGTCAGCGCCAGCACCAGGCTGGCCAGGAGGAAGGCGGCGAACAACGCGCCGCCGGGAATGGCATGGTGCATGACAAAGCTCCTTCGGGATCGCGGGGGAATTGCGCCGCGCGGGACGAGCGTGCGAACGATCCGGGCATTCTGCCACCGGCCAGCCGTGGCGGGCATACATTTGCGGAACGGCACGTTTGGAGTAATCTGCCCTAGGTGCGGGTGTGCGCCAGCCTGCCCCCAGGCGAACCCTGATCCCTGAATCCGGCTCATGATGCTGGTGATCCGATTTAGGGCGGCGCGGCAGGAACCCATCCCTAAAATCCGAAGTTTGTCCGTTGCGCGCCCCGCAAGGACGCCAGGGCAAAAGCCAGAAGAGCCGAGAAATGGCAGGCCGGAGTAAAAGAAGAGAAAACCTGCCGCCCAACCCGAGGAGGATTCAATCGTGTGGAGTCAAATCTATGACCCGCTAGGCAGCATGGCGTTGTCCACGCTGGCTGCCGGGGTTCCCGTGGCCGTGCTGCTGGCGGCACTTGCCTTCTTTCATCTGCAGGCTCACCTGGCCGCCGGGCTGGCATTGGTGATTGGCGTGGTCATCGCCTCCGCCGTGTTCGGCATGCCGGCAGCCATGGCCGGCAAGGCGGCCGGACTCGGCATCGTCTCCGGCCTGTTCCCGATCGGCTGGATCGTTCTCAACATCATCTTCCTGCACCGGCTGACCACACTCAACGGGTCGTTCAAGGTGTTGCAGAACTCGATCTCCGGCATCACCGAAGACCGGCGCCTGCAACTGCTGCTGGTGGCCTTTAGCTTCGGGGCCTTCTTCGAAGGCGCGGCCGGCTTCGGCACGCCGGTGGCCGTGACCGGTGCCATCCTGATCGGCCTGGGCTTCTCGCCGCTGGCCGCATCAGGCCTGGCGCTGATCGCCAATACCGCGCCGGTGGCATTCGGCGCACTGGGCGCGCCGCTGATCGGCCTGGCTTCGGTCACCGGCCTGGACCTGCTGCACCTCTCGGCCATGGTCGGCCGCCAGTTGCCCTTCTTCTCGGTGCTGGTGCCGTTCTGGCTGATCTGGGCCTTCGCGGGATTCCGCGGCATGCTGGCGATCTGGCCCGCCATCCTGGTGGCCGGCGTCACCTTTGCCATTCCCCAGTTCCTGGTATCGAACTTCCATGGCCCGTGGCTGGTGGACGTGATCGCCGCGCTGATCTCGATGGCCTCGCTGACGCTCTTCCTGAAGGTCTGGAAGCCCAGGGAAATCTGGACCTCCACGCGGATCCTGGGCCGCCATGACGACTCCAAGGTCGACGACCCCGAAGCCGTGGCCGCGGAAGCGCGCGCCAGCGCCGCCTCCGTCGGCATCTCGGTGGTCAAGGCCTGGATGCCGTGGGTGATCCTGACCGTGTTCGTCTTCGTCTGGGGCATCCCGGAGTTCAAGAAGCTGATGGACGGCATCTGGCAATGGCGCTTCCCCATCCCCGGCCTCGACAAAGCCGTGCTCAAGGTACCTCCGGTGGTACCCAAGCCCACCGCCGAAGGCGCGGTGTTCGCCTTCAACGTGCTGTCGATGGCGGGCACCGGCATCCTGGCCTCGGCCTTGCTGGGCGGCCTGCTGATGGGCTACTCGGTGCCGCGCCTGTTCAAGGAGTACTGGGAAACCATCAAGCTGGTGAAGTATTCGCTGCTGACCATCTGCGCGATGTTCGGCATCGGCTACCTGACGCGCTATTCGGGCCTCGATGCCACCATGGGCCTGGCCTTCGCGCACACCGGCGTGCTCTACCCGCTGTTCGGCACCTTGCTGGGCTGGCTGGGCGTGGCGCTGACCGGGTCGGACACCGCGTCCAACGTCCTGTTCGGCGGCCTGCAGAAAACCACCGCGGAGCAGCTCGGCCTGTCGCCGGTCCTGATGGCCGCGGCCAACAGCTCAGGCGGCGTGATGGGCAAGATGATCGACGCGCAGTCCATCGTGGTGGCGTCCACCGCCACCAAGTGGTACGGGCACGAGGGCGAGATCCTGCGCTATGTGTTCTTCCACTCGATCTCGCTGGCGATCCTCGTCGGCCTGTTCATTACGCTGCAAGCGTATGTGCACCCGTTCACGCAGATGGTGATCCACTAGCGCGGCGCGGCATCCGGTTCGCTGCTGCAAAGGCAAAACCCCCGCTGTCGAAGGCGGGGGTTTTTGCTTTGGCGCGCGGTTCGGGGTCACGGGCCATCAGCCCGCCATCAACCTGTATGCCAGCCGCGCCGCTGCCCGCGCGCCGCAGGCATCGCGGTCATACAGCGGATTGAACTCCGCCAGATCCGCCACGCGCAGCTTGCCGCTGGCACGCGCGCATGCCACCACCGCCTCCACCACCGGCAGCGGTACGCCATACGCCGCGGGCGCCGACACCGCCGGCATCACCGCTGCGGGCAGCACGTCGAGATCGATGGTGAGGTAGACGTGGTCCACCGCGTCGATGCGTGCCTGCAGTTCGGCCAGCCGCGCATCGAGGTGCCGCTCCTGCATCTGCACGTCTTCGACGTAGTGCACGCCGAGCGCGTCAGCATGCGCGAACAGCGCGGCGGTATTGCCGAGACGGCTCACGCCGAGGCAGCTGTATTCGAAGCGCTGGCCGCGCGTGCGGCAAGCTTCGGCGATCTGGTCGAACGGCGTGCCCGAGCTGCCGGGACGGCCCGTGCGCAGGTCGAAATGCGCATCGAGGTTGATCACCAGCACGCGGCCGTTGTCGCCGCGCGCGTCGAGATGCGCGCGCAGGCCTTGCCACGTGCCCCAGGCAATCTCGTGGCCGCCGCCGAGCACCAGCGCGAAGGCGCCCTGCGCGAGTTCCGTGGCCACGGCCTGGGCCAGCGCCTGCTGCGCGGATTCGAGGTCGCCGTCGCTGCAGACGATATCGCCCGCATCATGGAACGCGGCGAGGCCGTGCGCCGGGATGCCGGCCAGCGCGCGGCGTATTTCGCGCGGGCCGCCGGCGGCGCCTGGCCGGCCCTGGTTGCGCAGCACGCCGGCGTCGCAGCAAAAGCCCAGCAACGCCGGCGCGCCGGCCACGCGCGCGCTGCCGCCGGTGCGCACCACATTGAACAGCCGCCGCGTGTCGCCACGCTCGTTGCCATCGGTGCGGCCGCGCCAGACAGCGCCGCCGCCTGCCGCCCCCGCCGCGTCCTGCGCCGGGCTCACCGAAGCCATCGGGTCCATCTCGCTCATGACTGCCTGCTCACTTCAGGCGCCGGCCCAGCGTTTCGGGCACCATCGCCAGGCCGATCAGCGAGACCAGGCCGCAGCCGATCACGTAGAAGGCCGGCGCATTGGGATTGGCCGTGAGATGGATCAGCTCGGTCGAGAAGAACTGCGCGAAGCCGCCGAAGATGGCGATGGCAATGCAATACGCAATCGACAGGCCGGTGGCGCGCAAGCGCTGCGGCAGCACTTCGCTGACCAGCACCATCGAGGCAGGCGAAGTCATCGACATCGGCACCGACAGGCAACCCACCACGATCAGCAGGCGTGTCAGGCTGGGCTCGGCATTGATCAGCACGAAGGCGGGATAGATCATCACCAGCAGGGCCACGCGCGACCACAGCACCACCGGGCGGCGGCCGAAGCGGTCGGCGAGCCAGCCCGCGAACGGCGACAGCACCACCTGCACGCCGGCCGCCACGCAGGCCGCCCAGATGCCCAGCGACAGCGGCATGTGCAGT
The DNA here is from genome assembly GCF_056397345.1 of Cupriavidus sp. 05N38. NCBI lineage: Bacteria > Pseudomonadati > Pseudomonadota > Betaproteobacteria > Burkholderiales > Burkholderiaceae > Cupriavidus > Cupriavidus sp. 05N38. The sequence goes on from NZ_JBFTNF010000012.1 coordinate 29,598, forward strand.
TGCGAGACCGCGTAGTTGCTGAGGTAGTAGACGACGATATAGGTCGACGAAGCCACGCCGATCATCAGCAGCACGCTGGCCACCAGCGCGCGGCGATGCTCGCGCAGCAACTGCATGGACGAGCCGCGCTCCGATGCATTGGCCGCGGGCGCGGTCTCCTCCAGCCGGCGGCGGATCACCAGGCCCACCGGAATCACCAGGATGCCGATGGCGAAGGCCACGCGCCAGCCCCAGGCCTGCAGGTCGGCAGGATCGAGCACATTGCTCAGCAGCAGGCCGACCAGCGCGCCGAGCAGCGCCGCCAGGCCCTGGCTGAACGGCTGCCAGCTGGTGTAGAAGCCGCGCGAGCGATCGTCGGCGTATTCCAGCAGCAGCGCCGTGGAGGCCCCCATCTCGCCGCCGATGGCAAAGCCCTGCACCAGCCGCGCAAGCAGGATCAGCACCGGCGCCAGGATGCCGATCTGGGCATAGGTGGGCGTCACCACGAAGATCACCGCGCTCAGGCCCATCAGCCAGAGCGTCAGTGCCACCGCCGGCTTGCGCCCCACGCGGTCGGCGTACATGCCGATCACCAGGCCGCCCAGCGGGCGCATCAGGAAGCCCACCCCAAAGGTGGCGAAAGACAGCAGCAACTGGCCGGTGGCGTCGGCCACGGGGAAATACAGGCGGCCGATCAGCGTGGCGAAGAAGCTGTAGACCACGAAGTCGTAGAACTCCAGGCCGTTGCCGATGGTGATGGCGGCAATGGACTTGAACCTGGACAGCGGCGCGGGCGCGGCGCCGCTCAGGGCAGGCGCGACGGGGGCGGTGGTGTCGAAAGACATGATCAGTATCCCTGGCGAAGGGTTGGGGGCGGCCTGCGCGCCATCATGGCGATCCGCGCAGGCGAGGGGGAATGCTCGGCAGCCCGCTCAGCGGCCCAGCATCGGCAGGTTCAGCCCTTGTTCGCGGGCGCAGTCGATGGCGATCTCGTAGCCGGCGTCGGCATGGCGCATCACGCCGGTGGCCGGATCGTTGTGCAGCACGCGGGCGATGCGGGCCGCGGCTTCATCGGTGCCGTCGCACACGATCACCACGCCGGAATGCTGCGAGAAGCCCATGCCCACGCCGCCGCCATGGTGCAGCGAGACCCAGGTGGCGCCGCTGGCCGTGTTGAGCAGCGCGTTGAGCAGCGGCCAGTCGGACACGGCGTCGGAGCCGTCGCGCATGCTTTCGGTTTCGCGGTTGGGGCTGGCCACCGAGCCGGAATCCAGGTGGTCGCGGCCGATCACCACCGGCGCCGACAGTTCGCCGCTGCGCACCATCTCGTTGAAGGCCAGGCCGAGCTTGGCGCGCAGGCCCAGGCCAACCCAGCAGATGCGCGCCGGCAGGCCCTGGAAGCTGATGCGCTCGCGCGCCATGTCGAGCCAGCGGTGCAGGTGGGCGTCGTCGGGGATCAGCTCCTTGACCTTGGCGTCGGTCTTGTAGATGTCCTGCGGGTCGCCCGACAGCGCGGCCCAGCGGAACGGGCCCACGCCGCGGCAGAACAGGGGACGGATGTACGCAGGCACGAAGCCGGGGAAGTCGAAGGCGTTCTCGACGCCTTCTTCCTTGGCCATCTGGCGGATGTTGTTGCCGTAGTCGAAGGTGGGCACGCCCATCTTCTGGAAGTCCAGCATGGCCTGCACGTGCAGGGCCATCGACTGCTTGGCGGCCTTGACCACGGCGGCCGGGTCGGTCTGCGCGCGGTCGCGGTACTGGCCCCAGGTCCAGCCTGCCGGCAGGTAGCCGTTGAGCGGGTCGTGGGCGCTGGTCTGGTCGGTGACCATGTCCGGGCGCACGCCGCGGCGCACCAGTTCCGGCAGCACTTCGGCGGCGTTGGCGCACAGCGCGATGGAGACGGCACGGCCTTCGGCGGTGTATTTGGCGATGCGGGCCAGCGCGTCGTCGAGATCGCTGGCCTGCTCATCCACGTAGCGCGTGCGCAGGCGGAAATCGATGCTGGCCTGCTGGCATTCGATGTTCAGCGAGCAGGCGCCGGCCAGCGTGGCGGCCAGCGGCTGCGCGCCACCCATGCCGCCCAGGCCGGCGGTCAGCACCCAGCGGCCCTTGAGGCTGCCGTCGTAGTGCTGGCGGCCGGCTTCGACGAAGGTCTCGTAGGTACCCTGCACGATGCCCTGGCTGCCGATGTAGATCCAGCTGCCGGCGGTCATCTGGCCGTACATGGCAAGGCCTTTGGCGTCGAGTTCGTTGAAGTGTTCCCAGTTGGCCCAGTGCGGCACCAGGTTGGAGTTGGCGATCAGCACGCGCGGGGCGTTGCTGTGCGTCTTGAACACGCCCACCGGCTTGCCCGACTGCACCAGCAGGGTTTCATCGTCGTTCAGGGTCTTCAGCGTGGCCACGATCTTGTCGTAGCACTCCCAGTTGCGCGCGGCGCGGCCGATGCCGCCGTACACCACCAGTTCCTTGGGGTTCTCCGCCACTTCCGGGTCGAGATTGTTCATCAGCATGCGCAGCGGCGCTTCGGTCTGCCAGCTCTTGGCGTTCAGCTGGCTGCCGCGCGGGGCGCGGATCTCTACATCGCGGAAGCGGAAGTTGTCGCTCACGGGGGACTCCTTGGTGATGGCGCTGGGATGGCGCCTGAATGTCGCGGGAATGAGGCCTGCACATGCCGCTGTGTGGCTGTGCTGTGCGTGTATAGTGTTGTATAGACAAGCATAGATGTATTGGTGATTTCCCGGATATCGTCCATCGCGAATGGCGGAAGCGGCCAATATGGCCAGAAAGCGGCGCTTGCAGCGCACCTGGTACGAAGGACCTGGCGCGCCGGAGCGTCCGGGATCCGGCCACGAGTGCAGGGGACGGCTTCCGGCGCGCGCACCCGATCTGGGTATCATGGCAGTCCGTGGTGCCGGGTCAGTGCCGGGTCGGCGCCGGAGCGGCCCCGAGACCCCAGGAGACCCATGCTGCTGCGCTTGCTGGAACGAATGATCGACCCGTTTCGCAGCCTGCCCGACACCGAGCCGCCCGGGCAGATCTGGCGCTTCTATGCCTACTACCTGCGCGAGGTGTGGCCGGTCTTTGTGTTCCTGCTGGCGGTCGGGCTGGCGGGCGCGCTGATCGAGGTCGCGCTGTTCGGTTTCCTCGGCCGGCTGGTGGATCTCGCGCAAGCCACGCCGGGCCCGGAGTTCTTCCGGCGCCATGCCGGCGAACTGGCCTGGATGGCCGTGGTGGCGCTGCTGCTGCGCCCGCTCTTCAACGGCCTGCACGACATCCTGGTGCACCAGGTCATCAATCCCAGCCTGGGCAATCTCGTACGCTGGCAGAACCACCGCTACGTGCTCAAGCAGAGCATGTGGTTCTTCCAGAACGACTTCGCCGGGCGCATCGCCCAGCGCATCATGCAGACCGGCTTCTCGCTGCGCGACTCCGCCGTGCAGGCGGTGGATGCGATCTGGCACGTGCTGATCTACGCCGCCASTTCGCTCTACCTGTTCGCGCAGGCCGACTGGCGGCTGATGCTGCCGCTGCTGCTATGGATCTGCTGCTACACGGCGGCCATGCTGTACTTCACGCCGCGCGTGAAGGCGCGCTCGGTGGCCGCCACCGGCGCGCGCTCGCGGCTGATGGGGCGCATCGTCGACGGCTACACCAATATCACCACGCTCAAGCTGTTCGCCCACACGCGCCTGGAAGAAGACTACGCGCGCGAGGCCATGGCCGACCTCACCGACAAGGCACGCCGCTCGGGCCGCATGGTGAGCGCCATGGATTTCACCGTCACCGCGCTCAACGGCGCACTGATCGCCGGCACCACCGGGCTGGCCCTGTGGCTATGGAGCGACGGCCGCATCAGCGTGGGCGCGATCGCGCTCTCGGCCGGGCTGGTGATCCGCATCGTCAATATGTCGGGCTGGATCATGTGGGTGATCAACGGCATCTTCGAGAATGTCGGCCAGGTGCAGGACGGCATGCAGACCATCTCGGTGCCGCGCAAGGTGACCGACCGGGAGGGCGCGCCGCCGCTGCGCGTGACGCGCGGCGAGGTACGCTTCGAGGACGTGGGATTCCACTATGGCAAGGGCGCTGGCGTGATCGACAAGATCGACCTCACAGTGCGCCCTGGCGAGAAGATCGGCCTGGTCGGCCCGTCCGGCGCGGGCAAGTCCACGCTGGTCAACCTGCTGCTGCGGCTGTAYGACGTCGAGCAGGGCCGCATCCTGATCGACGGCCAGGACATTGCCGCGGTCACGCAGGAGAGCCTGCGCGCGCAGATCGGCATGGTGACGCAGGACACCTCGCTGCTGCACCGCTCGATCCGCGACAACCTGCGCTACGGCCGCCCCGATGCCACCGAGGCGGAACTGATGGCCGCCGCCGCGGACGCCCACGCCGCCGGCTTCATCCCGCAACTGCGCGACGCCCACGGCGCCACCGGGCTCGACGCCCAGGTCGGCGAGCGCGGCGTCAAGCTCTCCGGCGGGCAGCGCCAGCGCATCGCGGTGGCGCGCGTGCTGCTCAAGGACGCGCCGATCCTGATCCTCGACGAAGCCACCTCGGCGCTCGATTCCGAAGTAGAAGCCGCCATCCAGGAGAACCTGGAAACGCTGATGCGGGGCAAGACCGTGATCGCCATCGCGCACCGGCTCTCCACCATCGCGCGCATGGACCGCCTGGTGGTGCTGGACAACGGGCGCATCGCGGAGAGCGGCACGCACGCCGAGCTGCTGGCGCACGGCGGCCTCTACGCGCGGCTGTGGGCGCACCAGACCGGCGGCTTCGTCGGCGTGGAATAGCACGCGCGGCAGACAGCGTTCGTGCGCCGCGTTCAGCGCATCCGCCGTGCGCCGCACCGGCGCATGGCCGCGGCCGCGGCGCCGCGCGCTAGACGAGGCCCAGCAAGCCGGCCCCCGCCCCCAGCGCCACCAGCATCAGCGGGTGCACGCGCGTCTTGAGCATCAGCACGATGGTGACCAGCGTCACCGCCACCGCGGTCCAGCGGTGATCCACGCTCGCGGCCAGGATCCAGCCGGTGGAAAACAGCAGGCCGATGGTGAGCGTGGCAAGCCCGCGCCGGATCAGCCCCGGCCAGCGCGCATGCGGCGAGCGCCCGGCGAAATACTCGAAGCCGAGCGCGATCACGCTCGACGGGCCGCAGATGCCGATCATGCCGACGATGGCCCCGGCCAGCCCCGCCACCTGCCAGCCGAACAGCGCGACGAACAGGATGTTCGGCCCCGGCGCGGCTTGCGAGATCGCATACATGGCGGAGAACTGCGTATCGGTCATCCAGCCGTTGGACTCCACCAGGAAGCGGTGCATGTCCGGGATGGTGGAGCTGGCGCCGCCGATGGCCAGGAAGGACAGCAGCAGGAAATGGGTGAGCAGGCTGCTGAGCACATTGGGCGGGTTCATTGGCGCGGCTCCTCGCCCGGGGCAGGGTCGACGCCGCCATCGCCCGGGGGCACCGGCGGCAGCTCGATCGCCGCCGGCGGCAGGGCCGCCTGCGCCGCCGCGTGTGCCCGCAGCGCCTGGCCCTCCGCGTGCCACTCGAGCACCAGGCCGAGCGGCACCAGCACCGCCATCACCGGCACCAGCGGCCAGCGCAGCAGCCCGATGCCGGCGAAGGCCGCCACGCCGATCATGATGCCGCGCACCGTGCGCGGCTGGCTCTGCGCGAGCCTGAAGCCGGTCGACAGCACCAGGCCCGCCGACACCGCGGTCATGCCGGTCAGCATGCGCTGCACCGCCGCCACATCGCGGTAGTGCTCGTAGAGCAGCATCAGCGCCAGCACCCCCACCATCGGCACCATCACCAGCCCCGCGAACGCCGCCAGCGCGCCGCGCAGGCCGGCAAAGCGCAGGCCCAGCATGAGCGCGAGGTTGATCACATTGGGCCCGGGCAGCACCTGCCCGAGGCTCAGCAGCTCGACGAAGTCGCGGTCGCCCAGCCAGCGGTTGCGGTCGACCACCGCGCGCCGCACGAAGGGCAGCACGCCGCCGAAGCCGGACAGGCCCATGCGCGCAAATTCGATGAACAGGTGGCGCGGCGTGGGCGGCGGCGCAAGCGCGTCGCCGCCGGGGACGGGAGAAACTGGCATGTCACTAAGCAAGCAAGACGGCACGCCGGCCGGGCGGATGCCCTGGGCGGCGTGCCGGAAATGAAAAAGGCCCTGCGCTTGTCGCGCAGGGCCTGGTTGGCAGATCAGTTGCCGCCTGCCGGCGGCTCGATCCTCACGGGATCGATGCGCGGGTCCTTGAGCCTGGCCTCCAGCGCGCGGCCCTTGCGGGCGCGCTTGCCCACATACGGCAGCAGGTTCTGCCCCGCCACCTTCTGCGAGCCCGGCTTGCCGCCACGCCCTGCACCGGACAGCACCAGCCCCGGCGCGCCCACGGCGATGGCCTGCAGCAGCGTTTCCTTGGGCTCGAGCTCCATCAGGATCACGCCGCGGCCGCCGGCCGACAGGGACTTGATCTCGTCGAGCGCGACCAGCAGCATGCGGCCATTGGCCGACAGGCAGGCCACATGCGTGGCCTCCTCGCCGATCGGCGCGGGCACCAGCGGGGCGTCGCCTTCGTCCAGCGTGAGGTAGGCGCGGCCGCCCTTCTGCCGGCTGACCATGTCGCCCACCTTGGTCTGGAAGCCGTTGCCGCCCTGCGTGGCGATCAGCATGCGCTGGTCGAGTCCGCCGGCGAAGGTATGGGCGATCTGGCTGCCGGCCTGCAGCTCGATCAGCGTGGTCACCGGCACGCCGTCGCCACGCCCGCCGGGCAGCCCGGCCACCGGCACCGTGTACACACGGCCGTTGGTGCCGAACACCAGCATCACGTCCACCGTGCGGCACTCGAAGGTGCCGTAGAGCGCGTCGCCCGCCTTGAAGGTGAACTGCTGCGCGTCGTGGCCGTGGGCCTGGCGCGTGCGCACCCAGCCCTTCTGCGAGACCACCACGGTGACGGGCTCGTCGACCACGCGCACTTCGGCGGCGGCGCGGCGTTCTTCCTGGATCAGCGTGCGGCGCGGGTCCTTGTCTTCGGGGCTGAACTGCTTGGCGTCGGTCTCGATCTCCTTGATGATGCGCCGGCGCATCACGGTCTCGGACTTGAGCAGCACGTCGAGGTCGGCCTGTTCTTCGCGCAGCTCCTTCAGTTCCTTCTCGATGCGCAGGGCTTCGAGCCGGGCCAGCTGGCGCAGGCGGATTTCCAGGATGTCCTCGGCCTGGCGGTCGGACAGGCCGAAGGCCTGCATCAGCGCCGGCTTGGGTTCGTCGCTCTCGCGGATGATGCGGATCACCTCGTCGATATTGAGCAACACCAGCATGCGGCCTTCGAGGATGTGGATGCGGTCCTCGACCTTGCCCAGGCGATAGCGCGTGCGGCGCGTGACGGTCTCGAAGCGGAACGCGATCCACTCGCGCAGGATCTCGGGCAGGCCCTTCTGGCGCGGCCGGCCGTCGGTGCCGATCATCACCAGGTTGATCGACGCGCCCGACTCCAGGCTGGTATGCGCGAGCAGCGTCTGGATGAAATCCTGCTGCTCGATGTTCTTGCTCTTGGGCTCGAACACCAGGCGCACCGGCGCGTCCTTGCCGGACTCGTCGCGCACCGCGTCGAGCACGGCCAGYATGCCCTGCTTGAGCTGCAGTTGCTCGGGCGTGAGCGACTTCTTGCCGGTGCGGACCTTCGGGTTGGTGATTTCCTCGATTTCCTCGAGCACCTTCTGCGCCGACGTGCTTGGCGGCAGTTCGGTCACCACCAGTTGCCACTGGCCGCGCGCCATGTCCTCGATGATCCAGCGCGCGCGCACCTTCAGGCTGCCGCGGCCGCCCTCGTAGATCTGCGCGATATCCGAGGCCGGCGAGATGATCTGGCCGCCGCCCGGATAGTCAGGACCCGGCATCAGCGCCAGCAGCTCGGCCAGCGTGATGTTGGGATTGCGGATCATCGCCACGGTGGCCGCCGCCACTTCGCGCAGGTTGTGCGGCGGCACTTCGGTGGCCATGCCCACGGCGATGCCGGATGCGCCGTTGAGCAGCACGAAGGGCAGCCGCGCGGGCATCAGCTTGGGCTCTTCCATCGAGCCGTCGTAGTTGGGCACGAAGTCCACCGTGCCCTGGTCGATCTCGTCGAGCAGCAGGCGCGAGATCGGCGTGAGGCGCGCCTCGGTGTAGCGCATGGCCGCCGCGCCGTCGCCGTCGCGCGAGCCGAAGTTGCCCTGGCCGTCGATCAGCGGGTAGCRCAGCGAGAAGTCCTGCGCCAGGCGCACCAGCGCGTCGTAGGCGGACTGGTCGCCGTGCGGGTGATACTTGCCCAGCACGTCGCCCACCACGCGCGCGGACTTGACCGGCTTGGCGTCGGAGCGCAGGCCCATTTCGTGCATGGCGAACAGGATGCGGCGCTGCACCGGCTTCTGGCCGTCGGCCACTTCCGGCAGCGCGCGTCCCTTGACCACGCTGATGGCGTAGTCGAGGTAGGCGCGCTCGGCGTAGTGCGCGAGCGTCAGCGAGTCCGCGCCACCATCGGGCGAACCTGGGTCAAACAGAGTGTCTTGTTGTTCCATGGCTTGGCAGGAAGACGGCGCGCCTGTCTGTAGCGCGGCGCGCCGGTTGCATATTGTTCGTTGTCGGTGTCAGGGCATGTTGCGGCGCCCGCCGATCACCATCTTGACGCGGCTCACGCCGCCCGCGCCGCCTCCCGCCACGCTCGCGGGCGTGCCGCCCGGCTGGTAGAAGCGGTAGAACTGCAGCACCGTGCTGACATACTGTTGCGTCTCCGGGAACGGCGGGACGCGGTTGTTGTAGCGCTGCACCGCGCCCTCTCCCGCGTTGTACGCCGCCAGCACCAGTTCGAGGTTGCCGGGGAACAGCTCCATCAGCCAGCGCAGGTAGCGCACGCCGGCCGAGATATTGGTGCGCGGGTCCGCCAGCTTCTGCTCCACCGTGCGGCGCGCGTCGGCGGCGACGCCAAAGCGCGCGCCGGTGTCGGGAATCACCTGCATCAGCCCGATCGCGCCCTTGGGCGACACCGCGCCGGCATTGAAGCCCGACTCCACCGCCATCACCGCCTTGACCAGCGCCGGGTCCACGTTCTGCGCCTGCGCCACCTGGCGGATGATCGGCTCGACCGTGGCGATGTTCGGGTGGTTGACGATATAGCGGTAGAGCTTGTGCGTCTCCAGGTCGATCTGGCCGCCAGCGCCAGCGCCAGCGCCAGCGCCCGCGCCCGCGCCCGCGCGGCCCGGCGAGACGCGCAGCTCGCCGCCGTTCCGCATGAACAGCGTATAGCGCTCATCGAGCTTCTCGTCGGCAAAATGCGCCACGCCGTCGTCGTCGATATAGCCATAAAGCGCCGCGTGGGCCGCCGGCGCGCAAGCCAGGCCGGCCAGCAGCAGGACGGCAGCCATGCGCCGCCACCGCTTGCTCTCAGGTCTGGTATTCGCCATCGGGTTTCCTCGCGTCATGCGGATCTCGGAAGCGGGCCGCTCAGATGTCGGCCACCACCTCGTTGCCCCGCTCTTCGAGCCAGGTGCGCCGCTGCGCGGCCTCGCCCTTGCCCATCAGCATGTTCATCACGCCCACGGTCTGCGGCAGGTCGAAGCTGCCCAGCGCCACCGGCAGCAAGCGGCGCGTATCGGGGTTCATGGTGGTTTCCCAGAGCTGCTCGGCATTCATCTCGCCCAGGCCCTTGAAGCGGGAGATCTGCCAGCTGTTCTCCTTGACGCCGTCCTTGAGCAGCTTGTCCTGGATCGCCACCAGCTCGCCGTCGTCGAGCGCGTAGAGCTTCTGCGCCGGCTTCTTGCCGCGCGCGGGCGCATCCACCCGGTACAGCGGCGGGCGTGCCACGCACACATTGCCGTTGTCGATCAGCTTGGGGAAATGGCGGAAGAACAGCGTCAGCAACAGCACCTGGATGTGCGCGCCGTCCACGTCCGCGTCGGACAGGATGCAGATCTTGCCGTAGCGCAGGTTGGACAGGTCGGGCTCGTCGTTGGGGCCGTGCGGGTCCACGCCGATCGCCACCGCGATGTCGTGCACCTCGTTGTTGGCGAACAGGCGGTCGCGCTCGGTCTCCCAGGTATTGAGCACCTTGCCGCGCAGCGGCAGGATGGCCTGGAACTCCTTGTCGCGCCCCATCTTGGCCGAGCCGCCGGCGGAGTCGCCTTCGACCAGGAACAGTTCGTTGCGGGTGACGTCGGTGGATTCGCAGTCGGTCAGCTTGCCCGGCAGCACGGCCACGCCCGAGCCCTTCTTCTTCTCCACCTTCTGCGCGGCGCGCGTGCGCGCCTGGGCCTGGCGGATCACCAGCTCGGCCAGCTTCTTGCCGTACTCGACATGGTGGTTGAGCCACAGCTCCAGCGCGGGACGGCTGAAGGTGGACACCAGGCGCACCGCGTCGCGGCTGTTCAGGCGCTCCTTGATCTGGCCCTGGAACTGCGGGTCCAGCACCTTGGCCGACAGCACGAACGAGGCGCGCGCGAACACGTCTTCGCTCATCAGCTTGACGCCCTTGGGCTGCAGCGCGTGCATCTCGATAAAACTCTTGACCGCCTGGAACAGGCCCTCGCGCAGGCCGGACTCGTGCGTGCCGCCGGCCGGCGTGGGGATCAGGTTGACGTAGGACTCGCGCACCGGCGCGCCGTCCTCGGTCCAGGCCACCACCCACGTTGCGCCCTCGCCCTCGGCAAAGCCTTCTTCGGCGGCGTTGGCGTCCGGGTCGGCGAAATGCTCGCCCTCGAACATCGGCACCACCAGTTCGGCGCCGCTGCCCTGCGCCAGCGCTTCGACCAGGTAGCCCTTGAGGCCCTGGTCGTACTGCCAGGTCTGGCGCTCGCCGTTCTTCTCATGCAGCAGGGTGACCTTCACGCCTGGCAGCAGCACGGCCTTGCTGCGCAGCAGACGCTGCAACTCGGCCAGCGGGATGGTGGCCGAATCGAAATACTTGGGGTCCGGCCACACCTGCACGCGCGTGCCGCTCTTCTTCTCGCCGCGCTCGAGCTTGCGGGTGGCCAGCGGCACGGTGACGTCGCCGCCCGAGAAGGTCAGCGTGGCGTTGTTGCCGTCGCGCCAGACGGTGACGTCGAGCTGCGTCGACAGCGCGTTGGTGACCGAAACGCCGACGCCGTGCAGGCCGCCGGAAAAGGCATAGGCGCCGCCCTTGCCCTTGTCGAACTTGCCGCCCGCGTGCAGGCGCGTGAAGACGATCTCCACCACCGGGACCTGCTCTTCGGGATGGATGCCGACCGGGATGCCGCGGCCGTCGTCCTCCACGCTGACGCTGCCGTCGCGGTGCAGGGTGACCATGATCTCGGTGCCATACCCGCCCAGGGCTTCATCGGAGGCGTTGTCGATCACTTCCTGCACGATGTGCAGGGGGTTGTCGGTACGGGTGTACATGCCGGGCCGTTGCTTGACCGGCTCCAGGCCCTTGAGGACCCGGATGGAAGATTCGCTGTACTGACTGGTTTTGCTCGCCATGGAGTCGCTTGCTTAGTGGGATTCTCGGCCAGCCCGGCGCCACGGCGGTCCGCCGCGCGCCAGCCAGGGTGGCCGGGCAGCCTGCATTGTAATGGAAGCGCGTGACCGTCTTGCCACCATTCTCGATCGCATCAGCCCGCGCCCGATGCGGCACATTGCTGCGCCGTCCCGGCGCGCCACGCGGCCCCCGGATGCGGAGTAAACTCCCCCGCACCGGGCTGCGCGGCCAGGCTGCGCCCTTGCCGGGGCAGCCGGCAAGGGCGCCTGCGGCAGGCGCCGGCGAAGGATGAGAGCAGAACGAGAGAAGAACCAGAACAAAATTAGAACAACACGACAAACAGAGCCAAGGGACGCACGCCAAGATGCAGAACACCATGCAGAAGAAACCACTTTCCCTCACCACCGTGCTGATTTGCGGTGGCTTGCTGGTCACCTTGTCGATGGGCATCCGGCACGGATTCGGGCTGTTCAACCTGCCGATCACCCAGGCGCATGGCTGGAGCCGCGAGACTTTCGCCTTTGCGCTGGCGCTGCAGAACCTGATGTGGGGGGTGACCCAGCCGTTTACCGGGGCGCTGGCCGACAAGTTCGGCGCGTTCCGCATCATGCTGATCGGCGTGGCGCTCTATGTGGCAGGCCTGCTGGTCATGGCCATGGCCAGCTCCGGCACCGCCTTTGCCTCGGGCGCCGGCATCCTGATCGGCATCGCGCAATCGGGAACCACGTATAGCGTGGTCTACGGCGTGATCGGGCGCGTGGCCAGCGCCGAGAAGCGCGTGTGGGCCATGGGCATATCCGCGGCGGCGGGCTCGTTCGGGCAGTTCCTGATGATTCCGGTGGAGCAGACGCTGATTTCCACGGCCGGCTGGCAAAACGCGCTGCTCGTGCTGGCGGTGCTGGCCTGCCTGATGCTGCCGCTGGCCTTCAGCCTGCGCGAGCCGAAAGCCGAAGCGCATGCGGGCGGTTTCCAGCAGACCATCGGCCAGGCCGTGCGGGAGGCCTTCGGCAACCGCAACTTCCAGCTGCTGACGCTGGGTTACTTCGTGTGCGGGTTCCAGGTCGTGTTCATCGGCGTGCACCTTGCGCCGTACCTGAAGGACCGCGGCCTGACCGATCCCAAGGTCGCCACCGTGGCGCTGGCGCTGATCGGCCTGTTMAATGTGTTCGGCACCTACACTGCCGGCGCGCTGGGCCAGCGCATGCCCAAGCGGTACCTGCTGTCGTTCATCTACATCACCCGCTCGGTGGTGATCGCGGCCTACCTGCTGTTGCCGCTCACGGCCGCCAGCACCTGGGTGTTCGCCGCGCTGATGGGCTTGTTGTGGCTGTCCACGGTGCCGCTGACCAACGGCATCATCGCCCAGGTGTTCGGCGTGCAGTACTTGTCGATGCTGTCCGGGGTGGTGTTCTTCTCGCACCAGATCGGCAGCTTCCTGGGGGCGTGGCTGGGCGGCTTCCTCTATGACCGCACCGGCAACTACAACACGGTGTGGATGATCGCCATCGGGCTGGGCGCGCTCGCCGCACTGGTCAACCTGCCGATCCGCGAGCACGCCATCTCGCGCCCGCGGGTGGTGGCGGCATGATCGCGCGCGCCACCGTCTTGCGCGCCACCGGCTTCGCGGTGGCGGCCATGGTGCTGGCGCTGGCCTTCCTGGGCTACCTGCGGCCGGCCTTCATGGTCGACCTGACCAATATGGTGCTGGCCTGGTGCGGCTAGCGGGCCCGGCCACGCCCTGATTGATTCCTCCCCTTCCCCATGAGGGGAGAAAGGAAACGACCTCGGGCACCGCGGGCGGCCTTGGCGGAGCCTGGCAGCAGCGCGGCGGCGTCCGGACTTTACTGCGCCTCGCCCTTTGTCTTCGCCTCCAGCACTTCCCAGCGCTCCAGCGTCTCCAGCAGTTCCATCTCGATCTCGTCGTGGCGGGTGCCGAGCTGCGTCGCCTTGGCGGGATCGCTGGCGTAGAGCGTACCGTCCGCGAGTTGCGCGGACACGGTCTGCTGCTCCTTCTCGAGCGCGGCGATGCGCTCGGGCAGGCCGTCCAGTTCACGCTGCTCTTTGTACGACAGCTTGACGCGCGCGGCCGCGCGGGCCTCGCGCGGCTTGGCTGCCTCGGCGGCCTTGCGCTCGCCGCCGCGCGCTTCCTGCATGGCCGTGCTGCGTGCCGACTGCACCTGCCAGTCGGAATAGCCGCCCACGTATTCGCGCCAGCGCCCGTCGCCTTCGGCGGCAATGGTCGAGGTCACCACGTTGTCGAGGAAGGCCCGGTCGTGCGAGACCAGGAACACGGTGCCGCTATAGTCCTGCAGCAGTTCCTCGAGCAGCTCCAGCGTGTCGATGTCGAGGTCGTTGGTCGGCTCGTCGAGCACCAGCACATTGGCCGGGCGGGCGAACAGGCGCGCCAGCAGCAGGCGGTTGCGCTCGCCGCCGGACAGTGACTTCACCGGGGAACGCGCGCGCTCGGGCGCGAACAGGAAATCACCCAGGTAGCTCATCACGTGCTTGCGCTGGCCATTGATCTCGACCCAGTCGCTGCCCGGGCTGATGGTATCGGCCAGCGAGCGCTCCAGGTCGAGCTGGGTGCGCATCTGGTCGAAATACGCCACCTGCATATTGCTGCCGTTCTTCACGGTGCCGCCGTCCGGTGCCAGCTCGCCGAGGATCAGGCGCAGCAGCGTGGTCTTGCCGGCGCCGTTGGCGCCGATCAGGCCGACCTTGTCGCCGCGCATGATGGTGCCGGTGAAATCGCGCACCACCACCTTGTCGACGAAGCCCTTGCTGACGTCGGTCAGCTCGGCCACGATCTTGCCGGAGCGTTCGCCCTGCGACACCTCCAGCTTGACGTTGCCCTGCACGTCGCGCCGCGAGGCGCGCTCGCTGCGCATCGTCACCAGGCGCTGGATGCGGGCCACGCTGCGCGTGCGGCGCGCCTCCACGCCCTTGCGGATCCACACTTCCTCCTGCGCCAGCAGCTTGTCGAACTTCGCCTGCTCGACCTGCTCGGCCGCCATTTGCTCGGCCTTGCGCGTCTGGTAGGCGGCGAAGTTGCCGGGGAAGGACACCAGCCGGCCGCGGTCCAGCTCGACGATGCGGGTCGCCACGCGGTCGAGGAAGGCACGGTCGTGGGTAATGAGCAGCACGCTGCCGCGGAAGGACAGCAGCAGGTCTTCAAGCCAGCGGATGGCTTCCACGTCCAGGTGGTTGGTGGGTTCGTCGAGCAGCAGGATGTCGGGCTCGGCCACCAGCGCCTGCGCCAGCGCCACGCGCTTCTGCATGCCGCCGGACAAGGCATCCACCCGCACATTGGCGCTCAGGCCAAGCTGCGCCAGCGTGGTTTCCACGCGCGTGCGCACTTGCCACGCCCCGGCGGCGTCGACCTCGGACTGCAGGCGGTGCAACTCGGCCAGCGCGGCCTCGTCGTGGTTGTCGTCCAGCGCGGCCAGCGCGGCTTCGTATGCGACCAGCAGGTCATGGACCTGGCCCAGGCCCTGGGATACCGCATCGAATACCACCTGGCCGGGCTCGAATTGCGGCTCCTGGGGCACATAAGCCGAGGTCACGCCACTCTGGCGCGCGATCAGGCCATCGTCCGGCGCGGACAGGCCGGCCACGATCTTGAGCAGCGAGGACTTGCCCGAGCCGTTGCGGCCAATCAGGCCGACGCGCTCGCCGGCTTCCAGGGAGAAGTCGGCATGGTCGAGCAAGGCCACATGCCCAAAGGCGAGCTGGGCGTCGGAAATCGAAAACAGGGCCATGGGAGCAGCAGTACGAAAAGGAAGACAGAGGTGGCGGCACGGGCGCGGCGCTGGCGCCCACGGGCGCAAGGCACGACGAAGGCGCGGCAGAACGGTGCTCGCCCAGCGCCACGCGGGCAGCGCGTCGCGCCGGACCGGGCGCCAGGATGCCAGGTAGCCGGCATTGTAGACCAGTGTGGCCTCGCGGCCCGGCGGCGGGGGCCGGCGACCGGCCCGGCATGCGCCGGAAAAAAAGAAGGGCCCGCGCTGGCGCGGGCCCAAGAGTCTCTCCTCGGTGCCCTGCTCGCAAGGCACGAATGCAGGATAGCAAGGGCCCCGGCGCCGCTCTAGTCGGACAAATCCGTAAGGGAAAGCCCCGTCAACGTGCACCGCTCTCGCCCACGGTGCGCGACGCACCCGGATGCCCTGTTCAAACCCCCGTTTTAGTGCGCAGTTGCGCGCCGCGCAACACTCCCCTGGGCGCGTATTGTCGAGCCGCGCACGGCCATGGAACAATGGCCGCCGGTCAAGCAAGCCGCAGCACGACGGCAGCAACTTACAAAAAGCCGGTCAGCAACCGGTGCGGGCAGCCCGACGCCAGACAACGCTTGTTCTGCGATTAGTCGTTCCAGCCGCTTTTCTTTGTACGGGGAATTCCATGATCTATCCGCGTTCGCATTGCTTGCGCGACGCCCGGCCGGGGTTCGCGCCTGCCCGGGGCCGCGCGCTGCCCTTGCTGTCCACGCTTGCACTGATGCTGACGGTGGCCGCGGGCATGCCGCCTGCCGTGGCCCAGACGTCGGCGACACCCGTCCTGCTGCGCATCCAGCAGAGCGGCACGCTGCGCATCGCCCACCGCGAAAGCTCGGTGCCGTTCTCGTTCGTGGCGGACGGCAAGCCGTTCGGCTACGCGGTCGACCTTTGCCTGCGCGTGGCCGACTCGCTGCGCGACGCCCTGAAGATGCCGGGCCTGAGGGTGGAATACGTGCCGGTCACGCCGGCCAGCCGCATCCCCGCCATCGTCGAAGGCAAGGCCGATCTCGAGTGCGGCTCCACCACCAACAACCGCGAACGGCGCGAACAGGTCGCCTTCACCATCCCGCACTACATCGCCGGCAGCCGCATGCTGGTCAAGAGCGACTCGGGCATCCGCAAGCTGAGCGACCTGCGCGGCAAGACCGTGGTCTCGACGACCGGCACCACGCCGCTGGCCATGGTGCGCCAGATCAACGGTGCCGGCGCCATGCAGATGAAGGTGCTGGAAGCCAAGGACCATGCCGAGGCCTTCGCCATGGTCGAGCAAGGCAAGGCCGACGCCTTCATCATGGACGACGTGCTGCTCTACGGCCTGCGCGCCAATGCGAAGAACCCGGCGAGCTTCACCATTACCAGCGAACTGCTGACGATCGAGCCTTACGCGATCATGCTGTCGCGCCGGGATGCAGAGTTCAAGCACCTGGTGGACAAGGCACTGATCGCCTCGATCTATTCGCAGGATACGCAGAAGCTCTACAAGAAGTGGTTCCAGTCGCCGATCCCGCCGAACGGGGTCAACCTCGATATCCCGATGAGCTACCTGCTGCGGGATTCGTTCAAGTTCCCCAGCGACAAGGTCGCCGACTGAGCCGGTGCCCCGGGACGCGTCCCGGGGCGGCCACGCCCTGGCGCGGGCAGGCAGGCGACAAAAAAGAGGAGACTCGTGCGAAGATGGCGGCCCGGCCGCATCCGCGGTTCTTCGCTTTCTTCGCCGTCTCGTTTCCCTGCCGCGCGCTCCGGGGCTCACAGGCCTCGTGAGGTATCGCCGGCAACCCTGCCCGATGCCCGCCACTGTCCCGCCCAAGCTCTCCGATCTCTCCGTCCCGGCGCTCGTCGCCGGCCTGATAGCCATGCTGACCGGCTACACCAGCTCGCTGGTGCTGATGATCCAGGCCGGCCAGGCCGCGCATCTCTCCGATGCGCAGGTCGCATCGTGGATCTGGGCGCTATCGATCGGCATGGGTGTCACCACCATCGGGCTGTCGCTGCTGACGCGCGCGCCCATCGTGATCGCCTGGTCCACGCCCGGCGCGGCGCTGCTCATCGCCAGCCTGCCCGGCGTGCCCTACCCGGAAGCCATCGGCGCCTTCGTGATGGCAGCATTGCTGATGACCGCGGCAGGGCTGACGGGCTGGTTCGACAAGCTGATGCGCGCCCTGCCGGCCAGCATTGCCTCCGCGCTGCTGGCCGGCATCCTGTTCCGCATCAGCGTCGATGTGTTCGTACAGGTCCAGCAGCAGACCGTGTTGCTGCTGGTGATGTTTGCGCTCTACCTGGCCGGCAGGCGCTGGTGGCCGCGCTACGCGGTGCCTGGCGTGCTGGTGGCGGGCGTGGCACTGGCCGGCGCGCTGGGCCAGTTGCATTTCGAAGCGTTCCATTTCGCGCTGGCGGCGCCGGTGTGGACCACGCCGGCCTTCTCCGTGCAGGCGTTCGTCAGCATCGCGGTGCCACTATTCATCGTCGCGCTGGCTTCGCAGAACGTGCCCGGGCTGGCGGTGCTGCGCGCCGACGGCTATCACGTTGCCGCCTCGCCACTGATCGCCGTGACCGGCATCGCCTCCGCCCTGCTCGCGCCGTTCGGCTCGCACGGCATCAACCTGGCCGCGATCACGGCAGCGATCTGCACCGGCCCGCAGGCCGACCCCGACCGCGACCGCCGCTACACGGCAGCCGTGGTTTGCGGCATCGGCTATCTGGTGGCGGGTGTGCTTGCCGCCAGCATCGCGGCGCTGTTCGCCGCCTTTCCCAAGGCGCTGGTGGTGGCGGTGGCGGCCTTCGCCCTGCTCGGCTCCATCGCCAGCGGGCTGACCACGGCCATGCAGGTGCCAGCCGAACGCGAGGCGGCCTTGCTGACCTTCATGATCACCGCCTCCGGCATGACGCTGGCGGGCGTGGGCTCGGCCTTCTGGGGCGTGGTGGGTGGCATGCTGGCGCTGCTGGTGCTGCGCCCGCGCGCCGCCCCGGCAAGCGGCCAGGGCCGCGACGCGCAGTCAAGATGAAGCGAGACGGCCCCGGACTCTTGCCGGGCGTGCCGCTCAGAGCAGCAGGAAAGCGATATCGGCGGCGCACATGCCGGATAGCGGCGCGCCCTTGCGGCGCTGGAAGAGAATGTGCTGCAGCACGCGGTCGCGGTGCTCGGCGAAGACGGCGGGATCGAAACTCAGCGCGGTCAGCGCGTAGTGCTCGGCCAGCAGCTTGTAGACCCGGTGGCGCACCATCAGCATCTCGCTCTCGGCGCGCAGGCGGCTGACCTCGCCGGCGTTGTCCTCTTCGAGCTGCCGCATGCCCACCACCACCCGCGCATGCATGCCACGGTAGCGGTCCAGTTCGCCATGCGCCTTGCGCAGTTCCTCGCGCAGCGCCCGTACCTCCTGCTGCAAACGCAGATTGTGCTGGACGCCCCGCTGGATGCGCGACGCCTCCTCCAGCGCCACATCCGCGGCGGCAATCGTGTTCTGCCAGACCCCCTGCCCCGCCAGCGCGCCATCCACCTGCGGCCAAACGGTCTGCAACTCGTCGTCGCCTTTCATGGCGCCCCCCTGTGAACCTGACTCACCCGCCTCCGGCTTTATCGTATTGCCAGCTGGTCGGCACTACCGCGACATACCAGGCTCTCTGAGGAACCCTAACTGCGATTGAAGGCCGCATCCCGGCGCGGGGCAACCACCTGAAAGTAGGGGGTTGTCCGTGGCCGCGCGCCCGCGCCCGCCCGGTTACGCACTGTACACCCCCTTCCCGGCCCGGCCGACGCCATGTGGGAAAATGCGCACCCGGCGACAATCAATGCAGGAAAACGACCGATGAACAGCTACGTGCTCCTGGCCCTGGCCATCGTGGCCGAAGTGATTGCCACCAGCAGCCTCAAGGCCGCCGACAATTTCACGCGCCTGCTCCCCAGCTTGCTGGTGGTAAGCGGCTATGTGGCCGCCTTCTTCCTGCTGATGCAGGTCATGAAAACCGTGCCGGTCGGCATTGCCTACGCCATCTGGTGCGGCGCCGGCATCGTGCTGGTCACGCTGATCGCCGGCGTGCTGTACCGGCAGATCCCGGACCTGGCGGCATGGCTGGGCATCGGCCTGATCGTGGCGGGGGTGGCGGTGATCCAGTTGTTTTCGAAGACGGGGGCGCATTGAGTGATCCGGCGGCGCATAGTCAAGCCCGGGAGAGTGCCGCAGGTTCCGGGCTTCCCTGCAGACGGAGACAGAGACGGACACTAGACGGAGACGGACACTACATAGCCTGAAACGGGGCATCGTCCGACGAACCGCGAAGAACCAGCGTTGCACTGGTCCCGCCGACAGGAATCGAACCTGTATCTAGCGCTTAGGAGGCGCTCGTTCTATCCATTGAACTACGGCGAGCGGATAGACCCCGCGGATGTGTGGCGCGCCTCGATGGCACGGATCCGGGAGCAGGCCCGGAGTATATCAAAAACCGCACGGCGCAAACGCTGGCCGCGGCAATGAAAGCGGCAGGCGTGACGCAACGGGAGTGAGGCGGGCGGATGGGCCTCGGGATTGAAGACACCTGACATGAAAAAGCCCGCCAGTCTGCTGGCGGGCCGGTTGCGGACGGTCCGGACCTTCCTGGTCACATCGGCGTTATCCCGGCAAACAGTCGTGCAAGCAGGATTCCCATGATTCCGCCCATGACGCGGACGTCCCTCCGGACCACCCGGAGAGCCGAAGGAATACTGGCAGTGACGCCGACTGCCGCGATACCAGCGGCGAGCAGCACTTAAATCAAAGCGCCAAGGAAGGTCAGCGGTATGCTTGGTCCGCTACCTTGCCGGGCGTAGGTGAGCCCGACGGATTCAGTATAGGCAGACGACCGGCGGATGCAACTCCCGCGGCGGCAAGGCCCTTGACCGGCAAAGCGGACAAAGGGCCACGCAGCAGAGACTCGCCAGCGCACATAGAGAATTCTTATCGCAGCGCAACAAATTACTTTTGTTTCTGCTACAATACGCGCCGTGAGTTCGCACTGTGAGTTGTGCAACACGCCAGCCGCGACCTGCGGCAGGCGATACCGCCCCCGCTCTCAAGCTCTGCTCCCCGGTCCCGCCGGCTGGCCCGTCCTGATGGCCAAGTGGTGATACCCGACAGAACGCATTTCTCACCGACGTCGCCTCGTCTCCGATCCTGTTGAACAGCTTGTATCGAGCTGTTTGCCTGCCAGGGAATACGCACCCGGCCTTGTGCCGATGCCGCCCTGCCTGCCGCCGTACTGCCAGCGTGTCTGTCGTAACGGCCTCACCGATTGGCGCCGAAGCCTTTTTTAAGACTTTGCACTGCGCCCGCCCCTGCACACTCGATTGGCATGGGGTGCCATGCATTTAAATAAAAGTTACGACATGACCCAGCACGACATCCGTGCGGAGCAGGATTTTGCCTCCGCCGCTGACGCATCGACCGAAGCCGCCATCATCGCCACGCCCGCAGCCCAGGAACCGAGCCCGCTCGAGAAGATCGACGCCATGCTCAACCCGGCCGCCGAGCCTGCCGCCGCCGCTCCGGTTGCTGCCGACAACGGCTTTGCCAAGCTCGGCCTGGACGAAGCCATCCTGCGCGCCCTCGCCGAACTGAACTACACCACGCCCACGCCGGTGCAGGCGCAGGCAATCCCCGCCTTCCTGGCCGGCCGCGATCTGCTGGTTTCCAGCCAGACCGGCTCGGGCAAGACTGGCGCGTTCATGCTGCCGGCCATCCAGCGCATCAGCGAAAAGGCTGCGCCGAACCGCCCGCGCTTTGACGAGCCGGCCAAGCGCATGAAGGGCAAGCGCCCCCGCCCCGCACCGGCGCAGCCGGCGCTGCTGGTGCTGACGCCGACGCGTGAACTGGCCCTGCAGGTGACCGAAGCCGCCGCAAAGTACGGCCGCCACCTGCGCCGCATCGTGTGCGCCAGCATCCTGGGCGGCATGCCCTACCCGAAGCAGCTGGCCATGCTGTCGAAGATGCCCGACATCCTGGTGGCAACGCCGGGCCGCCTGCTCGACCACATCGAAGCCGGCCGCATCGACCTGTCGGCGCTGGACATGCTGGTGTTCGACGAAGCCGACCGCATGCTGGACATGGGCTTTGCCGATGACATCGACGCCATCGTCGCCGCCACCCCGGCCACCCGCCAGACGCTGATGTTCTCGGCCACGCTGGACGGCCGCATCGCCCAGCTCGCCTCGCGCCAGCTGCGCGACCCGCAACGCATCGAGATCGCCGCTGCCCGCGCCGACCAGAGCAATATCGAACAGCGCCTGCACTTCACCGACGACATGTCGCACAAGGAAAAGCTGCTCGACCACCTGCTGCGCGATGTCAGCCTCAAGCAAGCGATCGTCTTCACCGCCACCAAGCGCGATGCCGACTCGCTGGCCGAGCGCCTGTCGGACACCGGCTTCGCGGCCGGCGCACTGCACGGCGACATGACCCAGGGCGCGCGCAACCGCACCCTGACCTCGCTGCGCCGTGGCAACCTGCGCATCCTGGTGGCCACCGACGTGGCCGCGCGCGGCATCGACGTGCCCGACATCACCCACGTGGTGAACTTCGACCTGCCCAAGCAGGCCGAGGACTACGTGCACCGTATCGGCCGTACCGGCCGCGCGGGCCGCTCGGGCGTCGCCATCAACCTTGTGAACCATGGCGACATGTTCCAGTGGAAGCGCATCGAGCGCTTCACCAACAACCGCATCGACGCTTCGGTGATCGAAGGCCTGGAACCGCGCCGCTCGCCCAAGCCGCGCACCGGCTTCGGCGGCAAGCCGGGTGGTGACCGCGGCGGCTACCGTGGCAACAGCAACGGCGGCGGCTACCGCGGCGGCGAAAACCGCAGCTTCGGCGACCGCAAGTTCGGTGGCGGCGAAAGCCGCAGCTACGGCAACCGCGACGGCGCACCGCGCCCGGCCGGCGACCGCCCGTTCGGCGACCGCGACGGCAACCGTGGCTTCGGTGACCGCGGCGGCTTCGGCTACCGCGGCCAGAGCGCCAACACCGGTGCCGGCGGCAACGCCGGCAATGGCGGCCAGCGCAGCTTCGGCAACGAAGGCGGCTACCGCGGCGGCGACAACCGTGGCTTCGGCAACCGTGACGGCGCAGCACCGCGCAGCTTCGGCGACAACAACCGCAGCTTCGGCGGCGGCGCACCGGCCGGCAACGGCGGTGGCTACCGTGGCGGCGAAGGCCGCAGCAGCTACGGCAACCGTGACGGCGCTCCGCGCAGCTTCGGCGACGGTAACCGCGACGGCAACCGTGGCGGCTTCGGCGGCCAGCGCAATGGCAACGGCAACGGCGGCGGCCGCTCGCGTTTCGAGCGCTGATCGGAGACAGGGCTGGCCGCCACGGCGCACAGCCCCTTCCGGCAAAAGAAGAAGGCACCCTCGGGTGCCTTTTTCTTTTGCCGCCTGCATGGCAGTGCGCGCCGGGCGCCCCCTAGAGCGGACAACTGCGAAAGCCGACGAAGGCGAAATCGTCCTCGGGCAACAGCGCCAGCCGCGCGCGCGGGTGATGCTGCCGTGCCGGGCTGGCAAACGACGCACCCCGCACCGCCTGGTGGGTGGCGAAACAGTCGGCGAAATCCGCATCGCCCGGGCCTGCTTCAAACCCCGCGTAGGGCTCGTACGGCGTTGCCGTCCACTCGCGCACCATGCCCCAGCGCAGGCCCCCGCGATTCTGCACGGCGGCCAGTTCCCACTCTGACTCCATCGGCAGGCGCCGGCCGGCCCAGACGCACCAGGCCTGCGCCTCGAACAGGCTCACATGGCGCACGGCTTCGTCCGGATTCAGCGTGCGCAGGCTGCCGAAGCGCTGCGCCATCCAGGCCCTGGAGTCCGGGTGGCGCGCCCAATAGCGTGGCGCCGAGCGCTCCTGCATCATCAGCCACCGGCGGCCCGCCGGCGTCCACCAGTGGGCGCGCTCGTAGCCGCCGTCCTCGACGAACTCGAGGAACTGCGCGTTGCTGACCGGCGCGGCATCCATCTCGAAGGCGGGAACATAGGTGGGCTGCGGCGGCAGTTCATCGGGCAGCGCGAAGCCGTCCTGATCGGCCCAGCCCTGTACGAAGCGACCGCCGGGAAACTGCAGCGTGCCGCCATGCGGCACCGACAGCGAAGGCAACGCCACCGCGGGCTCCACCGGCGCCACGCCGAGCGCCTGCAGCAACGCCGCAATGGCCTCGCCCTGGCGGTCTTCGTGGAACAGGGCGCGGCGCCAGGCGTAGAGCGTGGCGTCGCTATCGTCGGGCAGCGTCGCCAGGCGGCGCAAGGTGGCGTCGAGCACGTCGGCGGCATAGCGCTTGACCACTGCCACATCGGGCAAGGCGACCTCCCAGCGCGCGTCGGGATCGATGCGCTCGGGATCGAACCATGCATCGGCGCCGGCCAGCAGCGACGGCGCCCCGGCCACCTGGAGCGGCACGCCGTCGTGCTCACGCACGCGTACCTCGCGCAGGCACCACCACTCGGCATGCCAGGCGATATGCCCCAGCATCCACAATGGCGGCTCGGCGAAATCCTGGCGCTGCACATCCCAGCCCCGGCGGGTCTGGCCAAAGGCGGCGAGCCATGCCAGGGTCCGGTTGCGGGTCTCCACCAGCGCCTGCGCCAGGCCTTCTCGTGGCAAGCGCCGAGGGTCGGTCCAGACCGTCTTGCCGCCGTTGAAGTGAAGATCGGGAAGCATGGAAAAGCCGCTCATCGAAAAAACCTGCCGGTGAATGGGATCGCCCACGGTTGCATGGCCGCGCGCCGGAAGTACGGCGCGCATGCTTGGCGCGCCGCCCCCGTCGCGGGAACGCAGGCATTATGACACCCCTGCCGCCGGGGCTCCGGCGGCCCGCGGCGCCGGGCGTGGAACGCTCACGCCCGCGCGTGGAACACCGCGAACCACCCACGCGGGTCGGTCCACCATACGGGATCGTCGAATCCGGCTGCCCCGAGCAAGGCGGCAAAGTCGCGCGGGCGGTATTTATACGAGTCTTCGGTATGGATCGTCTCGCCCGCGCTGAACGCCCGGCTGCCTTCCGCCCAGCGCACGGTGACATCGCGCTCGGCACGCAGGTGCATCTGGATGCGCGAGCCCTGGCGGTCGAAGCTGGCGGCGTGGCGCCAGTCCTCGAGGGCGAAGTCACTGCCGACGATGCGGTTCAGGTTGCGCAGCACGTTGCGGTTGAAGGCGGCGGTCACCCCCAGCGGATCGTCGTAGGCCGCGACCAGCGCCTGCTCTTCCTTGAGCAGGTCCACGCCGATCAGCACGCCGTCGCCGCGGCCCGCGGCCGCACGCAGTCGCTGCAGCAAGGCCTGCGCCTGGTCTGGCGCGAAATTGCCGATGCTCGAGCCCGGGTAGAAGAACAGCCGGCGCCCGTGCCTGACCTCGGGCGGCAGGTCGAGCGGCGCGCACAGGTCGGCGCCAAGGCCGAGCATGGGAATCTGCGGATGCTGCTGCTGCAGGCAGAACAGGGTGGCGCGCAGGAATTCCACCGAGATGTCGAGCGCCACGTATTGCGCAGGCTGCAGGCTGCCGAACAGCCGCGCGGCCTTCTGGCAGTTGCCCGCACCGAGGTCGATCAGCACGCAGCTGCTGCCGGCGCGCGCGGCCATGGCGGGTGCAAAGGTGGAGAAGACGGCGGCCTCGGTACGCGTCGGGTAATACTCGGGCAGGTCGGTGATGGCCTCGAACAGGCGCGAGCCGAGCACGTCGTAGAAGAACTTGGGGCTGATGCTGGCGGCCTCGGCCAGCAGGCCTCGCGTGATTTCTCCGCGCAACGCGCCGTTGTCTTCGTGATACTGCTGGATGAAGTCCAGCCGCGGCACCGGATTGGGCAGCGCGATCCCGTTGGCGGCGACAGCACCGGCCTGGCTGCCGTTGGGTTTCAAGGATGCGCCGGAAGTGCGCTTGGCTTGGGGATGTTCGTGTCGTGGCTGCAGCGGGGTCGGGACGGCCGGCATGACGTTTCCTTGATGGTCGATGGGCGATGCATAAAACCCCCAGGGGCCCGCACGTCACGGCATGCGCGGGGCCGGCATGGCGCGCGCCTCCGGTGACGTCTGGAGCGCATCGGCCGATGCCGGTCTTCTAGGATAGATCGCAAAAACGGGCCCGCGGCGGAAAAACGCCTGAAGCGCTGGCTACGCCCCTGAATATGTACGCCATAAACCACATTTTTCATCGCACGGAAAGCGCGGCTTCGTTTATAATCCGCCTCAGCGTATTCATCGCGGGCTTGCCCGGATGGAACGTCCCTCAAAGGGGAGTAGCTCCGGGGCCCAGCCCTTAGCACAATCGTCATTCCGAGTCCTCAGGGCCTCCGGTTGTGCTGACCGCCAACAAGACAGCAATGTACAAACGGCGGTCGAGCAAGACCTTTGCAACCTGGTTTCATGGTTTGCAAAGGCGCCCCCAAGCTCCCGAACTTCATGTCTCCAGGCAAACACTGTGCGCAAGTGCAGCTTTTGGCTTCCGGCTATTCGTTTTTCGAGGAGATTTCATGGAATGGTTCACCGATCTGTTCACGATGCAGTTCCTGACGGCGCTGCTTTCCATCGTCGTCATTGACCTGGTGCTCGCGGGCGACAACGCCATCGTGATCGCGCTGGCCGCACGCAACCTGCCGCCCCAGTTGCAGAAGAAAGCCATTATCTGGGGTACGGTCGGCGCGGTGGTGGTGCGCTCGGCAATGACCATTGGCGTGGTCTGGCTGCTCAAGATCCCCGGCCTGCTGCTGATCGGTGGCCTGGCCCTGGTGTGGATCGCCTACAAGCTGCTCTCCGACGACGGCAACGGCGACGAACACGGCGCTGGCGCGACCACGCTGGTGGGCGCCATGAAGACCATCATCATCGCCGACGCGGTGATGGGCGTGGACAATGTCCTGGCGGTGGCCGGCGCTGCGCACGGCAGCTTCCTGCTGGTGGTGCTGGGCCTGCTGATCAGCATCCCGATCGTTGTGTGGGGCTCGAGCCTGGTCCTCAAGCTGATGGGCCGCTTCCCCTCGATCATCTACATTGGCGCCGGCGTGCTGGCCTTCACCGCGGTGAAGATGATCGTCAGCGAGCCGCTGGTGAAGGCGTTCTTCGACAGCAACGCCATGCTCTACTACGGCCTGTTCGTGCTGATCGTGGGCGGCGTGCTCGGCGCCGGCTACCTGAAGCAGAAGCGCCGCACTCCGGCGGCGGCCAGCCAGTAAGGCCGGCACAGGAAGCAGGCAGCGCCCGCCGGGGCGCTGCGCCCGGCAGACGGGCCGCCGCGAGGCGGCCCGTTTTTGCTTGGCGCCGCACCGGCGGCGACAGGAAGTCCCCCGGCCGCGTTTGCGATAAAATCGCACATCCTTCGGCAAGCCGCCCATCGTTCGGCAGCTTGCACTTCATGCCCACACCGCTGTCGCGTCACTTTCCCCAACACCCGCGCCGATGAAACAGTACCTCGACTTCATGCGCCATGTGCAAGAGCATGGCACCGAAAAAGCCGACCGCACCGGCACCGGCACGCGCTCCGTGTTCGGCTATCAGATGCGCTTCGACCTGCGCCAGGGCTTCCCGGTGGTGACCACCAAGAAGCTGCACCTGAAGTCGATCATCCACGAACTGCTGTGGTTCCTGCAGGGCTCGACCAACATCAAGTACCTGAAGGAGAACGGGGTCAGCATCTGGGACGAATGGGCTGACGAGAACGGCGAACTGGGCCCGGTCTACGGCTCGCAGTGGCGCGCCTGGCCGACGCCCGACGGCCGGCACATCGACCAGATCAGCGAGCTGATGGCGCAGATCCGCAGCAATCCGGATTCGCGCCGCCTGATCGTGTCGGCCTGGAACGTGGGCGAGATCCCGCAGATGAAGCTGCCGCCCTGCCACGCCTTCTTCCAGTTCTACGTGGCGGACGGGCGCCTGTCCTGCCAGCTGTACCAGCGCTCGGCCGATATCTTCCTGGGCGTCCCGTTCAACATCGCCTCCTACGCACTGCTCACGCACATGATTGCGCAGCAGACCGGCCTGGACGTGGGCGATTTCATCTGGACCGGCGGCGACTGCCACATCTACAGCAATCACGCCGAGCAGGTGGCGACGCAGCTGTCGCGCGAGCCGCGCCCGTTGCCGCGGCTTGTCATCAAGCGCCAGCCGCAGAGCATCTTCGACTACCGCTACGAGGATTTCGAGCTTGACGGCTACGAACCTCACCCGGCCATCAAGGCACCGGTGGCCGTATGACATTGCTGACCCTGATCGTGGCCAAGGCCCGCAACAATGTGATCGGCCGCGACAACGCGCTGCCGTGGCGCCTGCCCGAGGATCTCGCGCACTTCAAGCGCACCACCATGGGCGCCCCCATCCTGATGGGCCGCAAGACCTGGGAATCCATCGGCAGGCCGCTGCCGGGCCGCCGCAATATCGTGGTGAGCCGCAACCCCGACCTGCGCATCGAAGGATGCGAGGTGGCGAACTCGCTCGAAGAAGCGCAGCGGCTGTGCGCGGGCACGGCGCAGATCTTCCTGATCGGCGGCGCGCAGTTGTACGCCGAGGCCCTGCCCAGCGCCGACCGCCTGGTGGTGACGGAGATCGATGCGGATATCGAAGGCGACGCGGTTTTCCCGCCGATCGACCCGCGCCAGTGGCTGGCCACCGCACGCGAATCGCATCACTCCGAGGCCAATGGCTTCGACTACGCCTTCGTGACCTACGAGCGCCCGCCCTCCGGCGAGGAATAAACCGGGCCTGGAAGCAAGAACCGCGCGGCGGCCCTGGCAACAGGCCGCTGCGCGGTCGTTTGCAGCGCCCGCCTCAGTTGCCGGCGATGGTCATCTGCTCGATCAGGATCGAGCCGGTTTCCTTCGTGCCGCGCACCAGCGTATCGGCGCCGATGGCGACGATCTGGCGGAACATCCCGGCCATGCTGCCGGCAATGGTGATCTCTTCCACCGGATAGCGGATCTCGCCGTTCTCCACCCAATAGCCCGAGGCACCGCGCGAATAGTCGCCGGTGACGTAGTTCACGCCCTGCCCCATCAGCTCCGTGACCAGCAGGCCGGTGCCGAGCTTGCGCAGCATGCCGGCGAAATCGTCGTCGGGCGTGGTCAGCTTGCTGGACAGCGTCAGGTTATGCGAGCCGCCGGCATTGCCGGTGGTCTTCATGCCCAGCTTGCGCGCCGAATAGGTGGAAAGGAAGTAGCCCTCCACCACGCCGCCGCGGACCACGTCGCGCGCATGGGTCCTCACGCCTTCCTCGTCGAACGGCGCGCTGCCCATGGCGCCCGGCAGGTGCGGCTGCTCGTGGATATGGATGTGCGGGGCGAACACGGCCTTGCCCAGCGTGTCGTAGAGGAACGTCGACTTGCGGTACAGCGCGCCGCCCGACACCGCCTGCACGAAGGCGCCCAGCAGGCCTGCCGCCAGCGGCGCCTCGAACAGTACCGGGCAACGGCGCGTGGAAAGCTTGCGCGAACCCAGGCGTGCCAGCGAGCGCTCGGCGGCATAGCGGCCGATATCCTCGGGCGCGGCCAGCGCGCCGGGAGCCCGCTTGGACGAGTACCAGTCGTCGCGCTGCATGCCGCTGCCGGTGCCGGCGATCGGCGCGCAGGAGATGAAGTGGCGCGAGTACGGGTAGCCGCCCGTGAAGCCGCGCGAGGTGGCCAGCACGAACTGCGAATGCTGGGCCGACACGCTGGCGCCATCGCTGTTGCGGATGCGCGGCGAGACGGCGAAGGCGGCGGCCTCGGCGCGGCACGCCAGCTCGATGGCCTGCGCGGCGTCGATGTTCCACGGATGGAACAGGTCGAGATCACGCGGGTTGTGTTCGAGCAGTTCTTCCTCCGCCAGGCCGGCGCAATCGTCCTCGGCCGTGAAGCGGGCGATGTTGTAGGCGGCCTCGGCCGTGGCGCGCAGCGCCGCCGGCGAGAAATCCGAGGTGCTGGCATTGCCGCGCCGCTTGCCGATCATCACCGTGACGCCCACCACCTTGTCGCGGTTCTGCTCGATAGTCTCCACCTCGCCCTTGCGTACCGAGACCGACAAGCCGCTGCCTTCGGAGATCTCGGTGGCCGCGTCGGTGGCGCCCAGTTCGCGTGCCACCCGCAGCACATCGGCGGCCATCTCGCTGAGCTGAGCCTGGGTATAGGTGAAATGGGCGGTCTGGTCTGCGGATTGATCCATTGTGGGCGCGGTCATCAAAAGTCCAAACAAGAATCATAGCAAGATAAAATGCCACCCATGACGCGAAACTCCCGCACCTCCCCCCGGAACGCCTCCGGCTTCCCCGGCCAGTTCGCCCCCGAACCGGACGAAGACGACCTGCCCAAGAGCAAGTCACAGAAAAAACGCGATATGCTCGCCCTGCAAGACCTGGGCGTGGAACTCGAAGCGCTGCCCAAGGATCGCCTGGCGCGCGTACCCATGCCCGAAGCGCTGGCCGACGCCATCCGCGATGCGCGCCGCATCACCAACCACGAAGGCAAGCGCCGCCAGATGCAGTTCGTGGGCAAGGTCATGCGCAGGCTGGACGACGCCGAGGTCGATGCCATCCAGCGCGTGCTGGAAGCCTTCAAGGGCGCCAGCAAGTCCGAGACGGCCAAGCTGCACCTGGTCGAGCGCTGGCGCGAACTGCTGCTGGCCGATGACGCCGCGCTGACGAAGTTCCTGGCCGAACACCCCGATACCGATGTGCAGGCGCTGCGCAACATCATCCGCAATGCCCGCAAGGAACGCGAACTGAGCAAGCCGCCGCGCTATTTCCGCGAGTTGTTCCAGGCGGTCAAGAGTGCGCTGGACGGCACCCAGGCAGCCGCCGGCGAAGCCGAGCCACTGCCGGACGGCGAAGCCAGCGACGAATGACCGCAAACCCGGAGCCAAGATGACGCAGACCACCACCCCCGCGACGACCCATCCCGTGGCCCGCAAGCATCCGGACGAACTGGTGGTCGGCTTCGTCTCGATCTCCGACCGCGCCTCGGCCGGCACCTACCAGGACGAAGGCATCCCGGCGCTGCGGGACTGGTTCGGCCGCGCCCTGACCTCGCCCTGGCAGGCCGTCGAACGGCTGGTGCCCGACGAGCAGGCGCTGATCTCGCGCACGCTGATCGAACTGGTCGACGTGGCCGGCTGCGACCTGGTGCTGACCACCGGCGGCACCGGTCCGGCGCGCCGCGATGTCACGCCGGAAGCCACGCTGGCTGTCGGCACCAAGGAAATGCCCGGCTTTGGCGAACAGATGCGCCAGATCAGCCTGCATTTCGTGCCGACCGCGATCCTGTCGCGCCAGGTGGCGGTGATCCGCGAGACCGCCAGCCGCGCCGCGCTGATCATCAACCTGCCGGGGCAACCGCGCGCCATCCGCGAAACGCTCGAAGGCCTGCGCTCTGACGATGGCAAGACCATCGTGCAGGGCATCTTTGCCGCCGTGCCCTATTGCGTGGACCTGATCGGCGGACCGTACATCGAATCCGACGAGGCGGTGGCCAGGATATGGCGGCCCAAGCAGGCCATCCGCGCCAGGCCCGCGGCCTGAGCGGCCAGGCTTCAGCGCAGCCCGAGGTAGAGCCCCAGCGGCACGAACACCACCGCGCCGACATTGCCCAGCAGCACGATCGAAGCCACCTGGTCGGGCTCCTGGCGGAAGTGGTCGGCCACCAGGAAGTTGAGCACCGCGGGCGGCAGCGACGCGAACACGAACAGCAGCCCGCGCTGGAGCTGGGTGAGCGGCACCACCTGCGCCAGCAGCAAGGCACACGCAATGCCTGTCAGCGGGCATACCGCGGCGCCGATCGCGCCCATGGTCCAGTTGCGCAGGTTCACGTCCTTCATGCGCACCCCGAGCGCGAACAGCATCAGGGGCACGGTAGCGTCGCCCAGCAGCTTGACCGATTGCAGCACCGGCTCGGGCAACGCGAACCACGGCCGCGCCAGCGACAACCCCACCCCCGCCACGGTCGCCAGCACCATCGGGTTGCGCGCGATCTGCGCCACCCGCGCATGGCGGTTGACGATCTTCATGCCGATGGTGAAGTGCATCAGGTTGGAGGCGGCGAACAGCGCCACCGCCGGCGCCAGCCCGACCTGCCCGAAGGCGAATACCGACAGCGGCAGGCCCATGTTGCCGCAGTTGTTGAACATCATCGGCGGCACGAAGGTGCGCGGGTCAGCCCGCAGCAGGCGCGCACCGAGCCATGCGAGCACACCGGAACCCAGCACCACGGCCACCGCGCAGCCAAGCAGCTCGAACTGGTCGGCCAGCACGAAATCCTTGCTGACGAAGGCCGAGACCACCAGCAACGGCGCGATCACGTCCAGCGTGGCGCGGTTGATGCCCGCCATGTCGGGATGCGCGCGCCGCCCGTACAGCCAGCCCACCAGGATGATCAGGATGACCGGGGTGATGATCGAGACGATGCGCGCGAACATGAAAGGTGGCTGCGGTAATTAACAAGGCGCCCCGCGAGGCGCCTCGTGAGTGGCGTGGAATGCTCGTATCAGGCCGCCGGGGCGGACGGCGCCACGGGCGCATCGGCGGCCACAGCCGCGGCGGGCGCCGGATGGCGGATGAAATGCGTGCGGTAGTAGCGCAGCTCTTCCACCGATTCCAGGATGTCGGCCAGGGCCGTGTGCAGCTGGCGCTTGACGAAGCCCTTGTGGATGGCCGGCTCCCAGCGCTTGCACAGCTCCTTCAGGGTAGACACATCGAGGTTGCGGTAGTGGAAGAACGCCTCCAGCTTGGGCATGTAGCGCGCCATGAAGCGGCGGTCCTGGCAGATCGAGTTGCCGCACATGGGCGACTTGCCAGCCGGCACCCAGCGCTTGACGAAGGCCAGCAGCTCGGTCTCGGCCTGGGCTTCGCTCAGGGTCGATGCCTTGACCTTGTCGATCAGGCCGGAGCGGCCATGGGTGCCCTTGTTCCAGTTGTCCATGCCGTCGAGCACGGCGTCTTCCTGGTGGATCACCAGCACCGGGCCTTCGGCCAGGATATTGAGTTCCGAATCGGTCACCACGATCGCGATCTCGATGATGCGGTCCTGGTCCGGCATCAGGCCGGTCATCTCCATGTCGAGCCAGATCAGGTTGTTTTCGCTCTTGACGGATTTGGCGCCGGCGCCGGCGTGCGTGTTTTGGCTGGTCATCTGGACTGCAATCGAAGGAGAAGCAAGAAGGGGCGCACCCGGGCCCGGACGATGAACACGGGGCGCCAGGCGCGAACAACTTATAATTCTCGCATATCCGCCGCCGCGGCCGGCCTTCGGCCCTGCACGGCAACGGTTCACACGACAAGGCCCCGCCCGATGTTCACGTTTCTGTTCCTCGCCGCCCTGATGCTGATGGTGCTGACCAAGCTCTGGCTGGCAGCCCGCCAGGTGCGCCATGTGGCGCAACACCGTCACGCGGTGCCCGGCCGCTTTGCCGACACCATCACGCTGGCTTCGCACCAGAAGGCAGCCGACTACACCATCGCGCGCACCCGCTTGTCGATGCTGGAAGTGCTGGCCGGCGCCGCGCTGCTGATCGTCCTGACCATGCTGGGCGGGCTGCAGTGGATCAACCAGTTCTGGCTGGACACCTTCGGCCCGGGCTATGCCTACAGCGTCGCGCTGATCGCCAGCGTGGCCGTGGTCGGCGGCCTGGTCGACCTGCCCTTCTCGGTCTATGGGCAGTTTGTCATCGAACAGCGCTTCGGCTTCAACCGCATGAGCTGGCAGCTTTACCTCGTCGACCTGGTCAAGATGACCGCGGTCGGCTGCGCGCTCGGCCTGCCCCTGCTGCTGGCCGTGCTCTGGCTGATGGAGCATATGGGCCAATACTGGTGGGCCTGGACCTGGCTCACCTGGATCGCATTCACCGTGTTCGTGCAGATGATCGCGCCGTCGGTGATCATGCCGCTGTTCAACCGCTTCGAGCCGCTGGCCAATGCCTCGCTGGAGGCGCGCATCACGCGCCTGCTGCAAAAGTGCGGCTTCCGCAGCCGCGGCCTGTTCGTGATGGACGGCAGCAAGCGCAGCGCGCACGGCAACGCCTACTTCACCGGCTTCGGCGCCGCCAAGCGCATCGTCTTCTTCGATACGCTGATGGAGCGCCTGGCGGACGACGAGATCGAAGCGGTGCTGGCGCACGAGCTCGGCCATTTCAAGCGCCGTCATATCCTCAAGGGCATGGTGGTCAGCTTCGCGCTGAGCCTGGCCTTCCTGGCCGCGCTGGGCTGGCTGGCCAGCCGCACCTGGTTCTACACGGGCCTGGGCGTGCTGCCCAACCTCGGCACCAGCAACCATGCGCTGGCGCTGGTGCTGTTCTTCCTGACGTTGCCGGTGTTTACGTTCCTGCTCGGGCCGCTGGCCAGCCAGACCTCGCGCCGCCACGAATTCGAAGCGGATGCCTTTGCCGCGGGACAGACCGACGCCGGCCACCTGATCTCGGCGCTGGTCAAGCTGTACAAGGACAACGCCTCGACCCTGACCCCCGATCCGCTCTACAGCGCCTTCTACTACTCGCATCCGCCCGCGGCACAGCGGATCGACCGCCTGCTGGCGCACGCATGAGCCGCGCCGCCAGAGGGGGCCAGCAGCGCGCCGCAAGCGCTGCCAAGGGCAATGGTGCAGCCACGGAAGAAGCGCTGGTCGTCGCCGCGCACGGCCGCCACTATGTGATCGAACTGGGCGACGGCAGCCGCCTGCACGCCTTTCCGCGCGGCAAGCGCAGCGAGTGCGCCGTGGGCGACCGCGTCAATATCGAGTACGCCTCCGCGGACCAGTGCGTCATCACCAGCGTCAAGCCGCGCAAGAACCTGCTGCACCGCTCGGACCAGTTCAAGTCCAAGCTGCTGGCCGCCAATATCGACCAGGTGGTGATCGTGCTGGCGACCGAGCCGGGTTTCTCGGAAGACCTGCTCGGGCGCGCGCTGGTATCGGCCGAAGCGCTGGAAATCCGGCCGCTGATCGTGCTCAACAAGGTCGACCTGACCGCGCGCCTCGACGAAGCCCGCAGCCGGCTCGCGCCCTACCAGGCGCTGGGCTACGAGATCCTCTACAT
Organism: Cupriavidus sp. 05N38; assembly: GCF_056397345.1. NCBI lineage: Bacteria > Pseudomonadati > Pseudomonadota > Betaproteobacteria > Burkholderiales > Burkholderiaceae > Cupriavidus > Cupriavidus sp. 05N38. Next base: position 63,801 of record NZ_JBFTNF010000012.1, read on the forward strand.
GTCCGTGCACGGTGCGCCGGAAGACGCGCTGGCGCAGTTGCGCCCGCGCCTGGCGCAGCGCGCCAGCATCCTGATCGGCCAGTCCGGCATGGGCAAGTCCTCGATGCTGAACCTGCTGATCCCGGGCGTCGAAGCGCAGACGCGGGAGATCTCGGCCAAGCTGGATTCGGGCAAGCACACCACCACGTTCACGCGGCTCTACCACCTGCCGGCAAGCGTGGATAGCGATGCCGACCATGGCGAGCGCCAGCGCGGCTGCCTGATCGACTCGCCCGGCTTCCAGGAATTCGGCCTGCATCATCTCAGCGAGGGCATGCTCGAGCGCGCCTTCCCCGAGTTCCGGGCGCGCCTGACCGAGTGCCGTTTCTACAACTGCCACCACATCAACGAGCCCGGCTGCGGCGTGCTGGCGGCCATCGAGGCAGGCGAGATCTCGGAACGCCGCCATCAGCTCTACACGCAGCTGCTGCACGAATCCCGCCAGCAAAAGCCGTGGTAAGGTGATCGGGCGCCCACCCGGCGCGCCCGATCCTCATGAAACTACTGCTCTCCACCCCTTCGCTCGTGCATGCGGCGCATTGCCAGAACCTGCTGGAAGCCGCCGGCATCCGCGCTGACCTGCGCAATACCTGGCTGGTCGGCGCGATGGGCGACATTCCGTTCCGCGAAAGCGCGCCCCAGGTCTGGCTGATCGACGACGAGATGGAAGCCCAGGCATGGGCGGTCTTGCGCGCGGCCGCCAACCCGCCCTCCGGGCCAGGCTGGCAGTGCTTGTCCTGCGGGGAATGGCACGAGGCGCAGTTCGGCTCGTGCTGGCAATGCGGGGCGCCGCGCCAGGGCTAGCCTGGCGCCTGGCGCTTCAGCCCACCCACAGCGCCAGCGACAGCATCGCCAGCAGCAGCATCCACAGCACCACGGCTCGCCACACCAGGCCGATGGCCGATTGCAGCGTGCGCACGCCGGGTTCCGCGCCGAACTCGGGCGCGACCGGCTCGGGCTCGCTGTCGCCCTCCATGCCCGGCGCATAGTCCACCGCCGGGCCGGCCACGATGGTGCGCAGCACCACGGCGGAGTCGGCCTCCGCCAGCGGCACGCCGAGGCGTACGCCGAGCGCGCCGCCGCCGCTGGCCAGCAAGATGCCGTTGACCGCGTCGTTCCACTTGCGCGCATGGTTGCGCCACGCGTAGACCGCGTCTTCGAAGTTACCGACGATGGCAAAGCCCACCGCGGTCAGCCGCGAGGGAATCCAGTCCAGCAGATAGAAGGCACGCGCGGCAAAGCGACCGAGCGCGGGACTGCGCTCAGTGGAAGGCAGGTTCCAGTGGCGCGCCAGGTATTCGGTGATCCGGTACAGCACTACCCCGCCCGGGCCGATCGGCACCAGGAACCAGAAGAACACGCCGAACACATGGCGGTGGACCGCCACGATGGCGGCCTCGAGCGTGTGGCGCACGATCTCGGTGACCGGCATTTCCACGGTATCGAGCCCGGTCCACTGGTGCAGCAGCGCGCGGGCGCGCGGCAGGTCGTCGCGGTTGAGGGCTTCGTGGATGTCGGTGAAGAAGTGGCTGAACTGCCGGAATCCGAGCGTCAGGTAGAGCAGCAGGACATTCCAGGCGAGCGTGAGCGCCACGCTGATCGAAGCCAGCAGGTAGTGCACCACCATGGCCGTGAGCGTCAGCGGCAACACCACCGTGAACCAGGCCAGCGCGGCATCGCGCGGACGGCCTGTGTCGAACGCGTGTTCGGCCCGCTCGGCGAGCACGCGCACGATGTCGTAGATCGGATTGTTGCGGCCCAGGGCGCGGAACTGCTCGGCGATCAGCGCGAGGAGAACGGATACAAAAGTCATCTCTGGTCTGGGGGTCGATGGCCGGAGCGCGCCGGAAGCGGCAAGTGCCGGCCCGTGCGCTTATCTATAGCGAGAAGATAGCACACGCCAAACCCGCCAAGACAAAGCCCCGCAGACCGCCGGTGCGCCGGCGGGCTGCGGGGCTTGCCAGGACCGCCGCGGGCGCCTCAGGGCAGGTCGAAGACCAGCACTTCCGCGTTGTCTCCACCGGACAGGGCCACGGCGTCCACGCCTTCGATCTTCGCGGCGTCGCCGGCTTCGAGCGCCTTGCCGTTGATATTGACGCGGCCGCGCGCCACATGCACGTAGGCGCGCCGTTGCGGGGCGAGCGCGAGCGTGGCGGACTCGTCACCGTCGAACAACCCGGCGTACAGGCGCAGGTCCTGGTGGATCACCACCGAGCCTTCGGCGCCGTCGCGGCTGCCCACCAGGCGCAGGCGTCCGCGCTTGTCGGCGGCTTCGAAACGCCGCTCCTCGTAGCCGGGCTCGAGATTCGCCGCCTCCGGCAGGATCCAGATCTGCAGGAAGTGCGTGGTGTCGTGCGCCGCGTGGTTGTACTCCGAATGGCGCACGCCGGTGCCGGCGCTCATGCGCTGCACATCGCCCGGACGGATCACGCTGCCGTTGCCCATGCTGTCCTTGTGGGCCAGTTCGCCCTCCAGCACATAGCTGATGATCTCCATGTCGCGGTGACCGTGCGTGCCGAAACCCATGCCTGGCGCGACGCGGTCTTCGTTGATCACACGCAGCGGCCCGTACTGGACGTGGCCGGCATCGTAGTAGTCCGCGAAGGAAAAGCTGTGGTAAGACTTGAGCCAGCCATGATCAGCGTATCCGCGTTCACCCGCCTTTCTGATTTCAATCATTTTGACGGCCCTCCTTCAGGCCACATCGGCACAGAGACTGAGTCCTGGCCTTGCGCTACGTTTCGATACTAGGCAGTTTATGGGCGCAGGAGTATATTAAGCGGGACGATCTTCGTAGCAATCATTCAGAATTTCTGAACATGGCCCTCTCTCTCGAATCCCTGGAAGTCCTCGATGCCATCGAGCGCAAAGGCAGCTTTGCCGCAGCCGCCCACGAGATGGGCAAAGTGCCGTCGGCGCTGACCTATGTGGTGCGCAAGCTGGAAGAAGACCTCGACGTGCTGCTGTTCGACCGCCGCCGCCACCGCGCCGAGCTCACGCCCGCCGGACGCGCCCTGCTCGACGAAGGCCGCCACCTGCTGCACGCCGCCGACGACCTGGCGCGCCGCGTCAAGCGGCTGGCCACCGGCTGGGAAGCCACGCTGACCATCGTGGTGGACGACCTCATCAATTTCCGCGCGCTGCTGCCGGTGATCCAGGATTTCTATGCCGAGAACACCGCCACCCGGCTGCGCTTCGCCAAGGAAGTGCTGGGTGGCGCCTGGGACGCGCTGGTCAGCAACCGCGCCGACCTGGTGATCGGCGGCGCCTACGACGCGCCGAGCACGCAGGGCTTCCAGGTAAGGCCGATGGGCACCATGCCCTTCGTCTTCGCGGTGGCCGCGCATCACCCGCTGGCCACCGAGCCCGGCCCGCTCACCACCATCCAGATTGCCAAGCACCGCATCGTGGCCGTCGGCGACACCTCGCGCAACCTGCCTGCCCGCACCCACGGCGTGCTGGCCGGGCAGGACGTGCTGGTGGTGCCCACCATGCGCGACAAGCTCGAGGCGCAGATCCGCGGCCTGGGCTGCGGCTGGCTGCCGGCGCCGATGGCGCAGCCTTTCATCGAGAGCGGCGTGTTGCAGGCGCGCGAGACGCTCGAGGTGCGCGCGCCCGGCAATTTCAAGGTGGCCTGGCGCACCAGCACGCGCGGCAAGGCGCTGCAATGGTGGGCCAGCAAGCTCGAAGACCCGCGCCTGGTGCAGGCATTGCTGCAACAGCAGCCGGGGCAGCCCGACTGACACCGGCTGCGGTATCGATGATGTTCCGATGAAGTCCAGATGACGTCCCACGCCCCGGCCCCCGGTTATTGCGGCCGCTTTGCCCCCTCGCCCACCGGCCCGCTGCACATGGGCTCGCTGGTCACCGCGCTGGCCAGCTGGCTCGATGCGCGCGCGCACCGCGGCCGCTGGCTGGTGCGCGTCGAAGACATCGACTATCCGCGCTGCGTGCGCGGCGCAGACCAGCAGATCCTGCATACGCTGGAACGCCTCGGCCTGCATCCGGACGCGCCGCCGCAGTGGCAAAGCCGCCACGAGGCGTCATATGCCGATGCACTGCGCCGGCTCGATGCCGGCCACCAGACCTACCCCTGCGGCTGCTCGCGCAAGGAAATCGCCGACTCGCTGCTGCATGCGCGCGAGCGCCACCAGACGCTCGGCTATCCGGGTACCTGCCGCGACGGCCTGCACGGCAAGCTGCCGCGCGCCTGGCGCGTGCGGGTGCCGGATGGCGACGCGGCGCTGATCTGCTTCGACGACCGCTGGCAAGGCCGGCAATGCCAGAACCTCGCGACCGAGGTCGGCGATTTCGTGCTGCGCCGTGCCGACGGCCTGTGGGCCTACCAGCTCGCGGTGGTGGTGGATGACGGGCAGCAAGGCATCACGCATATCGTGCGCGGCGCCGACCTGCTCGATTCCACGCCGCGGCAGATTCACCTGCAGCACCTGCTCGGCCTGCCTACGCCGTCATACCTGCACGTGCCGGTGGTCACCAACGAGATCGGGGAGAAACTCAGCAAGCAGAGCGGCGCGGAATCGGTCGATGCACTGGAGCCGCTGGCGGCATTGCGCGCGGCGGGCGCCCACCTCGGCCTGGCGAGCGGAGCGGATTCGATGCAGGGCTGGCTGGCGGAGGCTACCGCCGGGTGGGAAGCGCTGCTCGAACGGCAGCGCAGGGGACAACGCTAGCTTTCCCGGCGCCCGCGCGCGCGGGCATCGCCGGATGCGGCGCGCCAGGCGCGCCGTCGACAGGTCAGGACTTCCTGGGCACGCCACCCAGCAGCGCCGCCAGCGGGCGCTTGGGCGCGGGCCGGCCGCGACCGAACGCGGCGGCGTGGTCGGCGGCTTCCGGCTGCACGGACGCGGCACCGCCGCTGGGCTCGTAGGGACGCGAGAAGAAAGGATCGTCGGAAGGACGGAAGGCATTGCGCGAGCTGACGGGATCGTGCCTGCGCGGACGCGGCTCTTCTTCCGTGCCGGGGCGGCTGCGGCGCACATCGGTGCGGGCGCGGCGGCGCTCGCTTTCTTCGGCGCGCGCATTGGCGCCGGTGGGGTCGAACCCTTCCAGCGCGCTGCGCGGGATGCTGCGCTTGAGCAGCTTCTCGATATCCACCAGCAGGCGCTCGTCGCTCGGCACGTAGATCGACAGCGCATCGCCGGTGGCGCCGGCGCGGCCGGTACGGCCGATGCGGTGCACGTAGTCCTCGGCGCTGAACGGCAGGTCGAAGTTGATCACGCAGGGCATGTCGGGAATGTCCAGGCCGCGCGCCGCCACGTCGGTGGCGACCAGCGCGTCGATCGCGCCCTGCTTGAAGCCGTCGAGCGTCTGCATGCGCTCGGTCTGGGTCTTGTCGCCATGGATGGCGGCCGCGTTGATGCCTTCGCGCTCGAGATGGCGGGCCAGGCGCGAGCAGCCGATCTTGCTGTTGACGAAGACGATGCACTGGCGCGACAGCCCTTCGCCGGCGCGCTTCTTCAGCAGGTGCACGACGGCGGCCTGCTTGTGGCCGTCCTCGACCTGGAACACGGCCTGGCGCACGTTCTCGTTGGCCGAGTTGCTGCGCGCGACTTCGATGGTGACCGGCTGGCGCAGGTAGCTCGAGGCGAGACGCTTGATCTCGGTGGAGAACGTGGCGGAGAACAGCAGCGTCTGGCGCTGTGCCGGCAGCAGGTTGATGATGCGCTGCAGGTCGGGCAGGAAGCCCATGTCGAGCATGCGGTCGGCCTCGTCCAGCACCAGCATCTGCACCTGCGACAGGTTCACCGATTTCTGCTGCACGTGGTCAAGCAGCCGGCCCGGGGTGGCCACCAGGATCTCGACGCCGCGGCGCAGGGCTTCGGTCTGCGGGTTCATGTCGACGCCGCCGAACACCACCGTGCTGCGCAGGTCGGTGTGCTGGGCGTAGCGGGCCACGTTGTCGTAGACCTGGTCGGCGAGTTCGCGCGTGGGCGTCAGCATCAGTGCGCGCACCGGATGGCGGGCGGGCGATGCGCTGGCGCTGGCCATCGGCAGCAGGCGCTGGATGATGGGCAGCGCAAAACCGGCGGTCTTGCCGGTACCGGTCTGGGCCGCGCCCATGACGTCCTTGCCCAGCAGCACCACGGGGATCGCCTGCGCCTGGATCGGCGTGGGCTTGGTATAGCCTTGCTCGGTCAGCGCGCGCAGGATGCGCGCGTCGAGTCCAAAGCTGTCGAAGGTGATCTCGGGGGTGGTCTGGCCGGTGGTCGCGGCGGTCTCGGTGGTCGTAGTCGTCATGGTTTCCGTGTCTTGCAGGAGGCGAACCCGGCGCCAGCGGACACGCGTCTTGAACCGAGCGGGGAAGATCTGCGCGTGGATTTCGGGGCGCGGCCGGGCAGCGTGACTGCCGCCGCTTGCCGTGCACTGCCAGTGCCTTTCGCGGGGAATTCCGCCGCGAGATCAATAGCTCATGTAAATCAAAGACTTAGATTGTAGCATCAGAGCCGCTCCGATGGGTAGTACGGGTGTGGCGCCCAAGGCAGTTTAAGCGCGACTGATTTCAGGCTGATGTCAGGCGGGCCTGGCCGTGCGGGTGCACACGGCAGTACCGCAAACGCCCCACGCGCGCCGCGCCAGGCCGGCTCCCCGCCCTTCGCTCCGTTTCTTCGCCCCGTTTCCTCGCCTCGTCCGCCATTGTTTGCCATTGTTTGCCATTTTTAAATTTCAAACGTATACAAATGCTTACGCGTGTCCTATGCTGGGTTCAGCGCATCACTTCCAGGCCGCCCCCAATGCAAACCGTCTCCGTCCGCATTCCCGAAGAAGACCTCGCCTGGCTGGGAAACCTCCGGTTGCCCGGCACCAGCAGCCCCAGCGACAAGATCCGCGCGCTGCTGGCCGATGCGCGCCGGCGTGCCGAGGGATCGTCGGACTACATCGGCTGCCTGTCGCTGCTGCGCGACCAGGTGCGCCCGCTGCTCGACGCTGCGCAAGCCCTGGAACTGGATCACCAACTGCATTCGGAAATCGTCCCGACGCTGGCCATGCAACTGCCCGAACTGATGGCCAGCCTGATCGCCGGCGTGCCGGCCGGCGACCAGGCGCCCGCGCAGGCGCGCGAACTGGAAGCCCGCCTGACCGCGCGCGCCATGCGCATGCTGCTCGGCATGCTGCGCCTGGCCGTGACCCAGCGCACGCCGGCCTACGATCCGGCCGTACTGGACGCCTATATCCCGGAAGTGTTAGAACTGGCAACATTGATCAGGAGCGCGCGCCCGGCCGGCTAGAACCAGTCCGCCTCGACGCTCGCCGCGGCGAGGCGCCCAATCGATGCACCGAGGAACCACACCATGACGACAGAAGGCCTGGGTAACCGAGTGAAGCGACTGCTGACCGCCAATGTCCACGCGCTGGTCAGCTCGCTGGAAAGCCGCACGCCGCAAGCCGTGCTCGAGCAATACCTGCGCGAGTTCGACGAAGTCATCGCCCAGGCCCGCATCGGCCTCGGCCAGCACGAAGCGGCCAAGCACCAGGCCGCCAAGGCCATCGCGCGCGTCAACAACGAGATCGAGAAGCTCGACGAGCAGGTCAGCGTCGCGCTCGACCGCGGCGACGAAGCGGCCGCACGCGCAGGCACCTCGCGCCAGATCGACCTCGAAGACCAGCTCGGCACGCTCAACGCCGGCCTGCAGGAAGCCGTGGAAAAATCGGCAGCGACGGAATCCGACCTGCTCGGCCTGCGCGCCAAGCGCGCCGAGATGGAGCAGGCCCTGGCCGCGATGGTGGCCGCACGCGTCGCGGCCGGCGTCACGGCTGGCGGCGCGGCCGCCAACGCCGGCAGCAGCGCCGCCGGCAACGCGGCCGTCCGCGCCGGGCAGCTCGAACAAGGCTTCAACCGCACCATGACCAGCGCCACCGGCATCGCCGGGCTGGGCACCGGCGGCTCGGACGCAGACCCCTCGCTGCTCAAGCGGCTCGAGACCTTGCACAAGGAACAGCGCATCAGCGAAAGACTGGAGCGCCTCAAGGCGGCGACGGCCGGGCAGGCGGGGCGCGGCGGCAACCCCGCCTGAGCCGCGCGGCAGCCGCCGCCGCGCCCGCCGCCCCTGACCGATTCATCACAACAAGAAGCCAAAATGAATCAGCTGTTATTGCCGGGCAATGCCCCGTTCGTAGTAGCGATTGGCCTGATGGTGGTGATTGGCTTGCTGGAGGCCCTGGCCGTATTGCTGGGCCTGGGCCTGTCCGAGCACGCCGATAATTTCCTCGTCACCCATTTCGCGCTCGACCACGCCGATGCCACCGGCTCGGATGCAGGGGTCATCGGCCAGTTCCTCGGCTGGCTGCATGTGGGGCGGGTGCCGCTGCTGATGCTGGTCGTGCTGTTCCTGACGGGGTTCGCCATCGCCGGCCTGATCCTGCAGTGGATGCTGGCGGCCCTGGCCGGCCACATGCTGCCGGTACCGGTGGCGGTGGCGCTGGCCACGCTCGGCGCGCTGCCCTTCGTCAGGAAAGCCGGCAGCGTGGTGGCGCGCTATTTCCCGCAGGACGAATCCTCCGCGGTGTCCGAACTGGATTTCGTCGGCCGCATCGCGCAGATCACGGCCGGCGAGGCCTCCGCCGGCACGCCCGCCGAGGCGCGCCTGGTCGACGAATACGGACAACCCCACTACATCCGCGTGGAGCCGGACGAGCCCGCGCAGCGCCTGCCACGCGGCGAGAGCGTGCTGGTGGTGGCGCGCGTCTCGGCCACCTTGTACCGTGTCATCGCCAACCCGCGGCCGGACCTGCTCTAGCGCCGCGCAGCCCTCGCCTTCTCGCTGTCCCACGGTCTTTCCATGAACTAAGGGAGTGTCAAAACCAAAATGGATTCCATCATCTTCTGGGGTGTCATCGGGCTGGCCGGGGTGATCGGCCTGTGCATCGTCGGCCTGATCTTCTCGCGCCTGTACACGCGCGCTTCCGCGGAACGCGCCTTCGTGCGCACCGGCCTCGGCGGGCAGAAGGTCATCATGAGCGGCGGCGCCATCGTGCTGCCGGTGTTCCATGAAATCATCCCGATCAACATGAACACGCTCAAGCTCGAGGTCAGCCGCGCCTCGCGCGACAGCCTGATCACCAAGGACCGCATGCGGGTCGACGTGGTGGTGGCCTTCTTCGTGCGCGTCAAGCCCACCGTGGAAGGCGTCTCCACCGCCGCGCAGACCTTGGGCCAGCGCACGCTCGCGCCGGAGAGCCTGCGCGCGCTCGTGGACGACAAGTTCGTCGACGCGCTGCGCTCCACCGCCGCCCAGATGAGCATGCAGGACCTGCAGGATGCACGCGAGCAGTTCGTGCAGGGCGTGCAGAATACGGTGGCCGAAGACCTCACCAAGAACGGCCTGGAACTGGAGAGCGTGTCGCTCACCAACTTCAACCAGACCTCGAAGGAATTCTTCGATCCCAACAACGCCTTCGATGCCGAGGGCCTGACCAAGCTGACGCAGGAAACCGAGCGCCGCCGCAAGGAGCGCAACGAGGTGGAGCAGGACACCGAAGTCGCCGTGCGCGAGAAGAACCGCGACGCGCTGGCCAAGAAGCTGGCGATCGAGCAGCAGGAATCGTTCATGAAGCTCGAGCAGGAGCAGCAGGTCAAGACCCGCACCGCCGAGCAGAATGCGCGCATCGCATCGTATGAGGCCGAGCGGCGACAGGAAGCCGAGCAAAGCCGCATCACGGCCGAGCGCCAGGTCCAGGAATCCGAGATCCAGCGCGAGCAAGCCGTGCGCACGCGCAAGGTGGAAGCCGAGCGCGACGTGCGGGTCAAGGAGATCGAGCAGCAGCGCGTCACCCAGATGGCCGCCATCGAGCAGGCCAAGGTCACGGAAATCGCCGCGCAGGAAAAGGCCATCGTGATCGCCGCCAAGTCCGAAGCGCAATCGCAGGCGCAGTCGCGCGCCAACGAGGCGCTGGCCGAGGCGGTCAAGGCCGAGCAGATGGTGGAGACCACGCGCCGCACCGCCGAAGCCGACCGGGCCAAGCAGGTCGCGCTGATCGAAGCGGCACAGGAAGCCGAGACCCAGGCCGTGCACGTGACCACGCAGGCGCGCGCCGAGCGCGAAGCCGCGCAGATGCAGGCCACCGCCATCGTCGAACTCGCCGAGGCCGCGCGCAAGAAGGGGCTGGCCGAAGCCGAGGCGCAGCATGCGCTCAACGACGCCATCAACGCGCTGTCTTCGGACCAGACCAGCCTCAAGTTCAAGCTCGCGCTGCTGCAGGCACTGCCTGCCGTGATCGAGCAGAGCGTGGAGCCGATGAAGGCCATCGACGGCATCAAGATCATCCAGGTCGACGGCCTCAATCGGGGCGGCGTCGCAGTGCCGGGAGATGCCGGCAACGGCGGGGGCAATGCCGGCAACGGCGGCAGCAACCTTGCGGAGCAGGCGATGTCCGCGGCCCTCTCCTACCGCGCCCACGCGCCGCTGATCGATTCGCTGCTGAAGGAAGTCGGCTTGTCCGGCGGCACGCTGCAGGGCCTGGTGCCCGGCCTCGCCGCCGGCTCGCCGGATGGCGGGAACGCCCAGGTCTTCCCGCTCCCGCATGCCGCCGCGCATGCCAACGGCACGCCGCGCGCCGATTCCTGAGCGCGACCGCCTGGCAAGCGCCCACAGGCGAGAGAGGCCGCCGGACAAGACAGCCGGCGGCCTCCTTCACTCCCGGCCGGCAACCTTCCCGCCGGCCAGTCCAGGCATCGGCCCTCAGTCGCCCTTGATGCCGTTGTCCTGGATCACCTTGCCCCACTTCTTGTAGTCGTTGCGCATGCGCGTGGCCAGTTGCTCGGGCGGCATGTAGGCCGCGACCGTGCCCGCGCCCAGCATCTTCTCCTGCACCACCGGATCGGCCAGCGCCGCCTTGAGTTCGGCCGACAGCTTCGCGACCACGTCCTTGGGCGTGCCGGCGGGCGCCAGCAGGCCACCCCAGGCGGTGGCTTCGAAGCCGGGGAAGCCCTGCTCCGCCACCGTCTTCACATCGGGCGTGAAACTCACGCGCTTGGCCGAGCCGACTGCGATCGGGCGCAGCTTGCCGGCCTTGATATGCGGCAGCGCCGCGATCATGTCGGAGAACATCATCGGCACCTGGCCGGCCAGCAGGTCGGAGATCGCCGGCGCGCTGCCCTTGTACGGCACGTGCTGCACGTCGAAATGCCCGAGGCTCTTGAGCAGCTCGGTCGAGAGGTGGCCAAAGCTGCCGTTGCCCGCGCTGGTGTAGTTCATCGCACCGGGCCTGGCCTTGGCGCGCGCGATGTATTGCTGCAGGTCCGTCACGTCGGGCAAGGCTTGCGGGTTGACCACCATGACGATAGGCAGGTCATAGGCAGCGCCGATCGGCGTGAAGTCCTTGAAGATGTCGTAGCCCTTGCGCGCGATCAGGTGCGGCGCCAGCAGTGTCGGCGTGGCCAGCACCATCAGCGTGTAGCCGTCGGGCGCGCTCTTGGCTACCCCTTCCGCGCCGATCGTGCCGGATGCGCCCGGGCGGTTGTCCACCAGCACCGTCTGCTTGAGCGATTCGCCGATCTTCTGGCCGATGATGCGCGCGGCGGTGTCGGTGGGCCCGCCCGGCGGGAATGGCACCACCAGCCGGATCGGCTTGGACGGGTAGGCCTGGGCGAATGCCTGCGATGCGCACAGCGGCAAGGCGGCTGCCAGGATGATCGCGCCCGCGCGGCGCGTGAAAGTACGGCGGCTTGTCTTCTGCATGATGAGTATGAAACGTGATCCGGCAATGACGCGGCCGGCTCCACAGCCCGCGCACGCGTCGGCCACCCGGCAAACCAAGGGGAACGACAGGACAAGGCTTCGATGGTCTCCTCCGCGGCCGGTCATGGCCGGTCGCCATTCTTGATGGCCGGCGGGCGCATGCCTGCCCGTTTCCCCGGGGTGTGGCCGCCGGGAGCCTCAGGGAATCAGAGCGCCAGCGGACCGGCGCGGAACAGCCGTGCATCCATCACGCGCAGGTCGCTGGCCACCGCGATCTCGGTGGCGCACTGGTCGAGCACGTCGCGCTGCAGATCGATGCCGGGCGCAATCTCGATCAGCGTCAGGCACTCCGCGCCGATCGCGTCGGGCCGCATCTCGAACACCGCGCGCTCGGTGATGTAGAGCACGGGCACGCCCATCGACGCCACATAGGGCCCGTTGAAGCTCAGGTGGGAGACGTGGGGCACGATCTTCTTGACGCGCCCTTCGCGCACGATGCGCAGCGCCCCATTCTCGACGCTCACCTCGAGCCCGCCCGCCGTGAGCGTGCCGACGAAGACCACGGCCTTGGCGCTCTGCGTGATATTGATGAAGCCGCCGACGCCGGCGATCAGCGCTTCGGCACCTTCGCCGAACTTGCTCACGTTGACGTTGCCGTGCCCGTCCAGCTCGGCCAGGCCGAGGATGGCCAGATCGATGCCGCCGCCCTCGTAGAAATCGAATTGCGCGGGCTGGTCGATCACGGCCTCCGGATACGCCGATGCGCCGAAGCTCAGCCCGTCCGCCGGCGTGCCGCCGATCGGACCGGCTTCCACGGTGAGCGTGAAGCCATCGAGGCCGGCCCCGGATGCCAGCATGCCGACAGCCGCCGGCATGCCCACGCCGAGATTGACCACGCGCGGCTGGCGACGCGCCAGCTCCAGCGCAGCGCGCCGCTGCACGATGGTGCGCGCGTCGAGCGCGACATCGGCTTGCGCGGCATGCTCGCCGGCCGCTTCGGCTTCCTCGCCCCGCCACGGCGTCACGTAGGCGGGGTTGAACGCCTCCGCGAAGGTCATCTGGTGATGCGCGGGGTCCTGGCTGACGACGACGTAGTCCACCAGGATGCCGGGCACGTGGATGGCCTGCAGGTTGTCGTGATGGTCCACCAGCGACTCCACCTGCGCGATCACGATGCCGCCGGAGTTGTGGGCGGCCTGCGCCAGCGACAGCAGTTCGTGGTGAAAGGCCTCGCGATGCGTGCTCAGGTTGCCGCGGCTGTCCGCGGCCGTGCAGCGGATCAGGGCGCAGTCGATGCGAAAGCTCGGGTAGAAGAGATATTCGTCGCCGCGGAATTCGATCGCTTCGACCCAGTTCGCGCGGTTCTCCGCGATGGCCTGCTGCCCGCCGCGGTTGATGGCGCCGCCATGGTAGCGACTGTCCTGCGCCGTGCGCGGATCGACGAAGGTATGCAGGCCGATCTTGCTCATCACGCCGGGCTTGCCGCCCGCGATGGCGCGGTACAGGTGCGTCAGCACGCCCTGCGGCAGGTTGTAGCCCTCGCACTGCTCGGCCATGGCGAGCGCGGCCAGCCGCGTGGCGGAACGCCAGTGCCCGCCGACGATGCGGCCCGTCATGCCGGCATTGCCGAAGTGGTTGACGCCGCGCGCGCCGCGGTCGCCCTGCCCGGCCGAGTACACCAGCGTCAGGTCGCGCGGCAGCCCGCACTCCAGGAAACGCTGCTCGAGCGCGCTGGTCACAGCCTCCGCATGGCCCGCGCCCACGAAACCGGCGCTGGCCACGGTCCACTGCGATTGCACGAGCGCAGCAGCCTGCTGCGCGCTGATGACCTTCATGGCTKTCTCCGTCTGTTCTTCCAGTCCGTTCTGTGCCGGACCGCATTCCGCGAACAAATGTTCGCAAAACGCATATCATACGGAGGCATGTCCGTATCGCGCAAGTGCGCTCAGGGCAATAAAATCCCCCGTTTCGATCGTTCCCCATCCACAAGCAGCCCATGAACCGTGCAAGAGCGGCAGACGAGGTCCCCGCGGCCGACCCGCAAGAAAAGAGCGAGTTGCTCGATTCCCTGACCAAGGGCCTGGCGCTGCTGCGCCTGTTCGCCTCCGGCGCGGGCAGCCTCACCATGCAAGAGGTGGCCGAACAGCTCGATGTTACCCGTGCCGCCGCACGCCGCCTGTTGCTGACGCTGCAGCACAACGGATACCTGGCGCAGGACGGGCGTGAGTTCTCCATCACGCCGCGCGTGATGGACCTGGGCTACGCCTATTTCGCCTCGATGGACCTGCCGCGCCTGGCCGGACCCTATCTGAAGGCGCTCGCCGAGCAGGCCGGTGAAACCTGTTCGCTCGGCGTGCTCGATGGCGAATCGGTGGCGCTGGTGGCGCGCGAGGAGCCGCAGCAGATACTGCGCGTGGACATGGGAGTCGGGCGCCGCATGCCCGCCTATGCGCACTCGCTCGGGCGCGTGCTGCTAGGCGGCCTGGACGACGAGGCGCTCGATGCGTACCTCGCCACCGCCCAGCTGCGCAAGCTCACCCCGTTTACCGTCAGCTCGCGCACCGCGCTGGCGCGCACCCTCAGGCAGGTGCGCAGCCATGGCTACTGCACGCTGATCAGCGAGCTCGTGGATGGCTACGCCGGCATCTCCGTGCCGCTGCGCGCGGCCTCCGGCAAGGTGGTGGCGGGCGTGGGCTTCAGCATGGTGCTGGGCAGCCGCGACGAGGCCCATCTCGTGCGGCACTACCTGCCGGCGCTGCAGCGCGCGGCGCAGGAAATCGAAGCGGTGCTGCGCAGGAGCTGACCCGGCGAACCACGGCTGTCGTCGCGCACGATCCGGGCAGCAGCACCGCGCTGTCACCCGGCAAGCCCGCACACCGCATCGGGCGGGATCACCGCCCGCCCACATGGCGGCCGGGCACTACCGCCGCCGGACATGCGCCCTCGATGCGCCTTCACTGCTGGCGCTCCACCATTGCCGCCAGCACTGTCTGCAGCGGCACGGTGCCCTTGCGCGTGTCTGCCTGCGCCGCCTCGAAGTCGATCCAGCCGGCGTTGAAGCCATCGAGCATCTGCGCGCGCGGCACCGGGTTGTTCATGCCCTGCGCGCGGAACAGCGCTTCCCACGAGGCACGCGGAACAACCTGCGCCTTGACCTCACGGCCCAGGAGTGTCGAGAGCGCGGCGGCAATCTCCAGCGGAGCGATGCGGCGCGGCCCTTCCAGCTCCACGACCCGGCGCCCTTCCCAGGATTGCTGCAGCAACTCCGCCGCGACGCGGCCCACATCGGCCGTCGCCACCATCGGCACCGGCTTGTCCAGCGGCTGCAGGTAGCTGGCGAGCACACCGTGAGCAAGCGCCGGCTCGATGTCCCACAGTGTGTTTTCCATGAACCAGCCTGCGCGCACGAAGGCAACCGGCACCGGCAGCGTGCCCAGCTCGCGCTCCATGTGGGACAGCTGCTGCAACAGGTTCGGCTGGGTTGCCTGCGCGCCGATGGTCGACAGGCAGACCACGCGCCGCGGCCGGGCGGCCAGCAGCGCCTGGCGCAATGCCGTCACGATCGCACGCGACTCGGACAGGTCGGCGCAGGGATCGAAGTTCGGCGGCAGCAGCACGAACACCGCCTCGGTGCCCGTGAAGGCACGCTGCAGAGCCTGCGCATCACTCATCTCGGCGAGCGCGACCTCGCAGCCCTGCGCGGCCCATTCGGCACCCTTGTGCGCCGAGCGCACCACCGCGCGCACATCCCTGCCAGCGGACAACAGCGCACGCGCCACCACACCACCCACCTTCCCGGTAATCCCAGTCACAGCAAACATCGTCATCTCCAGTCGGTCGCGGCACGCGCCGCGGTGACCGAATTGTGGTTTCCGCCGGGGAATTTAGCGATAACATGCCTGTCACTTGATTGATGACTGCGAGGCATCGATGAGCTTCGACGAGCGGATCCTGGACGGCATCGGCGTGCTGCTGGCGGTGGTCGACAACGGCGGCTTCGCGCGCGCCTCCGAGGCGCTGGACATGACGCAATCCGGCGTCAGCCGCGCCATCGCGCGGCTCGAAGCCCGGCTCGGCATCCGCCTGTTCGACCGCACCACGCGCACCGTCGCGCTCACCGACGATGGCCGCCGCTTCTACGAAGACATGCTGCCGCTGCTCGCGCAACTCGAGGAAACCACCGCCTCCGCGGGCAAAGGCGTGAGCGTGGTGCGCGGCCGCTTGCGCGTCAACATGGACCCGCTCTTCTCGCGTCTCGTGATCGCCCCGCGCCTCGGCGCATTCGTCGAAGACCACCCCGACCTCACGCTCGACCTGGTCACGCGCGACAACCTCGGCGACATGATCGGCGACGGTTTCGACCTGGCCTTCCGCTTCGGCTTTCCGCGCGCCTCCACGCTGGTCGCGCGCAAGCTGCTCGACATCCCGGTGCTGACCGTGGCTGCGCCCTCGTACCTCAAGCGGCATGGCGCGCCGCAGACGCCGTCTGACCTCGAGAGCGGCGCCCACGCCTGCATCCACTTCCGGGATCCGGAGACAGGCCGGCCCTTCCAGTGGGAATTCCATCGCGGCGATGAACGCATCCTCATCCAGGCCAGGGGGCGGCTGACGGTCAACGATGTCGGCACCATGCACAGCGTCTGCATGGCCGGCCACGGCATCGCGCAGGTGCTCCAGCTCGGCGCCGAGAGCCTGCTGGCTGACGGCCGGCTCGTGCCGGTGCTCACCGACTGGCCCGACGAGCGCTTTCCGCTGTACGCGCTCTATCCCTCGCGGCATCACCTGCCCGCCAAGGTACGGGCCTTCATCGATTTCGTCGCGGCGCTGTGCGTGCGCTAGCCGGCTGCAGGCGCGGCGGGCGGCATAATCGACACAACCGGCGTTAAGTCCCACGCCGCTCAAGAAGGAAGAAGACGTGCCATTCATCATTGCCGGCCTCGCGCTGATCGGGGCCCTCATCTACGGCGCGGTCCGGCTCTACGCAGCCGTGGCCGCCATGTACGGCTCGCTGGCCGGCACGGCGGCGGTTGCCACCGGCGTGGCGCTGCTGGCCGCGCTGGCCGCCAGCCTGCTGCGCCGCTACCGCGCCATCCACGGAAAGAAGATCAACGGCGAACGCGTCGTGTCCCTGGCCGGCCCGTGGGGCAGCATCCGCATCGACGCCGAGAACAAGCGCGGCTATCTCGACCTGGGCGGGCGGCAAGCGAAATTCCTGTTCGCCGATATCGCCGGCGCCAAGGCGGCGGACATCGGCGGCAGGTGGACGGTCGGCCTGGCGCTGGAGCACCACGCGCAAGCCAGCTGGGAGTTACCGATGGCGAGCCGCAAGGAAGCGCTGCGGTGGGAGAAGATCATCGGGCTGGCGGCGGCCCAGCAGCTTTAGGCGTCGAAGGCGGATGGCGGAAGGCGCGAGCGCACTGCGCATGCCCGCCGCCGTTCACCCTGCTTGCCCAGGCCTGGCTTCTCCATCGCGGCCTTTTCCTGCCGCATCGCTTGCGCCGCGTACTTCGCGTACGTCGCGCCATCCGTGTAGCGGATCTCCATGTGGGAGCGCGCCAGCGATTCCGCTTAGTCCGGCACCTCCATCGCCGTTCCGGCGTAGCCCAGAAAGCCCCGTGTTTCACGCGGAATAGACGGGTATTTCGGCGCGTTCGTGCGTTGACCCACGCAAATTGCCTACCTTATGATCGGCCCGCATGGCTGTCGAATGGCGCCATGCATCCCGGTCTCAACAAGTAGCAGCAGTGGCCAAGGTCCAATTCACGGCAAAGCAAGCAGACGAGCACGACCTTCCCGAAGGCGAGCCCGCAGCCAGCGATGCCAACTCTCGTATTCGCTTGCGCAAGCTTCCCCGGCAACGTTCCTGCCTGAGCGTTCGCGCGATCGGTGACGCCGATCGATGTCCCCTGCAAGGGATGACTGCCCAGGCACGCGAAACGCACCCCATCGGATATTCCGCACAAGCCCGCGCCGCACGCACGGCCCGCTGCCTTCGGGCAGCGCAGCGGCGCTGGGCGAGATATCACTGCTACGCGTGCGCCGCGCTCATCGATATCTGGCTTCCTCGCATTCCGGGAAATACAAACGGTATTTCACGGAATGTCCCGGGACATTCCCGGCCAAGATAAGAATTCACTGACAATGCCTCCCCCATACAGATCCGAAATAGACGGACTAAGAGCGCTCGCCGTCTTAAGTGTCATCCTCTTCCATGCCGGCATCGAGCGAGCTTCCGGAGGATTTGTCGGCGTCGACGTCTTCTTTGTCATATCGGGATACCTCATCACCTCCCTGGTACTCAAGGAAGCAGGGGAAGGAACATTTTCCTTACGCGCGTTCTATGAGCGCCGCATTCGCCGGCTGCTGCCGCCGCTTATCCCGGTATTCTTTCTCACATGGGGATGCGCATTCTTCCTGCTGAATGCCACCCAGTTCAAGAGTTTCAGCAAGAGCGCATATGCCGCGCTCGGCTTTGCCTCCAACTGGTATTTCCTGTCTACGGTCGGATATTTCGAAGGCCCCGGGGAATTCACGCCGTTGCTGCATACATGGTCCCTGGCCATCGAGGAACAGTTCTATTTCCTCTTCCCCTGCATCTTGTTGCTGCTGCTCAAGATGAAGGGCAAGTGGCTGGCCTTCGGCGTGGCGCTGGCGGGCTTGCTCTCCTTCGCTTATGCCTGCACCCTCATCGGAGACGGGCTGGTCGACACGGCCTTCTACAGCTCCCTGTCGCGCTTCTGGGAATTGCTGACAGGTGCCCTGCTCGCAACCGTTGTCGTCTCCGGGCCGCGCCGCGCCATCGTGGCCGACACGATGGAGTTGGCGGGCGTGGCGATGATCATCGCACCCGTCTTGATGTACACGGACAGCACGCCATTCCCGGGCGCGTTCGCCCTGCCGCCGACCATCGGCGCCGCCTTGATCATCGCGGCGTTCGGGCGTGGCCGCCTCGTGGCACCGATGCTGAAATCACGGCCCATGGCCGGGATCGGCCTGATTTCGTATGGCCTGTACCTGTGGCACTGGCCGATTCTCGTCTTCGCACGCACGGCAAAGCCGTCGGACGACAACAAGTTCATCTTCGCCAGCCTGTTGGCAACGCTGCTGTGTGCCGTCATTTCCTACCACTACGTCGAGAAACCCATACGGACGAAAGCCGCTGCTCCCGCGACGAAGGATGTCTACGCGCTTTTCCTGGCTTTCACCACGTCGATGCTGGTGGTGGTGGCGATTGGCGCGAGTCCGTTCGTCAAGGATTATCGCTACAGCGCATTTGCCCAGATCCGCAAGGCCCTGTATTCCGGCGGCAAGGCGCAGGTCATCGCCCATATCGAGGATGAGGAAGCCTACTACCTCGACACGTTGAATCTCAACTACGACGGCGAATCGGGAGACTATGATCCCGCTCAGGACAGCCGCTGGACATGCAGCTATGACTACGACAACAGCCCGGAACGGATCCTTCGCTGCCTGACCTCGCAGGCAAAAAGGCATAACGTCCTTGTCATGGGCGACAGCGTTGGCCGCGATACCTTGCACGCCTTGCAGCGAGGATTCCCGGCGCTGAATTTCATCATGCTGCATCAATCCTCGTGCCCGCCCGGGGACCGTCCCAAGCGGGTCGGCGGCGTCATGTGCTTCCCCGACTCCGCCGACCTTCTCGCCCAGCTGAAGAAGCGCATCCACATCGATGCGATCGTGATCAATTTCAGCTACGTCCCCGAGAACTGGGAAAACGTCGAGCCGGGCCTGGTCGCGGCGAAGACGGTGACGGACGACGTGGTCATGCTCGGCGTGTCGCCCATGTTCTACCTGCCGATCTCCCGGTACATCAAGTCGTTGCCGAAGAACGTCCCCATACCGCAGACGATCCCGGAGGCCGACACCAGCCTGACGCGCTGGAACTATCACGATATCGCGCATGAGGCGCAGTCGATGGCAGCCCGGCATGGCATCGCCTTCGTCGGTGTCACGGATATGTTCTGCCCATCGCAGCAATGCAGGCTCTGGATAAACGGTCGGCACGACAAGCCTCTTTTTATCGATCAGGAACACCTGACCAACGAAGGCATCGACGTATTTGCGCGCTTCCTGGAATCGCAACCGGTGCTGGCCAGGGCGCTCGAGCGGGCAAGCTAGGCGAGCGCTGATCTTCGCGCAATGGAAAAAAGAAAAGGCCCCACAGCAAGCTGTGGGGCCTTTCAACATTGGTGGGCCTCCCGTGAGTCGAACACGGCACCAACGGATTATGAGTCCGCTGCTCTAACCAGGCATGAGCTAGAGGCCCTGGAAAGTCAGACCGGCGCGCTGAGCGCGCTCCGGTCAGCTACCTTCGAGGAAACTCTTCAGCTTGTCGGAGCGGCTCGGGTGGCGCAGCTTGCGCAGCGCCTTGGCTTCGATCTGGCGAATACGCTCGCGGGTGACGTCGAACTGCTTGCCGACTTCCTCCAGCGTGTGGTCCGTGCTCATTTCGATGCCGAAGCGCATGCGCAGCACCTTGGCTTCGCGCGGCGTGAGCGAGTCCAGCACGTCCTTGACGACGTCGCGCATGGAACCGTGCAGCGCCGCTTCGGCCGGGGCCAGCGTGTTGGTGTCTTCGATGAAGTCGCCCAGATGGGAGTCGTCGTCGTCACCGATCGGCGTTTCCATGGAGATCGGTTCCTTCGCGATCTTCATGATCTTGCGGATCTTGTCTTCCGGCATCTCCATCTTCTCGGCCAGCGTTGCCGGATCCGGCTCGTTGCCGGTTTCCTGCAGGATCTGACGCGAGATGCGGTTCATCTTGTTGATCGTTTCGATCATGTGCACCGGAATACGGATGGTGCGCGCCTGGTCGGCGATCGAACGGGTGATGGCCTGGCGGATCCACCACGTGGCGTACGTGGAGAACTTGTAGCCGCGACGGTATTCGAACTTGTCCACCGCCTTCATCAGGCCGATGTTGCCTTCCTGGATCAGGTCGAGGAACTGCAGGCCGCGGTTGGTGTACTTCTTGGCGATCGAGATCACGAGACGCAGGTTGGCCTCGGTCATTTCACGCTTGGCTTCGCGGGCGCGCTTCTCGCCTTCGGACATCTTGCGGTTGACGTCCTTCAGTTCCTTGAGCGGCAGCACCACGCGCGCCTGCAGGTCGATCAGCTTCTGCTGCAGTTCGTGCACGGCCGGCACGTTGCGCTCGACGATGGTGCTGTAGCCCTTGCCGTCGTCGATGATGGTCTGGATCCAGTCGAGGTTGGTCTCGTTGCCCGGGAAACGGGCGACGAAGTCCGCGCGCGGCATGCCGCACTTGTCGACCACGATCTTGAGGATGGAGCGCTCGAACTTGCGCACTTCGTCCACCTGGCCACGCAGCGTGTCGCACAGGCGCTCGACATTGCGCGCGGTGAAGCGGATGCTCATCAGCTCGGCCTGGATGGCTTCCTGGGCCTTGACGTAGGCCTTGGACTTGTAGCCTTCCTTCTCGAACGAGCGGCGCATCTTGTCGAACTGCTCGGCGATGACGCGGAATTTCTCCAGCGCGGCCTGCTTCAGTTCTTCGAGCTGGCGTGCCGAAGCGGCCAGGCCGCCGGCGTCGTCGTCCTCGTCGTCCTCGGACTCTTCGTCGTCGGACTCCAGGTCTTCCTCCTCGGCGGCGGCAGCGGCTGCCACCGGCGCGGGGGCGGCGGGAACGTCATCGGCGTTGGGATCGATCAGGCCATCGACGAATTCGTCGATCTTGATCTCGTCGCTGGCAACGCGCTCGGCCAGGGCCAGGATTTCGGAAATGGTGACCGGGCAAGCCGAGATCGCCATGACCATGTCCTTCAGGCCGGCTTCGATACGCTTGGCGATTTCGATTTCGCCTTCGCGCGTGAGCAGCTCCACGGTACCCATTTCGCGCATGTACATGCGCACGGGATCCGTGGTGCGGCCGAATTCGGAGTCCACGGTGGACAGCGCCGCTTCGGCTTCTTCCTCCGCTTCTTCCTCGCTGGTGGCCGACGGTGCGTTGTCGTTGAGCAGCAGGGTYTCCGCGTCGGGCGCYTGTTCGTAGACRGCGATGCCAATGTCGTTGAGCGTGGCGACCAGSGTGTCGATCGTTTCCGAATCGACCATGTCGTCCGGAAGGTGATCGTTGATTTCCGCGTAGGTCAGGTAACCGCGCGACTTGCCCAGCTTGATCAGCGCCTTGAGCTTCTGGCGGCGAGCTTCGAGTTCTTCCTCGGTGCCCTGCTGGGTCGAGGCGAACTCCTTGAGCAGGGCCTTTTCCTTGGCCTTGCGGTCACGGGCCTTCTGCTTTTCGGTCTTGGGCGCCGCAGCAGGTGCTGCTGCGGGCATATCATCTTCGTAAAGCTCTTCAGTCACGTCGTCTGTGGTGCTGTCGTCGTGCTGCATGCCGGCCTTGGGCTTGCGGCCACGCTTCTTCGGCTCCGGCTTGACTGCCGGAGCGGCGGGACGCTCGGATGCAACGGGGGCGGAAGTGGTGGCAGGTGCCGGGGCCTCCGACTCGGGGGCGGCCGACTTGGCGCCTCCGGTCTTGGCACTGGCTGCTGCCGCTCGCTTGCTCTCGACTTCGGTAATCTGCTGTTTCGCCACGGTGATACTCTTGCCTTTCACTGGTACAGATGCGGCGTACTTGCCGCTTGTATTGGCGCTATCGCCGCTCTCGCGTGCCGAAGTCGAGGGCCTCAAATTTTCGGATATGCGGGTTCCGGAGGAAGTGCTCGCAGCGGGCGCCTTGGCGCTCCGAGCGGTCTTAGCTGGCACAGGCTGGGCGGGCGTCTTGACTGACGCGGCTGACGTCGCAGCCGCCGTTGATTTCACGGACGCCTTGCCGCTCCCCGCTTGGGGAGCTTTAGTGGAAACCTTTTCGGTTGCTTTGGCCTTTGCCATTGGCACGCTCACTTTCACCAGAACTGGAGAGAAAGATTTCGCTATCCAAACCGACTATTGTAGCACGTTGCAGCTAGCCGGCTTCCCATCAGGTGAGGTTTTCACCTGAAAAATCAAGGCTTAAGCTCAAAACGACCAGGCCAAGCCTTCACTTGTTCCTAATGCATCCACCGCCACGCCCGCTTCGGCGCACCTCGCCGGGCAGGCCTGGCGGCGCCTATCCCAGCTGCCGCCGGCGGTTGATCTCGCTGACCAGCCAGCGCATGCGGCTCTTGGCGGCCTCATCGGCCGTGCCCGCGATCACCGCCGCCTGCAGGCCATCGAGCTCGCGCCGCAGCGGCTCCGCCAGCAGCTTCGCGATGGCCGCGTCGAACTCCTGCTCGGCGGGCTCCTCTTCGATCTCTTCGCGCAGCACGGCCGCGCGCACATTGGCATAGACCTCGGCGTAGGGCGACTGCGCCAGATGCTCGCTGAAGGCCGCGAAGTTCACTTCGCCACGCAACTCGTCGCAAGCGGACACCAGATGCGCGAGGACTTCGGCGCCGGCCTGCTCGTCTTCCAGCAACAGTGCGCGGCTGTCGGCGTCGAGCCGGGCCGAGAGCTGCGGGTAGCACATCAGCAGCTGCAACACGCGCTGCTCGAGCCCCGTGGGCGCCTGACGCTTGGTGCGGGGCCGCGGCTGCGCGAACCGGCCTACCCGCGCCGGGTCGCTGGCCAGGCCGCAGACCGCCTCGATCTCGGCCGGCGTGGTGCCGGTGGCATCGGCCAGCTCGCGCACGATCTGCAGGCGCAGGCCCCCGGCCGGCATGGCCTGCAACAGCGGCTTGGCCTCATACTGGGCGCGGGCGCGGCCTTCTGGCTGGCGCAGGTCCTGCCCCTCGGCAACCACCTGCAGCAAGAAGCGCGACAGCGGCATGGCGTCGCGCACCTGGGCAGCGAAGGCATCGGTCCCCTGTTCGCGCACATAACTGTCCGGATCGTGTTCGGCCGGCAGGAACAGGAAGCGGATGGTCTTGTTGTCCGCCACGTAAGGCAGGCAGGCTTCCAGGGCGCGCCGCGCGGCCCGGCGCCCCGCGGCATCGCCGTCAAACGAGAAGACCACCGCGTCGGTCTGGCGCAGCAGCTTCTGTACGTGCACTGCCGTGCACGCGGTGCCCAGCGTGGCAACCGCGTTGGCAAAGCCCAGCTGGGCCAGCGCGACCACATCCATATAGCCTTCGACCACCAGAACGTAGCCGGTTTCCCGGATCGCATGGCGCGCCTCGAACAAGCCATAGAGCTCGGTGCCCTTGCTGAACAGCGGCGTTTCGGGCGAATTCAGGTACTTGGGCTCGCCCTGCCCCATCACCCGCCCACCAAAGCCGATGACCTGGCCCTTGGTGTTGCGAATGGGGAACATGATGCGGTCGCGGAAGCGGTCGTAGCGGCGCGGCTTGCCGTCGGCATCGCGTTTTTCGCTGCTTTCGATCAGCAGGCCAGCCTCCACCAGCGGCCCCGCGATGGCGTCGTCGCGGTAGCTGCCGAATACGGCTTCCAGCCCCTGCCAGTCATCCGGCGCATAGCCGAGGCCGAAGTGCGCGGCGATCTCGCCGGTCAGCCCGCGGCCCTTCAGGTACTGGACCGCCTGGGGCGCGCCGCGCAACTGCTTGCGGTAGAACTCGGTGGCGCGCGTCATGGCGTCCGACAGCGCCAGCGAACGTGCCTGCTGCTCGGCGCGCTGGGCCGGCGGCAGGCGATCGCGCTCCTCCGGCACCGACAGGCCGACCGATTGCGCCAGCTCGCGCACGGCATCCGGATAGCCCTGGCCGGAGTATTCCATCAGGAAGCCGATGGCCGAGCCATGCGCGCCGCAGCCGAAGCAGTGATAGAACTGCTTGGTCGGCGACACCGTGAACGACGGCGACTTCTCGTTGTGAAAGGGACACAGCCCCATGAAATTGGCGCCGCCCTTCTTCAGCTGCACGTATTTGCCCACCACGTCGACAATGTCGACACGGTTGAGCAGGTCCTGAATGAAGGATTGCGGAATCACCCGGCTGTTCGTCCTTGTGCCGAACCGCCCGTCGGGAGCGGGCGGCGGCGATATGATGGCGATGAAAAGCGTGACCGGAACTGCGCTTTCCCGGCCCTTAACTCTATATTGTAGTGCAGACGCAACGGATTGCAGGGAGCTCCGGCGAGGGGTAGTGGCCCGAATGCGACGCAAGACATACTTTTGCAGCGCATCGATGAGCGGCCGCCCGTCGCCCCGGGGCAGCATGCATTGCCGCTCAGCGCGGGGCCAGCGCGGCCTTGACCAGGCCGGAAACCGCCGTCATGTCGGCGCGGCCTGCCAGGCGGGGCTTGAGCACGGCCATCACCTTGCCCATATCCTGCGGGCCGGCCGCGCCGCTCTCGGCCACGGCCTTCTGCACTTCGGCGGCCACTTCGGCGTCGGACAGGGCCGCGGGCATATAGGCCTTGAGCACTTCCACCTCGGCGCTTTCCTTGTCCGCGAGATCGGTGCGGCCGGCTTGCGTGAACTGGGTGATGGAGTCCTTGCGCTGCTTGATCAGCTTGTCGATCACGGCCTGCACGGCGGCATCGTCGAGCTCGATACGCTCATCCACTTCCTTTTGCTTGATGGCGGCCAGCAGCAGGCGGATGGTACCGAGGCGCTCGGACTCGCGGGCACGCATGGCGGCCTTCATGTCATCGCTGATACGGGCTTTGAGGGACATGGCAATCTTCCAGATAGAGTGATGCGGGACGGGGGCGACCGGGGAACACGGCCTGCCGCGCGGCCGCCAATGCAAAAACCCGCCGGGGCCTTGCCCGCAGCGGGTTCTGACGCAGATGCGAAGGTACGGTCAGTACAGCTTCTTCGGCAGCATCTGGCTGCGGATGCGCTTGTAGTGGCGCTTCTCGGCAGCGGCCTTCTTGCGCTTGCGCTCGGCCGTCGGCTTTTCGTAAAACTCGCGAGCCCGCAACTCGGTAATCAACCCATTCTTTTCGATGGTGCGCTTGAAACGGCGCATGGCGACTTCAAACGGCTCATTGTCTTTAAGGCGGATGGTAGTCATGTGCTGAAATATGTAGCAGCGGTTAAACGGTACTGCGAGGTTTTTGCGAAAGCGCAAAGTTTAGCACAGGGGTTGTCAAGTCCGCATTGCAGGAAATCGCAGGGCGCAGCCTAGGCAGCGCCCTGTCCCGCGGCCCGTGCGATTTCCGCAACAGACTGGCCTGCGGCCACCCCGGATGCCCACGCCCACTGGAAGTTGTAGCCGCCCAGCCATCCGGTCACGTCGACCACTTCGCCGATGAAATAGAGATTGGGCACGGTACGCGCCATCATCGAGCTCGACGACAAGCCGCGGGTGTCCACGCCGCCAAGCGTCACCTCGGCCTTGCGGTAGCCCTCGGTCCCGGACGGCACCAGTTGCCAGCCGTTGAGCGCCGCGCCGAGCCGGCGCAGGGACTTGTCGGGCATGTCGTGCAGCGGCTGGGCGCCGTTCAGGCCGGCCGCCGCGCACCAGGCGTCGGCCAGCCGCGCCGGCAGGCGCTCGGCCAGGAGGTTGGCCAGGTGCTTGCGGCTGCTGCCCTTGTGCTCCAGCAGCCAGTCGCTCGCATCGTTGCCGTCGAACAGATCGATGGTGATGGGCGTACCCGGCCGCCAGAAACTGGAAATCTGCAGCACGGCGGGGCCGGACAGGCCACGGTGCGTCCACAGCAGGTCTTCGCGGAAGGCGCCGGCGGCCTTGCCGCCGCCGGAGGCGATGTCCACCTCCATCGAAACGCCGGCCAGCGGCGCGAACGGCGCCCAGCCCTGCCCGTCGAAGGTCAGCGGCACCAGCGCGGGGCGCGTCTCGACCATGCCGAGGCCGAACTGGCGGGCGATCCGGTAGCCCAGGTCGGTGGCGCCGATCTTGGGAATCGACAGGCCACCGGTCGCCACCACCAGCGCGCCGGCCCGGATCGGCCCCTGCGTGGTCATCACCAGGAAATCGTCGCCTTCGCGGCGCACCTCCTCGACGCTGCAACCGGTGCGCCAGGCCACGTCGCCAGCCCCGCATTCGGCGCCCAGCATGTCGATCACCTGCTCGGCGCTGTCGTTGCAGAACAGCTGGCCGCGGTGTTTTTCGTGCCAGTCGATCTCATGGCGGCGCATCAGGCCGAGGAAATCCTGCGGCGTGTAGCGCGCCAGCGCCGAGCGGCAAAAGTGCGGATTGCCAGACAGATAATTGGCCGGGCCAGCCTGCAGGTTGGTGAAGTTGCAGCGCCCGCCGCCGGAGATGCGGATCTTCTCCGCCAGCTTCGTGGCGTGGTCGACCAGCACCACGTTGGCGCCGCCCTGCCCCGCCACCGCGGCGCACATCATGCCCGCGGCCCCGGCGCCGAGCACCGCCACGTCGAAGCGCCCGGCGCGCGCGCTACCCTGCCCGGCTCCCGTGGTCTGCCTGCTGCTCATGTCCATCCTGCCTGCTGAAGAAGCGGCGATTGTAGCGAAAAGCGGGGCCAGCGCCGCTGTGCTACCCTGCTGGCCTTGCGCCAGGCCACCGCCCACACGGGCCGCGGCCTGCGCCAACCCCTTGATTTGCCGGCCCCGCCCGAGGCCGGCCCGGCGCTTCCCATGCT
Source organism: Cupriavidus sp. 05N38 (assembly GCF_056397345.1). Lineage (NCBI taxonomy): Bacteria > Pseudomonadati > Pseudomonadota > Betaproteobacteria > Burkholderiales > Burkholderiaceae > Cupriavidus > Cupriavidus sp. 05N38. The sequence goes on from NZ_JBFTNF010000012.1 coordinate 91,022, forward strand.
TGTCCTCGGCATCGAATCCTCCTGCGACGAAACCGGCCTGGCCCTCTACGACACCGGGGCCGGCCTGCTCTCCCACGCACTCCATTCGCAGATCGCCATGCATCGCGACTACGGCGGCGTGGTGCCCGAACTCGCCTCGCGCGACCACATCCGCCGGGTGCTGCCGCTGCTGCAGCAGATCCTCGGCGAGGCCGGGCGCACCCGCGCCGACATCGACGCGATCGCGTTCACGCAGGGACCCGGCCTGGCCGGCGCGCTGCTGGTAGGGGCATCGGTCGCCAATGCGCTGGGCTTCGCACTCAATGTGCCGATGCTCGGCGTGCACCATCTCGAAGGCCACCTGCTGTCGCCGCTGCTGACGCGCGATCCGCCGCCCTTCCCCTTCGTTGCCTTGCTGGTGTCCGGCGGGCACACGCAACTGATGGAGGTGCGCGGCATCGGCGACTACACGCTGCTGGGAGAAACGCTGGACGACGCCGCCGGCGAAGCCTTCGACAAGACCGCCAAGCTGCTCGGCCTGAACTATCCGGGCGGGCCCGAGGTATCGCGGCTGGCCGAATTCGGCACGCCCGGCGCCTTCGCGCTGCCGCGGCCGATGCTGCATTCGGGCAACCYGGATTTTTCCTTTGCCGGACTCAAGACGGCGGTGCTGACGCAAACCCGCAAGCTCGGCAATGTGTGCGAGCAGGACCGCGCCAACCTGGCGCGCTCGTTCGTCGACGCCATCGTCGACGTGCTGGCCGCCAAGTCGATGGCCGCGCTCAAGCAGACCGGGCACCGCAGGCTGGTGGTGGCCGGCGGCGTGGGCGCCAACCGGCAGTTGCGCGAGCGGCTGAACCAGCTCGCCGCGCAGAAGAAGATCGAGGTGCATTACCCCGACCTGGCGTTCTGCACCGACAACGGCGCGATGATCGCCTTCGCCGGCGCGATGCGCCTGCAGGCCGCGCCGCAGCTGGCGCAGCGCGACTACAGCTATGGCGTGACGCCGCGCTGGGAACTGTCGGATATCCGGCTGCCGGCCTAGCGCCCGGCAGGTCCGGCGGACCGCATGCTGCCTGCGCCCGCCGGCAGCATGCAGACGATCAGGCGACCCGCTTGTCCCGCTCGATCACGGCGTAGGCGCTGTGATTGTGGATGGATTCGAAATTCTCCGCCTCGAGCACGTACGCCACGATGCGCTCGTCCGCATTGAGGCGCATGGCGATGTCGCGCACTAGGTCCTCGACGAACTTCGGATTTTCATAGGCGCGCTCGGTGACGAACTTCTCGTCCGGGCGCTTGAGCAGGCCCCACAGCTCGCACGAGGCTTCTTCCTCGGCCATGCGCACCAGCGCCTCGACCGGCAGGTCGCCCGCCAGCTCGACATTCATGGTGATGTGCGAACGCTGGTTGTGCGCACCGTACTGCGAGATCTTCTTGGAGCACGGGCACAGGCTGGTGACCGGCACCAATGCCTTCAGCGATACCTTGGCGGCGCCGTTGCGCACTTCGCCGACCAGGGTGACCTCATAGTCCATCAGCGATTGCACGCCCGATACCGGCGCGACCTTGTTGATGAAATACGGGAAGGTGACTTCGATGCGGCCGGCCTCGGCCTCGAGCTTGAGCAGCATCTTGTCGAGCAGCCTGCGGAAGGTGGCCGGTTCGAGCGGCTCGCGCTCTTCCTCGAGCAAGGCCACGAAGCGCGACATATGCGTGCCCTTCTGGTCGGCGGGCAGGTGCACGTCGAGATTGAAGGTGCCAACGGTGGCCTGCACGCCAGCCGGCGTCTTCAGCGACAGGGGATAACGCACGCCTTTCACGCCGACCCGCTGGATGGGGATCTGGCGGGTGTCGAGGCTCGACTGCACGTCGGGCATCACGAAGGCGGGATTGATGTCATTCATACCGGATTCCTAGGTTTCCTCTACGGTCGCGGCATTTTTCGCAGACAACACTGCCGCGCAACGAGTGTGAAACCGCGGGCGACGGCAACCCATGCCTCCCGCAGCTGCGAACACAGAACGTGGGATTCTAAGTGAAATCGCCCGGGGCTGCCCGGGCGGAGACGATACCCGCACACGGAGCGCGGGGATGCGCAGGGGGATCAGCGCGCGGCAAGCGCACGCCCGCCGGCAGCGGGCATGCGGGGCAGGATCAGGCCGCGCGCGTGGCGACCGTCGCCGCGGCCAGGTTGAAGCGTTCGCGCACCGAGTGCTCGATGCCGGCAGCGTCCAGCCCGCACTGCGAGAGCAGGAAGGCGGGGTCGCCGTGGTCGACGAAGCGGTCGGGCAGGCCGAGCTGCAGCACCGGCACCGCGACACCGGCAGCGGCCAGCGCTTCGAGCACCGCGCTGCCCGCACCGCCCATCACGCAGCCTTCTTCGACGGTGACGAGATAGTCGTGCTCGCGCGCCAGCTTCTTCACCAGCTCTTCATCGAGCGGCTTGACGAAGCGCATGTTGGCCACCGAAGCGTCGAGCGCCTCGGCCGCGCCCAGCGCAGGATGCAGCATCGAGCCGAAGGCCAGGATGGCCACGCGCTGGCCGGCGCGCGCGCCGCCAGTGCGGCGCATCTCGCCCTTGCCCACCGGCAGTGCGGTCAGTGCCGCCTCGGTCGCCACGCCGGCGCCCGCGCCGCGCGGATAGCGCACGGCGGTCGGACAATCCTGCTGGAACGCGGTGGTCAGCAGCTGGCGGCATTCGTTCTCGTCGGCCGGCGTCATCACCATCATGTTGGGGATGCAGCGCAGGAAGGCGATATCGTAGGCACCCGCGTGGGTGGCGCCGTCGGCGCCGACCAGGCCCGCGCGGTCCAGCGCGAACACCACCGGCAGGTTCTGCAGCGCCACGTCGTGGATCAGCTGGTCGTAGCCGCGCTGCAGGAACGTCGAATAGATCGCCACCACGGGGTGCAGGCCCTCGCAGGCCAGGCCGCCGGCGAACGTCACCGCGTGCTGCTCGGCGATGCCCACGTCGTAGTAGCGGTCCGGGAAGCGCTTCTYGAACTCGACCATGCCCGAGCCTTCGCGCATGGCCGGCGTCACCGCCACCAGGCGCGAATCGGCCGCGGCCATGTCGCACAGCCAGTCGCCGAACACCTGGGTGTAGGTCTTGCGCGCCGGCTTGGCCGACGGGCGGATGCCTTCGGCCGGATTGAACTTGCCCGGGCCGTGGTACAGGATCGGGTCGGCCTCGGCCAGCTTGTAGCCCTGGCCCTTCTTGGTGACCACGTGCAGGAACTGCGGGCCGCCCCCTTCGAGGGCGCGCTGGCGGATGTTCTGCAGCGTCGGCACCAGCGACTCGAGGTCATGGCCGTCGATCGGGCCGATGTAGTTGAAGCCGAACTCTTCGAACATCGTCGCCGGCACCATCATGCCCTTGGCGTGTTCCTCGAAGCGCTTGGCGAATTCCAGCACCGGCGGCGCCACCGACAGCACGCGTTCGATATGCTTCTTGGTCGAGGCATAGAACTGGCCGCTCATCAGGCGCGCGAGGTGGCGGTTGAGCATGCCGACCGGGGGCGAGATCGACATGTCGTTGTCGTTGAGCACCACCAGCAGCGGCAGGTCCTTGTAGACGCCCGCATTGTTCATGGCTTCGAAGGCCATGCCCGCGGTCATCGCGCCGTCGCCGATCACGGCGATCGCTACGCGCTTCTCGCCCTGCGTGCGCGCGCCCAGCGCCATGCCGAGCGCGGCCGAGATCGAGGTCGAGGAATGGGCGGTGCCGAAGGTGTCGTATTCGCTTTCCGAGCGGCGCGGGAAGCCCGAGATGCCACYCCACTGGCGCAGCGAATGCATGCGGTCGCGCCGTCCGGTCAGGATCTTGTGCGGGTAGCTTTGGTGGCCGACGTCCCATACCACGCGGTCCTCGGGGGTGTCGAACACATAGTGCAGGGCGATGGTCAGCTCGACCGTGCCGAGATTGGACGACAGGTGGCCGCCGGTCTGCGACACGGATTCGAGCACGTAGGCGCGGAGTTCATCGGCCAGCGTCTGGAGCTGGCGCCGGTCCAGCCTGCGGAGGGCGGCGGGGTCTTCTATGGTTTTGAGCAGTGCGTAGGTCATAATGTCCGTTCGGCGGCCGGATTCTTGTGCCCGGTTATCGGTTTTCTGCTTATCAGTTCAATTCGAGCGCAGCACGATCAGATCGGCCAGTTCGCCCAGGCGTTTGGCGCGCGCGCCGAACACCGCCAGCGCCTCGTGCGCCGAGGCGCGCAATTTCGCTGCCAGCTCGCGGGCGGGCTCGAGGCCCATCAGCGAGACATAGGTCGGCTTGTCGTTGGCGGCATCCTTGCCGGCGGTCTTGCCCAGCGTGGCGGTATCCGCAGTCACGTCGAGGATATCGTCCACCACCTGGAACGCCAGCCCAACAGCCGCGGCATAACGGTCGAGCGCGGCCAGGCCGGCTTCGTCCACCTTGCCGCAATAGGCGCCCATGCGCACGCTGGCGCGCAACAGGGCACCGGTCTTCATGCGGTGCATCGCTTCGAGTTCATCCAGCGACATGGCCAGGCCGACGTGCTGCAGGTCGATTGCCTGCCCGCCCGCCATGCCGACCGAGCCGGAGGCCCGGGCCAGTTCCGCCACCAGGCGCATGCGCGCGGCAGCATCGAGCGAGGCCAGCGAAGCCGATTCGGCCAGGACCATGAACGCCTGGGTCTGCAGCGCGTCGCCTACCAGCAGCGCCGTCGCCTCATCATAGGCCTTGTGCACGGTGGGACGCCCGCGACGCAGGTCGTCGTCGTCCATGCAAGGCATGTCGTCATGCACCAGCGAATACGCGTGGATCATCTCCACCGCGCAGGCCGCGGCATCGCAGGCCTCGGGTGTGGCACCAGCCACTTCGCCGGCAGCGTGCACCAGCAACGGCCGTACTCGCTTGCCGCCGCCGAGCACAGCATACCGCATCGCGTCATGCAGCTTGCCGGGCACGGTATCGACGGCGGGCAGCTCGGCCTCGAGCGCCGTTTCGGTCCTGGCGCCCCGGGCGCGCATCCAGCCGGCGAAATCGCCGGCGTCGAGATTCTGCCTGGATTCGCTCATTCCTGCTCTCCCGCCATCGTGGCCTCGGCCGGGGCGGACTTCAGTACATCGCCCTCCAGCACCTTGACCTGCTGTTCCACGCGCTCGAGCGTCTGCTGGCAATACCTCACCAGCTCCGCGCCGCGCTTGTACGCCGCCAACGAATCTTCCAGCGGCAGTGCCCCGCCTTCCATGCTGGCCACCAGTGCCTCCAGTTCGGCCATGGCGGCCTCATAGGATGCGGGCGTCGCGGTGGCGGACCGCTGGTCGGCCGAGGCCGGATCGGCCTGGGCCGGGGAGCTCGTAGTCTTGGGCATTGCGGACATTGAATCTGGGGAAGCTGGGATTTTACGCCAAAGCGCGAGATTGGCCCCATCCATGCATGCGTGTGTGCATGGCGTTGCCGGAAAGTGACTTGTGCGCTTGGGTCGTCTTTCCGAATGCGCCCGCAACCGCACCCCCATGACGACCCGGGTCGACTTTTTCGCTAAAAAGGCAAAATAATCAGTCCCTTAACATTTTGGCTCGGGTACAATCCGCGGTTCGTCAGCGCGATCTCAACTCCACGGCCGGGAAGCAGGCCTGGGCGCGACTGACTGTCTTTCCCAAATCGATTTCTTTCGATGGTTGGGTTGTTCACTGCTTTCGCCTGTCATAGGGAGTGGGGATAATGTCCAATCTCAGCACCGCGCTGAAACTGGTGCCGGCTGATTCGCAACTGCCCGTCAACGTCTACTTCGACGAGGCGCTGCATCAACAAGAACTGGAACTGCTGTTCAAGAAGGGCCCCGGCTACGTCGGCCATGAACTGATGGTCCCCGAAGCAGGCGACTACCAGGCGCTCGCCGCCGAGGAAGAGGGCCGCATCCTGGTCCGCAACCCGGATGGAATCGAGCTCCTGTCCAATGTCTGCCGCCACCGGCAGGCCATCATGCTCAACGGCCGCGGCAATACGCCGAACATCGTCTGCCCGCTGCATCGCTGGACCTACGACCTGAAGGGCGAACTGCTCGGCGCGCCGCATTTCGACAAGCAGCCGTGCGTGCACCTGAACCGCTCGCCGCTGCAGAACTGGAACGGGCTGCTGTTCGAAGGCCAGCGCGACGTGCGCGCCGACCTCGCCCGCCTGGGCGTGGCCGAAGACCTGGACTTCGACGGCTACATGCTCGACCACGTCGAGATCCACGAGTGCGACTACAACTGGAAGACCTTCATCGAGGTCTATCTGGAGGACTATCACGTCGTGCCGTTCCACCCGGGCCTGGGCAGCTTCGTTTCCTGCGACGACCTGAGCTGGGAGTTCGGCGACTGGCACAGCGTCCAGACGGTGGGACTGCACGCCGGGCTCAAGCGCCCGGGCAGCCCGACGTACCAGAAATGGCACGAGGCGGTGCTGCGCTTCAACAACGGCGTGTTGCCGAAGTACGGCGCGATCTGGCTGACCTACTACCCCAACATCATGGTGGAGTGGTACCCGCATGTGCTGGTGGTTTCGACGCTGCATCCGCTCGGACCGAACAAGACGCGCAATGTGGTGGAGTTCTACTACCCCGAGGAAATCGTGCTGTTCGAGCGCGAATTCGTCGAGGCCGAGCGCGCGGCCTACATGGAAACGTGCGTGGAAGACGACGAGATCGCCGAGCGCATGGATGCGGGCCGCAAGGCTTTGCTCAGGCGCGGGGTCAGCGAAACCGGCCCGTACCAGTCCCCCATGGAAGACGGCATGCAGCACTTCCATGAATGGTATCGCCGCGCCATGTCCTTCCAGGACTGATCGCCTGGCGGCCGCCACCGTGGCAAAAGCCCCAAAACCGATGAAACGGACCGCCCCGGCGGTCCGTTTTCTGTTCATTCCTCCTTTTCGCCCCCGCCATGCAATCGCTCTGGATGCTGTTCGCCGCCTTCGCCTTTTCCTTGATGGGGGTGGGCGTCAAGCTGGCGTCCGAGCTGTACACCACGGGCGAGATCGTGTTCTACCGCAGCCTGGTGAGCGTGATCATCATGTGGGTGGTGCTGTCATCGTCGGGCGTCTCGGTACGCACGCCGCACATGGTCATGCATATCAAGCGCAGCCTGTTCGGCGTGACCGCGCTGCTGCTGTGGTTCACCTCGATCACGCTGCTGCCGCTGGCCACGGCGATGACGCTGAACTACATGTCGCCGGTATGGATCGCCCTGATCCTGGGCGCCGGCGCCGCGCTGACCGGCACCGGCGGCGCCGACCGCAAGCTGATCGGCGCCATCCTGATGTCCTTCGCCGGCGTGCTGTGCCTGCTGCAACCGTCGGTGGGCCACGATCAGCTCACCGGCGGCCTGATCGGCCTGATCTCCGGCATCTTCACCGCGCTGGCCTATGTGGAAGTGCGCCAGCTCGGTCAGCTGGGCGAGCCCGAGGGCCGCATCGTGTTCTATTTCTCCGCGGTGGGCATGGTGGTCGGGCTGGCCTGGATGCTGTTCAGCGGCCACAGCGCGCATAGCTGGCACGGCGCGGGCCTGCTGCTGGGGATCGGCGTGCTCGCCACCCTGGGCCAGACCGCCATGACGCGCGCCTACAAGCGCGGCAACACGCTGCTTACCGCCAACCTGCAATACGCCGGCATCGTGTTTTCCAGCCTGTGGGGCATGCTGGTCTGGAGCGACAAGCTCAACTGGCTGTCGTGGCTGGGCATGGCCCTCATTATCGCCAGCGGCATCGTCACCACCCTGACGCGCGCGCGGGAGGGTTCCAACCAGCAGCCCACGCGCAATACCCCGGTCAAGTCGGCGGAGGCCGAAGTCCACCCCGAGGTGTAGCATCCAACGTGGCGCGCCGTGCCCGTCCCGCGTCGCGCCAGAGTGCTTTCACAACCAGAGGCTATTCCATGTTCACCACCCTGATTTCCAGCCAGGACCTGCGCGCGCTGCGCGAAGACAGCGGCCGCCACAGCGTCGTGATCGACTGCAGCTTCGACCTGGCAAACCCGGCCGCCGGCCGCGAGTCCTACCATGCCGGCCACCTGCCGGGCGCCTTCTACCTGCACCTGGACAATGAACTGTCCGGCGAGAAGACCGGCAGCAACGGCCGCCATCCCCTGCCCGACCCCAACGCGCTGACCGCGCGCCTGCGCGTGCTCGGCGTCAACGAAGACAGCCAGGTGATTGCCTACGACGCCCAGGGCGGCATGTATGCGGCGCGCCTGTGGTGGCTGCTGCGCTGGCTGGGACATGAGGCGGTGGCGGTGCTGGACGGCGGCAAGAACGCGTGGGTGGCAGCCGGCCTGCCGCTGGAAGCGGGCAGCACGCCCGAGCCCGCGACGGCGGGCACGCTCACCGGCAAGGCATCGCTGGCGGCAACGGTGGACGCGAACCTGGTGCTTGCCAATATCGACGAGCGGGGCCGGCTGGTGGTGGACGCCCGCGCGCCCGACCGCTTCCGCGGCGAGAACGAGACCCTGGATCCGGTCGGCGGACATATTCCCGGCGCGGCCAACCGGTTCTTCAAGGACAACCTGCTGGCCGACGGCAGCTTCAAGTCCGCCGCCGCGCTGCGGCAGGAATTCACGCAGGTGCTCGGCGCCAGGCCGGCCAGCGAGGCCGTCATGCAGTGCGGCTCCGGCGTGACCGCCTGCCACAACCTGCTGGCGCTGGAAGTGGCGGGCCTGCGCGGCGCCGCCCTGTACCCGGGCTCCTGGAGCGAATGGTGCGCCGATCCGGCCAGGCCGGTGGCGAGCGGCGCGTAGTTCCTTAACGGACCGACGCCACCGCGCCGGCGTGGCGGTGGCCATGCCCCTCGTGCACGCCGTTGGTGATGAAGACGATGGCGCAGATGCCGGTTGCCACCAGCACCACCTGGATGATCGATTCGCGCCAGCGCGGCTTGCGCTGCATCTGCGGCATCAGGTCGCTCACCGCGATGTAGACGAAGCTGCTTGACGCGATCACCAGCACGTAGGGAATCCAGCCGCTCATCTGGTCCAGCAGGTAGTAGCCCACCAGGCCGCCGGCGATGGCCGCCAGGCTGGACAGCAAGTTGAACGCGAAGGCGCGCGCCTTGGAAAAGCCGGCATTGAGCAGCACGATGAAATCGCCCACTTCCTGCGGGATTTCATGGGCGGCGATGGCCAGCGCGGTGACCAGGCCGATATGCGGGTCGGCCAGGAAGGCCGCGGCGATCACGATGCCGTCGGCGAAGTTGTGGAAGGTATCGCCGACCAGGATGGTCAGGCCGCTGCGCCCGGCTTCCTCGCGGTCATGGCCGTGGTGATGGTGGTGCCCGTCGCCCTCGTGATGGTGCGAGTGGCGCAGCAGCGCGATCTTCTCCAGCAGGAAGAAGCCCAGCAAGCCGGCCAGCAGCGTGCCGAACAGGGCACGCGGATCGGCCCCCGACTCGAACGCCTCGGGCAGGGAATGCAGCAAGGCGGTAGCCAGCAGCACCCCGACCGAGAAGCTCACCATGCGCTCCACCACGCGCGAGGCCACCGTCAGCGACAGCAGGGCCGCCCCGAAGATACTGCCCACCCCCGAAATCGTGGCAGCTAGCAGGATGTAGACAAGGGTGGAATCGATGATGGGCTCCAGGGATCGGCTATGCGCCCCCTGGGGAGCCGCATCGATCTCAAACGCAACAGTGTTGCAAGAAACGAAGCCCGCATTGTACGTAGATTGGCGCCGACTTTGCAAATGCGTCGTACGGCGCCCCGCGCGGCGCCTAGACGCCGCGCTGCTTGAACCAGGTCAGGCAGTGTTGCCAGCCGTCCCTGGCATCGGCCTCGCGGTAGCTTGGCCGGTAGTCGGCATTGAAGGCATGCCCGGCATCCGGATAGACCACGAAGACCGACGCACGGGCGTTGGGATTGTCCGTCGCCGCCAGGGCCGCCTTCATCCTGGCCACGTGTTCCTGCGTGATGCCGGTATCCTTGCCGCCGTACAAGCCCAGCACGGGCACCTCGAGTTCGGCTGCCAGGTCGGACGGGTTCTTCGGCTTGAGCGGGTTCGGCTCGCCTACCAGCTGGCCATACCAGGCCACGGCGGCCTTCAGTTGCTTGCTGTGCGCGGCATACAGCCAGGTGATGCGCCCGCCCCAGCAGAAGCCGGTGATGGCCAGGCGGCTGGTATTGCCGCCATTGGCGGCGGCCCAGGCCACGGCTGCATCGAGATCGCCCACGGCCTGCTCGTCGGGCACCTTGGAGACCAGCTTGGCCTGCAGTTCCTGGATGGTGCCGAAACTGGCCGGATCTCCCTGGCGCGCAAACAGCTCGGGCGCGATGGCGAGGTAGCCCAGCTTGGCGAAGCGCCGGCAGATGTCGGCGATATGCTCGTGCACGCCGAAGATCTCGCTGACCACCAGCACCACCGGCAGGTTGGTCTTGCCCTCCGGCTGGGCGCGGTAGGCAGGCATCTGGAAGCCGCCCGAGGCGATGGTGACCTCGCCGGCGGTCAGCCCGGCGAAGTCGGTCTTGATGGCCTGCGCCATCACCGGCAGGGCGGCCGCGGCAAACGCCGAACCCAGTGCCGTCTTGACGAACGTCCGGCGGTCGAAGGACTGGCCGGGTACAAGGCTTTCCACTTCTGGCTTCAGCATGCGGTCTCCTGCTTGGAGAGTGGGCGGGAGACCGATTCTAAGCAAACATGGCGTGAAACGCACGCGGCGGGGCAAGAGGGCTGTCGCCCCCCGTCAGTGGAGCTTGACGCGCGGGCTGGTCTTGCTGCGCAGCCAGTGGGTGACGGTGTCCAGCCCCATGCGCACGGCGCCGTGCAGCGCCAGCACATGCATGCGGTACAGCGAGCTGTACATCACCCGCGCCATCAGGCCCTCGATGAACATCGAGCCGCCGATCAGCCCGCCCATCAGGCTGCCGACCGCGCTGAAGTGCCCGAGCGACACCAGCGAGCCCAGGTCCTTGAACTGGAACGCGGGCAGCGGCTTGCCCTCGATGCGTGCGCGCAGCGCGCCGAAGAGGAAGGTGGCCTGCTGGTGCGCGGCCTGGGCGCGCGGCGGCACGGCCGTCTGCTTCTCCGGCCACGGGCAGCTGGCGCAGTCGCCGAAGGCGAAGATATCGGGATCCCCCTCGCTTTGCAGCGTGGGCTTGACCACGATCTGCCCCATCCGGCTGACCGGCAGGCCGAGACTGGCCAGCACCGGCGGCGCAGTGATGCCGGCGGCCCACACCGTCAGGTCGGCGTCGATGCGCTTGCCGCTGGCGGTCAGCACCGCATTCGCGGTGACCTCGGTGACGCGCTCGGCGGTGAAGACATCGATGCCCAGCTTGTGCAGCAATTTGGTGGTTTCGCTGGAGACGCGCTCGGACAGCGCAGGCAGGATGCGCGGGCCGGCCTCGATCACGTGGATGCGCACGTCGCGGCGCGGATCGAGTTGGTGCAGGCCGTAGGCGCTGAGCACGTGCGCGGTATTGCGCAGCTCCGCGGAGAGCTCGACGCCGGTTGCGCCGGCCCCGATGATGGCCACGTCCACGCGTGGCCGCCCGTCCTCGCCGACGCGTCCGCGCGCGTTCTGCGCGCGCACGCAGGCCGCGATCAGCCGGCGGCGGAAGCGCTCGGCCTGGGCCACGGTATCGAGGGCGATGGCGTTGTCGGCGGCGCCCGGCACGCCGAAGAAATGCGTGACGCAACCGATCGCCAGCACCAGGGTGTCATAGGGCAATTCGCGCGCGGGCAGCAGCTCCATGCCATCGAGATCGACGCAGGCGGCCACCGAGATGGTCTTGCGCGACCGGTCGACCCCGGTTAGCTCGCCCTGCTGGAACTCGAAGTCGTGCCAGCGCGCCTGCGCCACGTATTCGAGCTGGTGGGTGTTGGGATCCATGCTGCCGGCCGCGACTTCATGCAGCAGCGGTTTCCAGATGTGCGTCGGCGAGCGGTCCACCAGCACCACCTGCGCTGCCCCGCTCTTGCCGAGCTTGTCGCCCAGCCGCGTCACCAGTTCCAGCCCGCCTGCGCCTCCTCCCACTACGATGATGCGATGCGCCCTCTCTGTGCTCATGATCTACCCAGTGTCGTCGAAATGCTTATAGCCGCAGGGCCAGACGCGCGTCGGCCGGCATGGCTTTTCGCCAGTTTGCTGCACAGCAGCACGACTGGCAAGACGCCATTCACCGATTCAGCGGTCGCTTCAATCGAAACCAGAATGCAGGAATACCACCGCGCCGGCAATGCCGGCGCGCAGCCCATGTGTTGGGAAAAGCGCAGAGGCGGGAGCAGGCGCAGCGCTTAGTGCGCTTCCTCCCAGTTGCTGCCGCTGCCCACCTCGGCCACCAGCGGCACGCGCAGCTCCGTCACGCCGCACATCAGTTCCGGCAGCTTGACCTTGACCAGCTCCAGTTCGGCCTCGGGCACTTCCAGCACCAGTTCGTCGTGCACCTGCATGACCTGGCGCGTACCGAGCCCGTCGCGCTCCAGCCAGCCCTGCACGGCGATCATCGACAGCTTGATCAGGTCGGCCGCGGTGCCCTGCATCGGCGCGTTGATGGCCGCGCGCTCGGCGCCCTGGCGGCGCGGGCCGTTGCCGCCGTTGATGTCGGGCAGCCACAGGCGGCGGCCGAACACGGTCTCGACGAAGCCCTGTTCGCGCGCGGTCTGGCGTGTCTCCTCCATATAGCGCGCCACGCCCGGATAGCGCATGAAGTAGCGGTCGATGTAATGCTTGGCGGCCTCGCGCTCGATGCCGAGGTTGCTGGCCAGGCCGAACGCGCTCATGCCGTAGATCAGGCCGAAGTTGATGACCTTGGCGTAGCGGCGCTGCTCGCTGTTGACGGCGGCCTGTTCCACGCCGAAGATCTCCGCCGCGGTGGCGCGGTGCACGTCGGCGCCTTCGGCGAAGGCGCGCAACAAGTTCTCGTCGCCCGAGATATGGGCCATGATGCGCAGTTCGATCTGCGAGTAGTCGGCGGAGACGATCACGTTGCCGGGGCCGGCGATGAAGGCCTCGCGGATGCGCCGTCCTTCCTCCGTGCGCACGGGAATGTTCTGCAGGTTCGGCTCGGTTGACGCGAGCCGGCCCGTCACCGCGGTGGCCTGCCCGTAGCTGGTGTGCACGCGGCCCGTGGACGCGTTGACCATCTTCGGCAGCTTGTCGGTGTAGGTCGACTTGAGCTTGGCCAGGCCGCGGTAGTCCAGCAGCAGCTTGGGCAGCGGGTAGTCCTCGGCCAGCTTCTGCAATACCTCTTCGTCGGTGGACGGCGCGCCGCTGGCGGTCTTCTTGACCACCGGCAGCTTCATCTGGCCGAACAGGATCTCGCCGATCTGCTTGGGCGAGCCGAGGTTGAACGGCTGGCCGGCGGCCTCGTAAGCGGCCTTTTCCAGCTCCAGCATGCGCTGGCCGAGTTGCGCGCTCTGCGCGCCCAGGCGCTCCGCATCGATCAGCACGCCGTTGCGCTCGATCTTCTGCAGCACCACCGAGACCGGCATCTCGATCTGCTCGTAGACGTAGTGCAGCCCGCGCAAGGCTTCCACCTGCGGGTACATATTGCCGTGCAGGCGCAGCGTGACGTCGGCATCCTCGGCAGCGTACTCGGTGGCGCGCGCGATATCGATCTGGTCGAAGCAGATCTGGCTCGCGCCCTTGCCGCACACTTCTTCGTAGGTGATGGTCTTGAGGCCGAGCACGCGCTCGGCCAGGCTGTCCATGCCGTGGTTGCGGTGCGATGCCAGCACGTAGCTTTGCAGCATGGTGTCGTGCGCGACGCCGCGCAGCGCGATGCCGTGGTTGGCGAACACGTGCACGTCGTACTTCAGGTGCTGGCCGAGCTTGGCGCGCGCGGGGTCCTCCAGCCACTTGCGCATGCGTTCGAGCACGAACTCGCGCGCCAGCTGCCCGCGCGCTTCCAGGCCGGCCACGTCGGGACCGACGTGGGCCACGGGGATATAGACGGCCTCGCCCGGCTCGATCGACATCGAGATGCCGACCAGCTGTGCCTGCATCGGATCAAGTGAAGTGGTCTCGGTATCGATGGCCACCAGCGGCGCGGTTTCCACGCGGCGCATGAAGGCCTCCAGCGCGGCTTGCGTGGTGATGGCCTCGTAGCGGATCTGGGCCGGCGCCGGCGCGGCATCGAACAGGCCGCCCTGGGCCGGGCCCTCGGCCGCGCCGGGCACCGTGCCGTTGCCGGCCGGCAGCGGCTCGCCGGCGCGCGCGCGCGCCTGGGCCCGTGGATTGGGCAGGCTCTCGCCGGCGGCTTCGCGCAGCCAGGTCTTGAAGCCGTAGCGCCCGAAGAACTCGACCAGCTTGTCCTTGTCCTCGCCCGCATCCTTGAGCTGGTGGAAATCGGACAACGCGCTCTTCAGGTCGCAGTCAAGCTTGACCGTCACCAGCTCGCGCGCCTTGGGCAGCCATTCCAGCGTATTGCGCAGGTTCTCGCCCACCACGCCCTTGATGCCYGCGGCATTGGCCATGATGTCGTCGAGCGTGCCGTACTCGGCCAGCCATTTGACAGCGGTCTTGGGACCCACCTTGGGCACGCCGGGCACATTGTCCACGGCGTCGCCGATCAGCGAGAGATAGTCGACGATGCGCTGCGGCGGCACGCCGAACTTGGCCACCACGCCCGGCGGGTCCAGGATCTCGCCGCTCATGGTGTTGACCAGCGTGACATGCTCGTCCACCAGCTGGGCGAGGTCCTTGTCCCCGGTGGAAACCACCGTGCGCATGCCCTGCGCGGTAGCCTCCCGCGCCAGCGTGCCGATCACGTCGTCGGCCTCTACGCCCTCCACCACCACGATCGGCCAGCCCAGCGCGCGCACCGCGGCGTGGATCGGCTCGATCTGCCTGGCCAGGTCCTCGGGCATCGACGGGCGATGCTCCTTGTAGGCGGGATAAAGGTCGTCGCGGAAGGTCTTGCCCTTGGCGTCGAACACGCAGGCGCTATACTCTGCCGGGAAATCGTTGCGCAGCTTGCGCAGCATATTGATCATGCCGTAGATTGCCCCTGTGGGCAGCCCTTCCGCGTTCCTCAGGTCCGGCAGGGCGTGATACGCGCGATACAGATAGCTCGACCCATCGACGAGCAAGAGTGTTTTTGGACTATCCGACATTCCCATGGACTCAAAATTGACTGGTGCCGCCGCAGGCGGTGCGAATGCCGCTCCCAGCACCGGCGCGGCCGACGCCGCAGACCCGGCTGCGGCCCTGAAGCAGGCCGCGCAAGGCAGCATTACCACTGCGGCCGATATGGACGTGAACGTGACGGTCAGCGCCGCTTCCGATGGCCCGGGCGATACCGCTCCCGCTGCCGCCGGCATTCGCGCCAACCCGCGCAAGATGATTCCCAGCCTGCGCGCGCTGGCCGACGAAGATCGCGCAACGGCAAAGAAGGCGCGCGCCTCGTGGCAAATGTTCACGATTATGGCAGAGTTCATCGAGGCGACCGAGTACCTYTCGGAGATCCGCCCGGCCGTRTCGATCTAYGGCAGCGCACGCCTGCGCGAGGACTCGCCCTACTACCAGCGCACCATCGAGATCGCGCGCCTGTTCTCGGACGCCGGCTTCGCGGTGATCTCGGGCGGCGGCCCCGGCATCATGGAGGCGGCCAACAAGGGCGCCCATGCCGGCAAATCGGCCAGCGTCGGACTGAACATCGAGCTTCCGCACGAGCAGCAAGGCAATCCCTACCAGGACATCGCCATGCGCTTTCGCCACTTCTTCACGCGCAAGGTGACCTTCGTCAAGAACTCCGACGCCTTCATCGTGATGCCGGGCGGCTTCGGCACGCTCGACGAACTGGCCGAAGTGCTGACCCTGGTGCAGACCGGCAAGTCGCGCGCGGTGCCGGTGGTGCTGTTCGGCAGCCGCTTCTGGAAGGGCCTGCTCGACTGGTTCCGCTTCACGCTGCTGCCGATGGGCCTGATCGCCGAACACGACCTCGACCTGATGAAGATCGTGGACGAACCGCATGAAGTGCTCGAAGCGGTATATGAATACTACGAGCAGCGCGGCGGCGACAACCCGATTCCGCCCAAGGAAGAAATGTTCTACCTGTAGGTTCCGCCCGGCACGGCGCGTGCCAGGGTGCCCGGCGGGTCACCGCAGGGGCCCGGCACGGGCAGGAATTGCTAGAATGGAAGCCTGACACACTGCCAAAGCCCGGCGTCGCCGGGCTGCAGCGCCATTCGCGATGCAGCATGCCTGACTGCTGGATCGCACAGGAGCCTTGAATGACCTCCCCCTCCCTCCTGGCCGCCGCGAACGCGGAAGAGCCGGAGCCGTTTCCCGCATCCGCGCGGGTGCTGGCATTCACAGCACTGCTGGCGCTCGGCGCACCTTTCGCTGCGTTTGCGCAACAAGGCACCGAGCAGGTCGGCGGCGCCCTGACCCAGCAAGAGCTGAACCAGATCAACAACAGCCCGATTGCGCCGCCCGCCAAGACCCAGCTCAACAAGCCGCGCGAGCCGAGCTTCCAGCTCAACGAGCCGGACGGCACGCAGATCCGGGAATACCGCAACAAGGGCCAGGCCACGGATATCGAGGTCAAGTCCGGGGTGGGCACCAAGTACCAGATGAGCAAACCGGAAGACAGCTCGCCGAAGATCCGCGACCGCGACATGAACCGCGTGCCGTCGGTCAACGTGCTGCAATTCTGAGACTTGCCCGGGGCCGGATGGCACAATCCGGCCGGTGGGTATCGCAGCCGGGCCGTGAAACCTGAACAGGGATTCCGGCGCTGGCTGCCTGACCCGGTTCCGATTTCCGTTTTTTTCGCTTTCCCACGACCCCGCCAGAGTACCGCTGCGGGGCCGCGCCGGCGCTTCCGGCATCCATGCCGCGGCGATGCGCAGGCTTTTGCGCCCGCCGCCATCCGATTCGATTCACACAAAGAGTATGGCCGTATTCAYCACGGTCTCGCCGGACGAGATCGCCAGTTGGCTGCTTGACTACGACCTGGGCAAGATGCGCGACCTGCGCGGCATTGCCTCGGGCATCGAGAACAGCAATTTCTTCCTGACCATGGAACAGGACGGCAGCACGCGCGAGTACGTGCTGACCATCTTCGAGCGGCTGACTTTCGAGCAGCTGCCCTACTACCTGCACCTGATGGCTCACCTGGCCACGCAAGGCATCCGCGTGCCGGCCCCGATCCCGGGCCGCGACGGCGAAATCCTGCGCGCGCTCAAGGGCAAGCCGGCCACCATCGTCACGCGCTTGCCGGGCAGCTCGCAGCTGGCGCCCGCGGCAGGGCACTGCGCCGAGGTGGGCGACATGCTGGCCCGCATGCACCTGGCCGGCCAGAGCTACCCGCGCCAGCAACCCAACCTGCGCAGCCTGCCCTGGTGGCAGCAGACCGAAGCCGAGATCCTGCCCTTCCTGGATGCCGGACAGCGCACGCTGCTGCAGCAGGAACTGGCCCACCAGGCCGCCTTTTTTCACGGCACCGACTACGCCGCGCTGCCGGGCGGCCCCTGCCACTGCGACCTGTTCCGCGACAATGCGCTGTTCGAGGTCGACCGGCAAGGCCACGACAAGCTGGGCGGCTTCTTCGACTTCTACTTCGCCGGCAACGACAAGTGGCTGTTCGACCTGGCCGTCACCGTCAACGACTGGTGCATCGACCTGGCCAGCGGCACGCTGGACGACGCCCGTGCCCAGGCGCTGCTGCGGGCCTATCATGCGGTAAGGCCGCTTGGGCCGGTCGAGGCGGCGCGCTGGCGCGACATGCTGCGCGCGGGTGCGCTGCGCTTCTGGGTATCGCGCCTTTGGGACTTCTACCTGCCGCGCGAAGCCGACATGCTGCAGCCTCACGACCCGACCCATTTCGAACGCATCCTGCGCCGGCGCATCGAAGCCGCCGCACTGCCCTGGACCTGAGCGCCATGCAATTACTGGAAGTTTCCGCCAAGGAAGGTTATGTCTGGTTCCGCCAGGGTGTCTGGCTGTTCCGCAAGAACCCGCTCGCCTTCCTGATGCTGCTGTTCATCTACCTCATCGCCGCGCAGCTGGCCGTGTTCGTGCCGCTGATCGGCATCATCGCGCTGCTGGTGATCACCCCGGGCTTGTCGGTCGGCATCATGACCGCCTGCCGCGAAGTGATCCAGAACAAGCGGGTACTACCCACCGTCCTGCTAGCGGGGTTCCGCGGCAACGGCAAGCTGGCCAGCCGCAACCTGCTGGTGCTCGGCGGCATCTACGCCGGGCTGGTGTTCGTGCTGAGCCTGATCGCCGGCAGCCTGGTCGACATCAGCACGTTGCTGCCGATCCTGCTCAAGGAGGAGGCGCCTTCGGCCGACGCAGTGCGCCAGCTTTACTTCGCGCTGATGATCGGCGCCGCGCTGTACACGCCGATCGCCATGCTGTTCTGGTTCGCGCCGCTGCTGACAGCGTGGCACAACGTGCCGCCGGTCAAGGCGCTGTTCTTCAGCTGGACCGCGTGCTGGCGCAACCGCGGCGCGTTCTTCGCCTACGCCGTGGTGTTCGCGGTGCTGCTGGTGGCGATCCCGTTCTTCCTCGAGGCGGTGTTCGGCGCGTTTGGCGCGGAGGCCCTGCTCTCCTTCCTGGTCACGCCGTATTCGCTGCTGATGCTGGCGATCATGTACTGCTCGTTCTACGCGACCTACCGCGGCTGCTTCAACGTGGTGCCCGAGAACTCCACCGGCAACGTGGACGCCGCTGCCTGAACGCATGCGGGGCCCCGGCCCCGCATGCCTGCACTGCCCACCGCTATGCCCCCGGCGCCGCCGGCAGGCCGAACAGCCGCGCGGCATTGCGGTCCGGCGCGTCGCGCAGCGGACCCAGCCATTCCCACACCATGCGCTGCAGCGCGCCGTAGCCGGGCCCCGCCTCGTGGTTGGTCCATGGCCAGTCCGATCCCCATAGCAGCCCCTGCTCTCCCAGGCAATCGTGCCAGTCGGCCACCAGGCCGCGCAGGTCCGCCGCCGCCACGCGGTATGGCGCGCTCAGTTTGACGCAGACCTGGCGCTGGCTGCGCCACTGCCGCGCGCAGGCCAGCATCGGCGCATCGCGCGCCGCGCCGGCGGCAGGCTTGCCGAAGTGATCCAGCACCAGCGCAATCGGCACCGGCGGCAGCCATGACTGCACTTCGGGCAGGCGGCCGGGATCGGTATGCAGCTCCAGGTGCCAGCCGAGCGCATGCGCGGCTTCGAGCAGAGCCGGCCAGCGCGCATCGCGCCAGCCCGCATCGTCATGGCGCCCCACCATGTTCCAGCGCAGGCCGCGCACGCCAAGCGCATGCAGCCGCGCCAGCTCCGCGGCGCACGCTTCAGGCCCCAGCACGCAGACCCCGCGCAGCGCCGCCGACGCCGCCAGCGCCGCCTCCAGTTCGCTGTTGTCGCTGCCGAAGAAGCTTGGCTGCACCACCACGCCGGCGCGCACCCCGTGCGCGGCCGCGATGGCCTGCCATTGCGCCAGGCTGGCGCCGTAGGCGGGCCGGTAGCGTGCGCCGCCCACCGCGGGCGCGCCGGTGGAGAACACGTGGAAATGGGTATCGATCTCGAACATGTTTCGCTGGCTGATGGCGCCGGGGTGGCCTGGCCGGAATGCCTGGTGTCCGCCTGGCGCCGTGTCCCGCCGTCAAACCCGTTGACAGCGCACAGCCTCCATTCTAAGCTCTACTCCTATAGATGACTAGATCTCCGATGACGGCCTCGATGCCAGCGCGGAAATCCGACACGGAGACATGCATGCCAAGCGGTTCCCCCTCCCCCATCCCGGCGGCAGCCGACGCCCCCGATTCGGCCGCCAGCCTCGCGGCACCCCGCTGGGCCCGCATCGCTACCGCGCTGCGGGGCCGGATCCTGGCCGGCGAATGGGCCTCGGGCACCGCCATCGCGGCGGAGAGCGCGCTGGCCGAGCACTACGGCGTGGCGCTGGGCACCATGCGCGCCGCCATCCAGGCGCTGGTGGACCAGGGCCTGCTCGAACGCGTGCACGGCCGCGGCACTTTCGTGCGGGGCGCGCTCGCGGGCGCCACCATGGCGCGCTTCTTCCGCTTCGGCGACGCCGGCTCGGAGATCCCGGAATCGCGCATCGTGTCGGTGCGCGCGCTGGCCGCGCCGGCCGAGGTCGCCATCCAGCTCGGCCTGGCCAGCGGCACGCAGGTGCTGCGCATGACGCGCCAGCGCGGCTGGGAAGGCAAGGTCCGCCTGCTTGAGACGATCTGGCTGCCCGCGGCGCTGTTCGACGGCCTTGCCGCGCTCAAGCCGGCCGAGTTCGCGCCCCTGCTGTACCCGATGTATGCGCAGCGCTACGGCGTCACCGTGGGCCGCGCGGTCGACGACCTGCGTTTTAGCCGGCTGGGCCCGCGCGAGGCCGCCCGGCTTGGCCTGCCCGAGGGTCACCCGGCGCTGGCGGTCAGCCGCGTGGCGTTCGACCTGGCGGGCCGGCGGGTCGAGTACCGGCAGACGCTGGGCAACGCCGACGACTTCCACTATCGCGCCGAGGTCCGCTGACGCGCCCCGCCTCGCTGCCACCCCATACCTACAGACCCCGAGGAGACCCATGCGAAATTCCATCCGCCTTTGCGCGACCGCCCTGTTCGGGCTCGCCGCCTGCGCCAGCGGCCTTGCACTCGCGCAGGCCTGGCCCGCCGCCAAGCCCATCCGCCTGGTGGTCACCTACGCGCCGGGCGGTGGCGCCGACACCATGGCCCGCATGATTTCCCCCCGCCTGGGGCAGGAACTCGGCCAAACCATCGTGGTGGACAACCGGCCCGGCGCGGGCGGCCAGATCGGCACGGACATCGTTGCCAAGTCCGCGCCGGACGGCTACACCGTGCTGCTCGATGCCGCCTCGTTCGCCTCCAACCCGGCGCTTTACAAGCGGCTGCCCTATGATCCGGCCAAGTCGTTCATCCCGGTCTCGGTGCTGGCGCTCTATCCCAATATGCTGGTGGTGAATCCGCAGTTCCCGGCCAAATCCGCGCAGGAACTGGTGGCGATGGCCCGCGCCAAGCCTGGCAGCATCGCCTACGCCTCGTCGGGGAACGGCTCGGCGCAGCATCTCGCCGGCGCGCTGTTCGCGCAGCGCATGAAGCTGGATCTGCTGCATGTGCCCTACAAGGGAGGCGGCCCGGCCATGGCCGATGTGATCGCGGGCCAGGTGCCGGTGTTCTTCGCCAACACGGCCTCGGGCCTGCAGCATGTGCGCGCGGGCAAGCTGCGCGTGCTGGCGGTGACCGGAGCCCGGCGCACGGCCATCCTGCCGGACACCCCGACCATGACCGAAGCCGGCGTGCCGCGCTATGAAGTCTATGAATGGAACGGCGTGTTCCTGCCGGCGGGCACGCCGCCGGACATCGTGGCGCGCCTCTCGGAGGCGATCCGCAAGGTCATCAACCTGCCGGAGAACCGCGAGCGCATCGCCAGCCTGGGCGGCGAGATCGTGGCCGGCACGCCGGCCGAGGCCGCGAAGTTCGTGCAGGCGCAGACGAAGGAATGGGCCAAGGTCATCAAGGACGGCAACATCCAGCTCGACTGAGGCGGGCAGGCCCTGGCGGCGCTATCGGATTGAAGCGAAGCGGTCGTGGCCAGGGCGGAGCAGGGAATCCGGACCACGCAGTGATCCGCCTGCGCAGCGGTGCGCGCCGGCCAGCGTGCACGCGCCCCGCAAGGGCGCGGCCGCGGACAGTACGACTGGCAAGGCAAGGCCGCGCAACGACGCCAGGATCTTCTTGCTGGTGCCGCTCAGTCTATCGGATCCAGCTTGGCCACCGAGAGCGCCAGCCACTTGGCGCCGTGCCGCTTGAACTTGATATTGGCGCGGGCATCCGCGCCGTCGCCTTCGAGCGCCGTGATCACGCCCTCGCCGAACTTGTTGTGGAACACGCTCTGGCCGATGCGCAGCCCGGAGCCGGCCTCGCGCTTGGAGTCGGCGTAGCCGTTGCCGGTATCCATGCCGCCGGTCGGCTTGGTGCCCGAGTAGGGCACGTCTTCCGCCTTCTTGAACCAGTCACGACCCCAGCCGCCGTCGTTCTGCTGGCGGCGCTGCGAACCGTAGGCTTGCGCCGGCGGCGTCAGCCACTTGAGCGCTTCGTCGGGCAGCTCCTCGAAGAAGCGGGAGCGCACGTGATAGCGCATCTGCCCGTGCAGCACGCGGCTCTGCGCGAATGACAGGTAGAGCCGCTGGCGGGCGCGGGTGATCGCCACATACATCAGGCGGCGCTCTTCCTCGAGGCCGTCGGCCTCGTTCGCGCTGTTCTCGTGCGGGAACAGGCCTTCTTCCAGCCCGGTGATGAACACCGCGTTGAACTCGAGGCCCTTGGCCGCGTGCACGGTCATCATCTGCACCGCGTCCTGGCCGGCCTGCGCCTGGTTGTCGCCGGCCTCGAGCGAGGCATGGGTCAGGAAGGCCACCAGCGGCGTCATCACCACGGGCAGCGCTTCGGGGTCCAGCACCTGCTGGGCCTGGTCGCCATCGGCCAGCGCCGGCAGCGCCGGCCCGCCGTCGCGTCCCACCGGGATCGCGCTGGCCAGCGCGTCCAGCCCGTAGCCCTCCTCCGTCACGAAGGCCTGCGCCGCGGTCACCAGTTCCTGCAAGTTCTCGATGCGGTCCTGGCCTTCTTTCTCGCCGCGGTAGTAGGTGATCAGGCCGCTGGTATTGGTCACGTATTCGACCGTCTCCGGCAGCGTCATGCGGCGCGTCTCCGCGCGCATCTGCTCGATCAGCCGCACGAAGGCGCCGAGCGTGCTGCCGGCCTTGCCGGCCACGTAGGCCACGGCTTCCGCGAGCGAGCAGTCATACTGGCGCGCGGCGTCCTGCAGTGCTTCGAGCGAGCGCGCGCCGATGCCGCGCGCGGGAAAGTTCACCACGCGCCCGAAGGCGGCGTCGTTGCGCGGGTTCTCCAGCAGCTGCAGGTAAGCCAGGGCGTGCTTGATTTCGGCGCGCTCGAAGAAGCGCAGGCCGCCGTACACCCGGTAAGCGATGCCCGACGAGAACAGCGCATGCTCGATCACGCGCGACTGCGCATTGCTGCGGTACAGGATGGCGATTTCCGAGCGGCTCATGCCCTGCGCCACCAGGTCGCGGATTTCCTCCACCATCCAGGCCGCTTCCTGGCCGTCGGAGCCGGCCTGGAACACCCGCACCGGCTCGCCGTGGCCGGCGTCGGTGCGCAGGTTCTTGCCGAGGCGGCGCGCATTGTGGGCGATCAGGTGGTTGGCGGAATCGAGGATGTGGCCATGCGAGCGGTAGTTCTGCTCGAGCTTGATCATGTGGCGCACGCGGAATTCGTGCTCGAAATCGCRCATGTTGCCGACATTGGCCCCGCGGAACGCATAGATGCTCTGGTCGTCGTCGCCCACCGCGAATACCGCCGCCGGGTTCTGCGTGCCGAAGCCCGCCAGCAGCTTGAGCCACTGGTACTGCAGCACATTGGTGTCCTGGAATTCGTCGACCAGCACGTGGCGGAAGCGGTTCTGGTAGTGCTGGCGGATGGCGTCGTTGTAGCGCAGCAGCTCGTAGCAGCGCAGCAGCAGTTCGGCGAAGTCGACCACGCCTTCGCGCTGGCACTGCACGTCGTAGGCGGCATAGAGGTCGACGAAGCGGCGATTGAAGTCATCGTTGGCCTCCACGTCGGCCGGACGCAGGCCCTGCTCCTTGGCATTGTTGATGAAGTACTGCAGGTTCTTGGCCGGGTACTTCTCGTCGTCCACGTTGAGCGACTTGAGCAGGCGCTTGAGCGCCGAGAGCTGGTCCTGGCTGTCGAGGATGGCGAAGGTCTGCGGCAGCCCGGCGTCGCGGAAGTGGGCGCGCAACATGCGGTTGCACAAGCCGTGGAAGGTGCCGATCCACATGCCCCGGGTGTTGATCGGCAGCATCGAAGTCAGCCGCGCGGTCATTTCCTTGGCGGCCTTGTTGGTGAAGGTCACCGCCAGCAGGCCGGCGGGCGACACGCGGCCGTTCTGGATCAGCCACGCGATGCGCGTGGTCAGCACGCGCGTCTTGCCGCTGCCCGCGCCCGCCAGGATCAGCGCCGGTTCGTCGGGCAAGGTGACGGCGGCAAGTTGTTCGGCGTTGAGATTGGCAAGCAGGTCGGACATCGGGAGGGCCTTGTGGAGTGCCCCGAATTATACCGGGGCGCACCCCCGGCCCGCGGCGGCCGGCCGCCGCCCCGTCGCGCGCTGCGGCACAGGTAGCACCAAGCGCACAATGCGCGGGCTTTCCCCTCTCCCGGAGTAAGCAGAAATCCACCCGGGACGCCGAAGCAGCGGCAAAATAGCGGCCGGATTACGCCAGCATCGCGCCCGGATCGCTCCCGGGCCACCCATGGATCGGCCCTGAAATGCGCCCGGATGGCGCGGTACTGCCCTGCGCGGGCCCATTTCCCGCACCCGGCACCCCGCCTTCCGTATAATTTAACGTTTCCCGGCGCGTTGCCCCTGCCCGCCTGGGCCGCAGAATCCGACGTAATCATCGACACCCGAGCATGACCGCCCAAGACCAGTCCCTTGCCAAGAGCTTCGAACCCGCCGCCATTGAGGCCAAATGGGGCCCAGAGTGGGAGAAGCGCGGCATCGCGAAGCCGACCCTCGACTCGGACCGCCCCGATTTCTGCATCCAGCTGCCCCCGCCTAATGTGACCGGCACGCTGCACATGGGCCATGCCTTCAACCAGACCATCATGGATGGCCTGGCCCGCCACGCCCGCATGTCGGGCGCCAACACGCTGTGGGTGCCCGGCACCGACCACGCCGGCATCGCCACCCAGATCGTGGTGGAACGCCAGCTGGAGGCACAGGGCGTGTCGCGCCAAGAACTCGGCCGCGAGAAATTCACCGAGAAGGTGTGGGCGTGGAAGGAAGAGTCCGGCTCGACCATCACGCGCCAGATCCGCCGCATGGGGGCTTCGATCGACTGGAGCCGCGAGTACTTCACCATGTCGCCGGAAATGTCCCAGGCGGTCACCGAAGTGTTCGTGCGCCTGTTCGAGCAGGGCCTGATCTACCGCGGCAAGCGCCTGGTCAACTGGGATCCGGTGCTGGGCACCGCGGTGTCCGACCTGGAAGTGGACAACGTCGAGGAAGAAGGCTCGATGTGGCACATCCGCTACCCGCTCACCGAAGCCGACAGCGTGCACGGCCTGACCCACCTGACCGTGGCCACCACACGCCCCGAAACGATGCTGGGCGACGTGGCCGTGATGGTGCACCCGGAAGACGAGCGCTATGCCCACCTGATCGGCAAGTCGGTCAGCCTGCCGCTCACCGGCCGCGACATCCCCGTGATTGCCGACGAATACGTCGACCGCGAGTTCGGCACCGGCGTGGTCAAGGTGACCCCGGGCCACGATTTCAACGACTACGCGGTGGGCCAGCGCCATAGCCTGCCCCAGCTGTCCATCCTCACGCTCGACGCGAAGATCGTCGCCGACGCCCCGGCCGCTTACGCGGGCCTGGACCGCTTCGACGCGCGCAAGCGCATCGTCGAGGACCTCGACGCGCAGGGCCTGCTGGCCGAAGTCAGGAAGCACAAGCTGATGACCCCGCGCAGCGAGCGCACCGGCAGCGCCATCGAGCCGATGCTGACCGACCAGTGGTTCGTCGCCATGAGCAAGCCGGCGCCCGAGGGCACTTTCAACCCGGGCCGCTCGATCGCCGAGGTGGCGCTCGAGGCCGTGAAAGGCGGCGAGATCAAGCTGATCCCCGAGAACTGGAACAGCACCTACAACCAGTGGCTGGAGAACATCCAGGACTGGTGCATCTCGCGCCAGCTGTGGTGGGGCCACCAGATCCCGGCCTGGTACGACGAGAACGGCAAGTGCTTCGTCGCCCGCACCGAGGAAGACGCCCTGGCGCAGGCCGCCGCGGCCGGCAGCACCGGCGCGCTGCGCCGCGAGGACGATGTGCTGGACACCTGGTTCTCGTCCGCGCTGGTCCCGTTCTCGTCGCTCGGCTGGCCTGAGGAAACGCCCGAATTGCAGCATTTTCTGCCGTCGTCGGCACTTGTTACCGGCTACGACATCATCTTCTTCTGGGTGGCGCGCATGGTCATGATGACCAAGCACTTCACCGGCAAGGTGCCCTTCCATACCGTCTACGTGCACGGCCTGGTGCGGGACTCCGAAGGCAAGAAGATGAGCAAGTCCGAGGGCAACACCCTGGACCCGGTGGACCTGATCGACGGCATCGATCTCGATACCCTGCTCCAGAAGCGCACCACCGGCCTGCGCCGCCCCAAGGACGCACCCAAGATCGAGAAGAAGACGAAGAAGGAATTCCCCGAAGGCATTCCCGCCTTCGGCGCGGACGCGCTGCGCTTCACCTTCGCCTCGCTGGCCACGCTGGGCCGCAACATCAACTTCGACACCGGCCGCTGCGAGGGCTACCGCAACTTCTGCAACAAGCTGTGGAACGCCACCCGCTTCGTGCTGATGAACACCGAAGGCCATGACTGCGGCATGGGCCCGTGCAACAACGACTGCGGCCCGGACGGCTACCTCGACTTCTCGCAGGCGGACCGCTGGATCGTATCGCTGCTGCAGCGCGTGGAAGCCGATGTGCAAAAGGGCTTTGCCGAGTACCGCTTCGACAATATCTCCAGCGCGATCTACAAGTTCGTGTGGGACGAGTACTGCGACTGGTACCTGGAACTGGCCAAGGTACAGATCCAGAACGGCACGCCCGCCCAGCAGCGCGCCACCCGCCGCACGCTGCTGCGCGTGCTGGAGACGGTGCTGCGCCTGGCCCACCCGATCATCCCCTTCATCACCGAGGAACTGTGGCAGAAGGTAGCGCCGCTGGCCGGCCGCGCCAAGGGCGACGGTAGCGAGACGCTGGCGCTGCAGGCTTACCCGCTGCCGGCCGTGGCCAAGATCGACGAGGCCGCCGAGCAGTGGACCGCGCAGCTCAAGGCGGTGGTCGACGCCTGCCGCAACCTGCGCGGCGAGATGAATATCTCCCCGGCCCAGCGCATCCCGCTCTACGCCCAGGGCGACAGCGCTTTCCTCACCTCGGCCCAGGCCTATGTGCAGGCGCTGGCGAAACTTTCCGAGGTAAAGGTATTCGAAGACGAGAATGCCCTGATGGCCGAAGGTGCCGGCGCACCGGTGGCAATCGTGGGCGGTAACCGCCTGCTGCTGAAGATCGAGATTGACGTGGCGGCCGAGCGCGTGCGGCTGTCGAAGGAAATAGAGCGCCTGAGCGCCGAGATCGGCAAGTGCCGGGGCAAGCTTTCCAATGAGAGCTTCGTCGCCAAGGCACCGCCGGCCGTGGTCGCGCAGGAAAACCAGCGTCTGTCCGATTTCGAACAGACGCTGGGCAAGTTGCAGGATCAGCTGCAACGTCTGCCGGCATGAGCTTTGCATCACCAGCAGGGTTGCGTACACCGAAACGATAAGGAAAACCTGTTATGGAAACCCGTGTCACCAAGGCTGTCTTCCCCGTAGCTGGTCTGGGCACCCGCTTTTTGCCCGCTACCAAGGCAAGCCCGAAGGAAATGCTGCCGGTGGTCGACAAGCCGCTGATCCAGTACGCGGTGGAAGAAGCCATGGCTGCCGGCATCACCGAGATGATCTTCGTGACCGGCCGCTCCAAGCGCGCCATCGAGGATCACTTCGACAAGGCCTACGAGCTCGAAGCCGAACTGGAGGCCAAGAACAAGCAGGCCCTGCTCTCGCTGGTGCGCTCGATCAAGCCCTCGCACGTGGAATTCTTCTATGTGCGCCAGCCCGAAGCACTGGGCCTGGGCCACGCCGTGCTGTGCGCGGAAAAGCTGGTGGGCGACGCGCCCTTCGCCGTGATGCTGGCCGATGACCTGCTGGACGGCCAGCCGCCCGTGATGAAGCAGATGACGGACCTGTACGGCCACTACAACTGCTCGGTACTGGGCGTGGAAGAGATCGCTCCGGAACAGAGCCGCTCGTACGGCGTGGTCGACGGCCGCGAATGGGACGAAGGCGTGATCAAGGTCTCCGGCATCGTCGAGAAGCCGGCGCCCGAGGACGCGCCCTCAAACCTGGGCGTGGTCGGCCGCTACATCCTGACGCCGCGCATCTTCGACCATATCCGCAACCTCAAGCCGGGCGCCGGCGGCGAGTTCCAGCTCACCGACGCGATCGGTTCGCTGCTCAGCCAGGAACAGGTGCTGGCCTACCGCTACAAGGGCGTGCGCTACGACTGCGGCAGCAAGCTCGGCTACCTGAAGGCGACCGTCGAATTCGCGCTCAAGCACCCGGAAGTGATGGACGAGTTCAGCACTTACCTGCGCACGCGCGGGTGATTGTTGTCGGTTTGGCTGGATAAGGAAAGCCCTGCAGGGTGGCCGGTTGCCGGCGGCTTTGCGGGGCTTTTTTGTTGGTTCGCTGGGTGAGGGGTTGGGGTCAGGATCAAACGGCTTAACTTCACTTCAAAGTCAACGGCTTTCGCTCCCCCGGAGCGACCTACTTTCTTTTCCCCGAAAAGAAAGTAGGCAAAGAGAGCGGGCTGCCTGGCCGGCAGGGGCAGAAACGTCGGGGTTTCTGGTTGTGGTGGTTTCGTCGTGGTGCCTGCGGTTCTGTTCGCATCCTGCCGTTACCGGTGCGACCAACCACGATCTTGCTGGCGGCTGCGGTTTCGGGGTCAGACCTATGATGGCGAGTGCCCTGCTGGTTCGGCCATCTGCCGTTACCGGTTCTGATGRCCACTGCATCGTTGCCTCGCTGGTTTCGTGGTGGGCGCGGTGGCGCCCACATGAGAGTAAAGAGCACTCAACCACCTGCGCCCCGGTCCACCACGCCCACCACGAAAACACCAGGGTGCTATCTCGTGGCGGCCCGAGTCGGTAACGGCAGATGCCCGAACAAGCAGTGCACCAGCAATCAGGGGCATCACCACGAAACCGGCACCGCCCGCAGCTTAGTGGCCGCCCGAGCCGGTACCGGCAGATTCCAGCAGAACCACCGCCCCCACCACGAATCCGCAAACCGGGTAACCCCTAAATGCTTCTGCCCCTCCGGCCAGGAGTCCGCTTTCTTGGCCTACTTTCTTTTCGGACAAAAGAAAGTAGGTCGCGCCGGGGGCGCGAAAGCCTTTGACTTTGATGTTGATTTTGACTTTAACGTTGACTTTGACTTAAAAGCCAAACCCAACACCCCTCACCGCCTCCGCATATAAAACACAAACACCTTGTCCACTTCCTGATGCGACAGCAACTCATTGCCAGTCTGCTTGGCAAACGCCTGGAAATCGCGCGTGGCGCCCGGATCGGTGGCAAGTACCTTGAGGACATCGCCGCTGGCCATGTCGGCCAGCGCCTTCTTGGTGCGCAGGATCGGCAGCGGGCAGTTCAGGCCGCGCGCGTCCACTTCTTTCTGGAACTCCATTCCTCTCTTCCTTTGTCTTTGTGTCCCGGCTCTTTATCCAGGACACTGAGTATTCACGGCCTGTATTGTAGCGAAGCACCGGGCAGGCCGAAGGCGTCGCGCTTGCGCGGGTCGGGAATGTCCTCGCCGGTGTTGCGGTCGAAGAAGCGCACCGGGTGGCCGCGCGAGGCCAGCCAGTCTGCCACCGCGAAGCCGGTGCCCGCCGACCAGATCCGCATGTCCTCGGGCGCCACCAGCTTGTAGTCGGCCAGTTCCTCGGATAGCGCGATCTGGCCGCTGGCCTGCACATGGTAGGCGATGATCAGCTCGTTCTTGCGCATGAACTCGTAGACCCCGATCAGCGACACCGCGTGGGCGTCCAGGTTGGTCTCTTCCTTGAGTTCGCGCGCCACGCCCTGCTCGGGCGTCTCGTCGCGCTCCAGGAAACCCGTCACCAGGGCGAACATCTTCTCGGGCCACGCGGCGTTGCGCGCCAGCAGCAGCTTGCCCTCGTACTCCACCACCGCGGCCAGCACCGGCAGCGGGTTGTTCCAGTGGACGAATCCGCATTCGGGCTGCACGCAGGCATCGCGCTCGCGCCCGGAATGCGGCAGCACTTCCAGCGGCGAACCGCATTGGGGGCAGTAACGGTAATAGGACATTGCGAAGCTCCTTGTCTTTCAGCCTTGCCGGCTTTGTTGTGTTTGTCGGGTCGTCAGCTTGTCACGATGCCTGCTTTCCTGCGTTCTTGCTTGCCGGCGCTCAGGCGGCGCAGGCGTCGCGCATGTCGGCGGCCAGCGCTTCCACCGTTTCCGGCTGCAGGTCCCACGAGCACATGAAACGGCAGCCGCCCGCACCGATGAAGGTGTAGAAGCGCCAGCCCTTCGCGCGCAGCGTTTCGATGGCCGCCAGCGGCAGTTCGGCGAAGACCGCATTGGACTCGGTCGGGAACATGATGCGCACGCCGGGGATGGTGGCGATGCGCTCGTGCAGAAGCTGGGCCATGGCGTTGGCATGGCGAGCGTTGGCCAGCCACACGTCGTTCTCCAGCAGGCCCAGCCACGGCGCCGAGATAAAGCGCATCTTGGAGGCCAGTTGCCCGGCCTGCTTGACACGGTAGGCGAAGTCCTCGGCCAGCCTGCGGTCGAAGAACACCACCGCCTCGCCCACCGGCAGGCCGTTCTTGGTGCCGCCGAAGCACAGCACATCGACCCCGGCGCGCCAGGTGATTTCCGAGGGATGCACGCCCAGCGACGCCACCGCGTTGGCAAAGCGCGCCCCGTCCATGTGCACGCGCAACTGGCGGCGCTTGGCGATGGCGGCGATGGCGCGCACCTCCTCCACCGTGTACACGGTGCCGACTTCGGTGGACTGCGTCAGCGACACCACCTTGGGCTTGGGATAGTGGATATCGGAGCGGCGCGTGACGAGCGCTTCCACGGCGTCGGGGGTGAGCTTGCCGTTGGCGCCCGGCGCGGTCAGCAGCTTGGAGCCGTTGGAAAAGAACTCAGGGCCGCCGCATTCGTCGGTTTCGATGTGCGCCAGTTCATGGCAGATCACCGAATGGTAGGACTGGCACAGCGCCGACAGCGCCAGCGAATTCGCCGCGGTGCCGTTGAAGACGAAGAAGACTTCGCAGTCGGTCTGGAACAGGTCGCGGATGCGGTCGCAGACCTTCTGGGTCCAGGAGTCGTCGCCGTAGGCCTGCTCATGGCCGCTGCCATTGGCTTCGAGGAAATACTTGAGCGATTCCGGGCAAAAGCCGGCGTAGTTGTCGGAGGCGAAGTGCTGCATGGAGGGAAAAGTCCGTGGCGGGTGGATACGTGCTGTGGTCAGCGCGGGCGGAGCGCGCAAGGTCCGCCCGTGCTCACTTCTTGTCGGCCCACAGTTCGCCGCCGGTGGACCAGTTCTCGCGCTTGATGTCGGTGATGATGATATCGACCGCCGAAGCCGAGCAGCCCAGCGTTTCGCAGGTGACGCGGGTGACTTCCTCGACCAGCTTGCGCTTTTGCTCGATGGTGCGGCCTTCGAAGAGTTCTACATGGTATGTCGGCATGGCTAGGGTTCCTCTTGGGTATCGGGGGAGCGGGACCAATGCGCTCGCGCGCGTCAATCGCGGTAGGAAACATCGATTCTATCGAGTTTGCGCAGCAATGACGGCCATTCGAGCCCGCCTTCCAGCGCGCCGTTGTCGTCGAGCTGCGCCGATGCATGCACCGCCACGGCGGGCGGCGGCTGCACGACTTCGCCGCCCGCCTGCGCCGCGATCTGGATCTCGCAGGCCTTGATCAGCGTGGCCATCAGCACATAGGCCTCGGCCACGGTGCGGCCCACCGTGAGCGTGCCGTGATTGCGCAGCAGCATGGCAGGCTGCGCGCCGAGCGAAGCGGTCAGGCGCTCGCCCTCGGCCGGCGTGAAGGCCAGGCCTTCGTAGTCGTGGTAGGCCAGCCGGCCATGGAAGCGCATGGCGTGCTGCGACAGCGCGAGCAGGCCGCGGGCCTGGGCCGACACCGCCACGCCGGCGGTATTGTGCAGGTGCATCACGCATACCGCGTCGGGCCGCGCGGCGTGCACCGCGCCATGCAGCGCAAAGCCGGTGACGTTGACCGGGTGCACGCTCTCGCCCACCACCTCGCCGCGGCCGTTGATCTTGACCAGGTCGCTGGCGCGGATCTCGTCGAAGGCAAAGCCAAACGGGTTGATCAGGAAATGATCCGGCTCGCCCGGGACGACCGCGGAGATATGCGTGTAGATCAGGTCATCCCAGCCCTGCAGCGCGCACAGGCGGTAGGCGGCCGCAAGATCGGCGCGCATGCGCGCCTCGGCCGGCGTGGCGGGCTGGGTGGCGCCGGTGGCGCGGGCAGGCTGCAGGGAAAAAGACATGGAATCGGCTCCTGCGCCACGCGCGTCCGGGCGGCCCGGACGGCGCTCCCGGTGGCAGCGCGCGCGGCGAAGGCGATACTGTAGCGCAAGCCCCGCAGCCCCGTCAGGCGGCGCCCGG
Organism: Cupriavidus sp. 05N38; assembly: GCF_056397345.1. Classification (NCBI taxonomy): domain Bacteria; kingdom Pseudomonadati; phylum Pseudomonadota; class Betaproteobacteria; order Burkholderiales; family Burkholderiaceae; genus Cupriavidus; species Cupriavidus sp. 05N38. The sequence goes on from NZ_JBFTNF010000012.1 coordinate 123,242, forward strand.
GCAGGCCCGCGGGCGCGTCTAGCGCGCAGGCGCGCGCGCCATCCAGGCGAACACCGCGCTGCCCGTCAGCAGGGCCGCGACCGCACAGCACAGGGAGGCGGCAAAGCCGCCGCTGCGTGCCACCAGCGCCGTGGCCAGCGGCGGCCCCACGATCTGGCCCAGGCCGTAGCTGGCGGTCATCAGCCCCATCAGGCGCTGGGCCTGGCCGCCCCACAGGCGCCGCGCCTCGCGCATCGCGAACGACACCAGCGCGTTGAACGGCAGCCCCGCCAGCAGGCTGCTGAGCGCGAATCCGGTCACTGTCGGCCATACCACCGCGACCGCCACCCCCGCCGCCTGCATGGCGTAGGTAAAGGCCAGCAGCTTGCGGTTGTCGCACTCCACCCGCACGCGCGAGGCGACGAAGGCGCCCACGGTCACGCCGGCGCCGAAGATGGGCCAGAACAGGTCGGCCCATACCGAGCCGGGCATGGCCTGGCGCGCGATCACGGGCAGGAAGGTGGCGGTGATGATGTAGCCGAAGCCGGCCAGGCCGTAAGCCAGCGTCAGCAGCCAGGTCTCGCGGTCGAGCCTCGGCACGGCGGATGCCGCAATCGCGGCCGCCGCGGGCACCGGGCCGGCCGGTGGCGCGCCGCGGGGCGCCGGCCGGAACACAGGCCAGACCATGCCGACCAGGACGGCGCCCAGCAACCCGAAGGCCAGCCAGGCCCAGCCCGCGCGCCAGCCGGCGCCGACCATGCCGAAGGCCGAAACGCCCGTCAGCACGATGCCGATGCCGGGCCCGCAGAAGATCAGCCCGCCCAAGGGCGCCCGGCCCATCTCTGCCAGCCGGTGCATGCACCAGGCCGTGCCGTAGACCATCACGAACGCGCTCGCCACGCCCGCCGCCGCGCGCCACACGCCCCACGCCGCCATGCCGCCGGGCGCGGCCATGCCCAGGGTCAGCAGTACGGTGGCGACCAGGCCGAGCCTGACCATGCGCGCCGGCTCCGGGCGGATGAACAGGCACACGGCGGCGCCAGCGAAATAACCCAGGTAGTTCAGCGTCGCCAGCCATCCGCCCTCGCCCAGCGTGACGCTGGCGTCATGCAACATCATCGGCAGCAGCGGCGTAAAGGCAAAGCGGCCTATGCCCATCGCCACGCCCAGCGCAACCAGGCCGGCCAGCGCCACGGTCCAGATGCCGGGCTGGACGTGCGCCGGCGCGAGCGCGGCGGCCAGGCGGTGGTCAGCGCTGCCCATCCGCGCGGCCTCCCTGGAAGAGACGCCGCAGGCACGGGACGATGACGGTGGGGAATGTGAAGTCCATCGCCGCATGCTACGCTCAGGACACGCGACCGAAAAATGAATAATTGAGAACGCAACGATCTTCCGGCGAGATGGATGAGGCGTTCCCATCCGGACTTCCTTCCGGCGGCGCGTGGAACCGCTAGCAAGAGCATCGCAATGGACCTGGCTTCCCTGGAAATCTTCCGCTGCGTCGTCGAAGAAGGCGGCGTCACGCGCGCCGCGGCGCGCCTGCACCGAGTGCAATCCAACGTCACCACCCGCATCCGCCAGCTGGAAAGCTCGCTCGGCGTGGAATTGTTCCTGCGCGAAGGCAAGCGCATGGTGCTGACACCAGCCGGGCAGACCCTGTTCGACTACGCACGGCGCGTGCTGGACCTGGCCGAGGAAGCCCGCCACGCGGTGCTGCCGGCCAAGCCCCAGGGCCGCCTGCGCATCGCCTCGATGGAAAGCACGGCGGCCAGCCGCCTGCCCTCGGTGCTGGCCGCCTATCACCAGGCCTGGCCCGAGGTGCAACTCGAACTGGTGACGCTGACTACGCGGCAGGCCTTGCAGGCGCTGGGCCGCTTCGAGGTGGATTGCGCCTTCGTGGCAGAGCCGCTGGACGACCCTGCCCTGGCCTGGCTGCCGGCCTTCCAGGAGGAACTGTTGCTGATCGCGCGCGAGCAGCACCCGCCCATCGGCTGCGCGGCCGACCTGGAAACCCGCACCATGCTGGCCTTCGATCCGGGCTGCAACTACCGCATGCGGCTGGAGACCTGGCTGGCCGCGGGCAACAGCCCGCCGCGCCGGGTGCTGGAACTGGGCTCGTACCATGCCATCATCGCCTGCGCCGCGGCGGGCATCGGCGTGGCCATCGTGCCGCGCTCGGTGCTGGGCCTTTACCGCGACCTGCCCAAGATCAGCGTGCACACGCTCGGCGCCGCCGGCAAGGTCGATACCGTGCTGGCCTGGCATCCGGCCATGGCCAGCACCGCGCTGGCGGCGCTGGCCGACAGGTTCCGGCTGGCCGCCGCGGCCTGAGCCCGCCCGGTCGGCGGCCGGACGGGGCCGCGCGCCCGGCAGGATGTGCCCGTTCGCCTACACTGGAAGTGGCGCCGCGTGTGCACTCACTGTGCCGGCGTCCCTGCCATGAAGCATGCCCCGATGCACTTGCGATGGCTTGCCGCCGGCACCCGGCTGGCCGCGGCCGCTGCATTCGCCGTCACCCTGGCCGTCCTTGCCATCGTAGTGCCGGCAACGACGTGGTCCGCGACGCAGGCCGCCATGGCCCCCGCCACGCCGGCCGCCCCGGTAGTCGTGATCCCGCTCAAGGGCGCCGTCGGCCCGGCCAGCGCCAGTTTCATCGTGCGCGGCATGGCCCGCGCCCGCGACGGCGGCGCCCAGCTGATCGTGCTGGAAATGGACACGCCCGGCGGGCTGGACCTGTCGATGCGCGAGATCATCCAGGCCATCCTCGCCTCGCCGGTGCCGGTGGCGAGCTACGTCTACCCGGGCGGCGCGCGCGCGGCCAGCGCCGGCACCTACATCCTCTACGCCAGCCATATCGCCGCGATGGCGCCGGGTACCAATCTGGGCGCGGCCAGCCCGGTGCAGATCGGTATTGGCGGCACGGGCGGGCCGCAGAAACCGGAAGCCACGCCCGCCTCGGCGCCGGCCAGCACGCCCCAGCCACAGGACACCATGGAGCGCAAGCAGATGCACGATGCCTCCGCCTATATCCGCGGGCTGGCGCAGCTGCGCGGGCGCAATGCCGAATGGGGCGAACGCGCGGTGCGCGAGGCGGTCAGCCTGTCGGCCAGCGAAGCCGTGGAACAGCACGTGGCCGACCTGGTCGCGCCCGACCTGCCGGCCCTGCTGCGCGCGGTGGATGGCAGGCGCGTGCAGGCCGCCGGCGTGGAGCGCGTGCTGCGCACCGCGCAGGCGCCGGTGCAGGTGCTGGAGCCGGACTGGCGCAGCAGCTTCCTGGCAGTCATCACCGAGCCCAGCGTGGCGCTGATCCTGATGATGATCGGCATCTACGGCCTGATCTTCGAGTTCTCCACGCCGGGCATGGTGTTGCCCGGCGTGGCCGGCGCGATCTGCCTGCTGCTGGCGCTGTTCGCGCTGCAGATGCTGCCGGTGAACTACGCCGGGCTGGGACTGATCGCGCTGGGCATCGGCTGCATGGTGGCGGAGCTGTTCCTGCCAACCTTCGGCGCGCTCGGCGTGGGCGGGATCATCGCCTTCATCTTCGGCGCGGTGATGCTGATCGACACCGAGGTGCCTGGCTTCGGCATCCCGCTGTGGCTGATCGGCACGCTGGCGCTGGCCAGCGCCGCCTTCCTGCTGGGAGTCTGGACGCTGCTCTGGCGCGCGCGGCGCATGCCTTCGGTCAATGGCGGCGATGCCATGATCGGCACGCCCGGCGTGGTGCTGGACTTGCTGGACGGCGACGCGCGCGAAGACGGCTGGGCCGAGGTGCGCGGCGAGCGCTGGCGCGTGCACGGCATGCTGCCGCTGCAGCGCGGCCAGCGGGTGCTGGTCACCGGGCGCAGCGGGCTGCTGCTGGAAGTGCGCGCCATCGATGATGCCGCCGCGAACGCCGCAGGCACGGCGGGCGCGGCCGGCACGATCAATCCATCCACTCGAGGAGCATGATCATGGCATTCGGATTCAGCGCGGGCGGTCTCGTCTTCCTGGTCGCCCTGCTCATTGTCTCGTCCATCCGCGTGCTGCGCGAATACGAGCGCGGCGTGGTGTTCATGCTGGGCCGTTTCTGGAAGGTGAAGGGGCCGGGCCTGGTGATCCTGATCCCTGCCGTGCAGCAGATGGTGCGCGTGGACCTGCGCACAGTGGTGATGGACGTGCCGCCGCAGGACGTGATCTCGCGCGACAACGTCTCGGTCAAGGTCAACGCGGTGGTGTACTTCCGCGTGATCGATCCCGAGCGCGCCATCATCCAGGTGGCGAACTTCCTCGAGGCCACCAGCCAGCTGGCGCAGACCACGCTGCGCTCGGTGCTGGGCAAGCATGAGCTCGACGAGATGCTGGCCGAGCGCGAGCAGCTCAATATCGATATCCAGAAGGCGCTCGACGCCCAGACCGACAGCTGGGGCATCAAGGTCTCGAACGTGGAGATCAAGCATGTCGACCTCAACGAGACCATGATCCGCGCCATCGCGCGCCAGGCCGAGGCCGAGCGCGAACGGCGCGCCAAGGTGATCCACGCCGAAGGCGAACTGCAGGCTTCCGTGAAGCTGCTGGAGGCAGCGCAGATGCTGGCCCGCGAGCCACAGGCAATGCAGCTTCGCTACCTGCAGACGCTCACGCAGATTGCCTGCGACAAGAGTTCGACCATCGTGTTTCCGCTGCCGATCGACATCCTCACGCTGGTGGGCAAGCTCAGCCGGCAGGGGACATGATGAAGCAAGGGGACGTGAAAAAAGGCGCCGCAGCGCCTTCCTCCCGTCCCGCGTGACTAAGCGTGACAAACATGCCACCGGTGGTCTTTCCTCTCCCCATGAGGGCAGAGGAGGCCAGGACATCAGGCAGTGCCGACGTCCCTGGCCGGCCACGACGAAAGCATCACACCTTCGCCGCCACCCACTCGCCGACACCTGCCAGCGCCTTCGGCAGGTTGGCCGGCTCGGTGCCGCCTGCCTGGGCCATGTCGGGGCGGCCGCCGCCCTTGCCGCCGACCTGCTGGGCGACAAAGTTGACCAGCTCGCCGGCCTTGACCTTGCCAGTCGCGTCGGCGGTGACGCCGGCGATCAGGCTGACCTTGCCGTCGGCCACGGCGCCCAGCACGATGGCCGCGCTGCCCAGCTTGTCCTTGAGCTTGTCCATGGTCTCGCGCAGCGTCTTGAGGTCGGCGCCGTCGAGCTGGGCTGCCAGCACCTTGATGCCCTTGACGTCGATGGCCTGCGCGGCCAGCTCGTCGCCCTGCGAGGCGGCCAGCTTGCTCTTGAGGCGCTCCAGTTCCTTCTCCAGCGCGCGCACCTGCTCCTGCACCTGGCCGATGCGCGGCACCAGTTCGGACGGCTGCGCCTTGAGCGCGGCGGCGGCTTCGTTGAGCTTGGCGTCGAGCGCCTGCAGGTAGTGCAGCGCGTTGTCGCCGGTGATGGCTTCCACGCGGCGGATGCCGGCGGCCACGCCGCCTTCCACCACGATCTTGAACAGGCCGATGTCGCCGGTGCGCGCCACGTGGGTGCCGCCGCACAGTTCCTTCGAGCTGCCGATCGACAGCACGCGCACGTCGTCGGCGTACTTCTCGCCGAACAGCGCCATGGCGCCGCTCTTGACGGCATCGTCGAAGGGCATCACCTCGGCGCCGGTGGCGGCGTTCTGCAGGATCTCGGCGTTGACGATGTCCTCGACCCGGCGGATCTGCTCGTCGGTCATCGGCGCGTTGTGCGAGAAGTCGAAGCGGGTCTTGTCGGCATCCACCAGCGAGCCCTTCTGCTGCACGTGGGTGCCCAGCACTTCGCGCAGGGCCTTGTGCATCAGGTGGGTGGCCGAGTGGTTGCGCATGGTGCGCGCGCGGCGCTGCGCATCCACCTGCGCGCCGACGCTGTCGCCCACCTTGAGCGCGCCGCCCGCCAGGGTGCCCTGGTGGCCGAACACGTCGGCCTGCACCTTGGTGGTATCGGCCACGGCGAACACGGCGCTGCCGCTGCGCAGCTCGCCCTGGTCGCCGGCCTGGCCGCCGGATTCGGCGTAGAACGGGGTGTTGTCCAGCACCACCACGCCGGTCTGGCCGGGCTGCATGGTGTCGACGGCGGCGCCGTCCACGTACAGCGCGGTGATCCGGGCGGCTTCGACGGCGAGCTGGTCGTAGCCGTGGAAGGTGGTCTTGTCGCCGTTGTATTCGAGGCCGGCGGCCATCTTGAACTTGCCGGCGGCGCGGGCCTGCTCGCGCTGGCGGTTCATGGCAGCGTCGAAGGCGGTCTCGTTCACCGTCATTTCCTGCTCGCGGCACACGTCCTGCGTCAGGTCCAGCGGGAAGCCGAAGGTGTCGTGCAGCTTGAAGGCGAGTTCGCCGTCGAGCACGGTGCCGCCCTTGGCCTTGACCTCGGCCAGCGCCGCGTCGAGGATGGACATGCCATTCTCGATGGTCTCGAAGAAACGTTCCTCTTCGGCCTTGAGCACTTCGATCACGCGCGACTCTGCCTCGGCCAGCTCGGGATAGGCCTGGCCCATCTGCGCCACCAGGTCCGGCACCAGCTTGTGGAAGAACGGGGTCTTGCGGCCCAGCTTGTAGCCGTGGCGGATGGCGCGGCGCACGATGCGGCGCAGCACGTAGCCACGGCCTTCGTTGCCGGGGATCACGCCATCCACGATCAGGAAGGAGCAGGCGCGGATATGGTCGGCGATGACCTTGAGCGAGTTGTTGTTCAGGTCGGTGATGCCGGTCTCGCGCGCGGCGGCCTTGATCAGCGCCTGGAACAGGTCGATCTCATAGTTGCTGTGCACGTGTTGCAGCACCGCGGCGATGCGCTCCAGGCCCATGCCGGTGTCGACGCAAGGCTTGGGCAGGCGCGGCATATTGCCTTGCTCGTCCCGGTTGAACTGCATGAACACCAGGTTCCAGATCTCGATGTAGCGGTCGCCGTCTTCCTCGGGCGATCCCGGCGGGCCGCCCCACACGTCCGGGCCGTGGTCGTAGAAGATCTCCGAGCACGGGCCGCAGGGACCGGTGTCGGCCATCTGCCAGAAATTGTCCGAGGCGTAGCGCGCGCCCTTGTTGTCGCCGATGCGCACGATGCGCTCGGCCGGCACGCCGACTTCCTTGGCCCAGATGTCGTAGGCCTCGTCGTCTTCCGCGTACACCGTGACCCACAGCTTGTCGGCGGGCAGCTGGTACACCTTGGTCAGCAGCTCCCACGCGTACTGGATGGCCTCGCGCTTGAAGTAGTCGCCGAACGAGAAGTTGCCGAGCATTTCGAAGAACGTGTGGTGGCGCGCGGTGTAGCCCACGTTCTCCAGGTCGTTGTGCTTGCCGCCGGCGCGCACCGAGCGCTGCGACGACGTGGCGCGCGTGTACGGGCGCTTGTCGGTGCCCAGGAACACGTCCTTGAACTGCACCATGCCGGAGTTGGTGAACAGCAGCGTCGGATCGTTCCCCGGCACCAGGCTGGACGAGCGGACCACGGTGTGGCCCTTCGATTCGAAGTACTGCAGGAACTTGCTGCGGATGTCGGAGACTTTCATGTTCTGGGCAGGGCGTCCCGCGGCGTGGCAGGTCGCTGTCGGTCAGGATGGATTTGCAAACCATTGATTATACGGGGAAGCCTGCTGCCGCGGCGCGCCGCCGGGGTTTCGTGGCGCATGCGCGCCGGCGCCCGCCCGGCCGGGCCGCGATGTGCTCCCGGGGGCCTGCCGGTGGTAAAGTGCTGGCTGTCCCGGCCGGACACCCCTGGCGCCGCCCTCAGCGCCGCCCCGGTCACCCCGCAAGCCGCCCTGCATCCGGCACGAGCCAGGCAGGAACCAGACGGCGGGGCCGCCCGGCCTTCCCTTGCCACCCCTTCCGGATTGCATCACACCCCATGGGAGCCTTAAGCCACCTCCGCGTCCTCGACCTGACCCGCGTCCTCGCCGGGCCCTGGTGCGCCCAGAACCTTGCCGACTTCGGCGCCGACGTGATCAAGATCGAGCGGCCCGGCGCCGGCGACGACACCCGCACCTGGGGCCCGCCCTGGCTGCAGGACGCGGACGGCCGCGACACCGCGGAAGCCGCCTACTACCTGGCCGCCAACCGCAACAAGCGCTCGGTCACCTGCGACATCAGCACGCCCGAAGGCCAGGAACTGGTGCGCGCGCTGGCCGCCCAGAGCGACGTGGTGCTGGAGAACTACAAGGTCGGCCAGCTCAAGAAGTACGGCCTGGACTACGAATCGCTCAAGGCGGTGAAGCCGGGCCTGATCTATTGCTCGGTGACCGGCTTCGGCCAGACCGGCCCCTACGCGGCGCGCCCGGGCTACGATTTCATCATCCAGGGCATGGGCGGCTTCATGAGCCTGACCGGCGAGCGCGACGACCTGCCCGGCGGCGGCCCGCAGAAGGCCGGCGTGGCCATCTCCGACCTGATGACCGGCCAGTACGCCACCATCGCCGTGCTGGCGGCGCTGGCGCACCGCGAGCGCACCGGCGAAGGCCAGTACATCGACATGGCCCTGCTCGACGTGCAGGTCGCCATGCTGGCCAACATGAACACCAACTACCTGGCCAGCGGCGTGGCGCCGAAGCGCTGGGGCAACGCGCACCCGAACATCGTTCCCTACCAGACTTTCCAGGCCGCCGACGGCTGGATCATCGTGGCGGTGGGCAACGACGGCCAGTTCCGCAAGTTCGTGACCGCGGGCGGCCACCCCGAGCTGGCCGACGACCCGCGCTTCGCCACCAATCCGCAGCGCGTGGCGCAGCGCGACGTGCTGGTGCCGATCCTGGCCGAGATGGTCAAGCCGCGCACGCGCGCGCAGTGGATCCTCGACCTGGAAAGCGCCGGGGTGCCGTGCGGTCCGATCAATACGCTGGACGACGTGTTCGACGATGCCCAGGTCAAGGCGCGCGGCCTGCGCGTGGACCTGCCGCACCCGAGCGCCGGCGAGGTCAAGCTGGTCGGCAGCCCGATCAAGATGAGCGCGACCCCGCCCGAGGCGGTGCGGCATCCGCCGCTGCTGGGCGAACACACCGACGCGGTGCTCGAAGGCATGCTCGGCTATAGCCCTGAGCAGATCGCAGCGCTGCGCGCCAAGGGCGTGCTGTAAAGGCTTTGCCGTCCGTCCCGCAAGGCGGCGGCCGGCCTTGGCCCGTGCCGGATCCGGCAGCAAAGCAGCAAAGCAGCAAATGAAGCACAAACCGATGACCTGACCCGCGCGCCGCCGGCCGGCGCCTGCCCATACCCACGAAAGGAGTTTGGATGCTGACCGACGCCCTGCTGGCCTTCCTGCACTTTGCCTTCATCTTCGCCCTGATCGCGCTGCTCACGGCCGAGGCCGTGATCATGCGCACCGGCCTCACGCCGGCCACGCTCAGGCGGATCTCGATCTACGACCTGGTCTACTTCCTGTCAGCCATGGCGGTGCTGGCGACCGGCCTGCTGCGCCTGTTCTACGGCGCCAAGGGCATGCAGTTCTACCTGCACAACCCGTGGTTCCACGCCAAGATGACCGTGTTCGTGGTGATCGCGCTGTGTTCGCTGCCGCCCACCTTCGCCATCCAGCGCTGGCGTCGCCAGGCACGCACGGCGCCGGACTTCGTGCCGGCGGCGGCGGAGCTGAAGAAGGCGCGCCGCTGGGTCATGATCGAAGCCCACCTGCTGATCCTGCTGCCGCTGTGCGCGGTGATGATGGCCCGGGGCATCGGCATCTAGGCGGCCCGTCGAAAGAGAGCCGGGACCGCCGCGCTTTCGGGCAGCCTCCCAACCCACCAGAATTCCCATACGTACCCCGCAACTCCAATGCGCATTTCCATGTTCAAGCAACAATTCGCCGCCGCGTTGCTGGCGTTCGGCGCCCTTGGCGCACTCGCCGCCGCGCCGGCCGTGGCTTCCTCGGCCTACCCCGTCAAGCCGCTGAAGTTCGTGGTGCCCTACCCCGCCGGCGGCCCGCTGGATACCGTGGCGCGCGCCATCGGCGACAAGCTCAAGGACAGCCTGGGCCAGCCGGTAGTGGTGGAGAACCGTCCCGGCGCCGGCGGCAATATCGGCGCGGACTACGTCGCCAAGCAACCGGCGGACGGCTACACCATCGTGATGGGCGCGGTGGCCACGCACGCCATCAACCCGTCGCTGTTCGCCAGGATGCCGTACGACCCGGTCAAGGACTTCAGCCCGGTCACCCTGGTGGCGGACGTGCCAAACGTGCTGGTGATGCACCCCGGCAAGGCCGCCGAGCTGCACATCACCGACCTGCGCGAGCTGGTGGAATACGCCCGCAAGAACCCCGGCAAGCTGGACTACGCCTCGGGCGGCAACGGCAGCGCCGGGCACCTGTCGGGCGAGTTGTTCAAGAGCATGGCCAAGGTGAGCATGGTCCATATCCCGTACAACGGCGCCTCGCCCGCGCAGTTGTCCGTGCTGTCCGGCCAGACCGACATGATCTTCGACAACCTTGCCTCGGCCTYGGCCAATATCAGGGCCGGCAAGCTCAAGGCCTTCGCGGTGACCACGGCGGTGCGCGCCGCGGCCTTCCCGGAGCTGCCGACCATTGCCGAAGCCGGCAAGGGCCTGGGGCTGGAAGGCTTCGATATCTCGACCTGGTTCGGCGTGTTCGCGCCGGCCAATACGCCGCGCGAGATCGTCGACCGCCTCAACCACGACATCGTGGCCATCCTCAAGACCGACGACATGAAGGCCCGCCTGGCCCGCATCGGCGCGCAGCCGGCGCCGACCACGCCCGAGCAGTTCGGCGCGCTGGTGCAGCGCGAGCTGAAGAAGTATGCGCAGATCGTGAAGGTGTCCGGCGCGAAGGTGGATTGACGACGGGCGCCGGCCGCGCCGGCGAGGGCGCGCAATGCGCCCCGGCCCTCAGCCTTCCGCCGCTCGCGCGCCGCGCGCCGTGCGCGGCAGCAATAGTCCGACCTGGATGATGCGCGGCCCGTCCATCCGCGTCACGGTCAGCTTCAGGCCGGCGATCTCCACCATATCGCCTTCGACCGGCGGCGACGTGAAGGCCGCCTGCATGGCCGCCTCCAGCGTCAGGCCAGCCTCCGCCGCACCCAGTTCGCGCGTGCCGTAGAGCCCCGCCACATCGCGCAGCATGGCCTCGCCGGACAGCAGGAAATCGTGGCTGGCCTTGCCCCAGGCCGGCGCCGGGCCGGGCTTGCGGAACAGCAGCGCCAGCATCGGCACGCTGGTGCCGGGCGCCAGGATGGAGACCACGTCGCCGGCGCGCAGCACGGTCTGCTCGGGCGCTGCCAGCGCCTTGTCGCGCACCACCGTCAGCAAACGGCAACGCGGCGGCAGTTCGAGCTGGTCGGCACGCAGGCTCTCGGCCGGGGCATCGCGCTCCACGGCGAACTGCATCACCTCGAGCGCGGGGCCGTGGGTGCCATGCAGGCGGGCGCGCGCGAGCGGCTCGGGGTATGCCGGCCGCAGCACACGGGCCAGGCGCGCCGCGAACGGCACCGTGGTGCCCTGCAGCAGCAGGCTGGCCAGCACCACGGCGAAGGCGACGCGGAACAGCAGGCCCGCGTCGGGCAGCCCTTGCAGCAGCGGGAACAGCGCCAGCACGATCGGCACCGCGCCGCGCAGGCCCATCCACGCCATGAAGCCCTTCTCCCGCGCGCTGAAGCGGAACGGCAGCAGCGCCAGCCAGACCGCGGCCGGGCGCGCCACCAGCATCAGGAAGGCCGCCACGGCCGCGGCCGGCCCCGCCACTTCCCAGATCCGGTGCGGCGCCACCAGCAAGCCCAGCAGCAGGAACATCACCGACTGCGACAGCCAGGCCATGCCGTCCATCGCGCGCATGGCGTCCGCGCTGACCGCGCGCTCGCGGTTGCCGACCAGCACGCCGGTCAGGTAGACCGCCAGGAAGCCGCTGCCGCCGGCGCTCTGCACGATGGCGAACACCATGGCGCCGCCCGAGCACAGCAGGATGGCCTGCAGCCCCTCGGCCACGCGGATGCGCTCCATCACATTGGCCAGGCAGTAGCCCAGCCCCATGCCCAGCACGCCGCCCACGCCGAACTGCACCACCAGCCGCCACAGCAGGGCGCCCGGAGTCAGGCCGGCGGGCGCGCCGATCCACTCGATCAGGGTCAGGGTCAGGAAGATCGCCATCGGGTCGTTGATGCCGGATTCGATCTCCAGCACGCTGGCGACCCGCTCCTTGAGGCGGATGCCGCTGGTATTGAGCAGCGAGAACACCGCCGCGGCATCGGTGGAGCCGACGATGGCGCCCAGCAGCAATCCGAGCTTCCAGTCGATCTCCAGCACCCAGGCGGCGAACAGCCCTACCAGGCCGGTGGTGACCAGCACGCCCACCGTGGCCAGCGCCAGCGACGGCTTGAGCGCCACGCGGAACGTGGTCAGCCTGGTGCGCAGGCCGCCGTCGAGCAGGATCACCGCCAGCGCCAGGTTGCCGACCAGGAAGCTCAGCCAGGTATTGGAGAAGCGGATGCCACCGGGGCCGTCGACGCCGGCCAGCATGCCGACTGACAGGAAGACGAGCAGGAAAGGCACGCCGAGGCGCGCGGAGAAAGCGCCCACCACGATGCCCAGGGACATCACGACGGCGCCGATCAGGATGACATGGTCGATGCTTTCCAAAGCGGCTTTCCTTTCAGCGCCGTGCTGCATTGCCCACATGCCCGGAGGGCGGCGAGCCGCGGCATGGCGGCCAACGATGATAGCGCAGCCCATTGCCGGCACGACCGCGCCGGGCCGCCCCGGGCGGGGCGCCCCGGTGCCGTCGCGGATCGGCTGGAAGCGATCCGTATGTCGCCTAGGGAGATACCCGCAGATTGACCATTTCACAAGACATCTGAAAGGTAGCTGAAAGGTCCGCCCCTTACTTTCCACCCTGCCCGCGGCAGGTCGGTTTGGCGTGTCACTTTGATGCGCCGCAGCAGCGCCCGCCGCCCGGATTTCAAGCAGCTTTTCGAGGAGAATCATTTTGCGCATACGTAGCCAAAAGGACTTTGCCTCCGGCCTGATGTTCATCCTGGTCGGATTCGGCTTTTCCTGGGTCGCACGCGGCTATTCCATGGGAACCGCCGCCAAGATGGGTCCGGGATATTTCCCGTTCTGGCTCGGCGTCGTGCTCGCCTTGCTGGGCGCACTGGTGCTGTGGAGTTCCCTGTCCGCCAAGAAGGAAGAAGACCAGCTGGCGCGCTGGGATATCAAGACGCTGCTGTGGATCCTGGGCGCGGTGGTGCTGTTCGGCCTCATGCTCAAGCCGCTTGGCATGGTGCTGTCCGTACTGGTACTGGTGCTGGTGTCCTCGATGGCCAGCCATGAATTCAGCTGGAAGGGTGCCGTTCTCAACGCCATCATCCTGGTGGTGATCAGCATGGGCGCCTTCGTCTACGGCATCAATCTTCAGATGCCGGTGTGGCCGGCATTCTTGGCAGGATAAGGAGACGGCCATATGGAACTACTCGCCAACCTGGGGCTGGGCTTCTCTACCGCCCTGACCCTGCAAAACCTCGCATACGCCTTCCTGGGCTGCGTGCTGGGTACCCTGATCGGCGTGCTGCCGGGCCTGGGGCCTCTGGCCACCATCGCCATGCTGCTGCCGGTGACCTACACGCTGCCGCCGGTGGCCGCGCTGATCATGCTGGCCGGTATTTACTACGGCGCGCAATATGGTGGCTCCACCACCGCCATCCTGGTCAACCTGCCGGGTGAATCGTCGTCGGTGGTGACTACCATCGATGGCTACCAGATGGCCAGGCGAGGACGAGCGGGGGTGGCGTTAGCCACCGCCGGCCTGGGCTCGTTCTTCGCCGGCTGCGTGGCAACCCTGATCCTGGCTGCGTTCGCCGCGCCGCTGTCGGAACTGGCATTCAAGTTCGGCCCGGCCGAATACTTCTCGCTGATGGTGCTGGGCCTGATCGGCGCCGTGGTGCTGGCTTCGGGTTCGCTGGTCAAGGCCATCGCCATGATCGTGCTGGGCCTGCTGCTGGGCCTGGTCGGCACCGACGTGAACTCGGGCGCCGCGCGCTTTTCCTTCGACGTGCCTGAACTGACCGACGGACTGAACTTCGTCTCGGTGGCCATGGGTGTGTTCGGCTTCGCGGAAATCATCGCGAACCTSGAACAGAAGGATGCCCGCGAAACCTTCACGGACCACATCACCAACCTGTTCCCGACCAAGGCCGACTTCAAGCGCATGATTCCCGCCGTGTTGCGCGGTACTGCGCTCGGCTCTCTGCTGGGCATCCTGCCGGGCGGCGGTGCGGCACTGGCGTCGTTCGCGGCCTACTCGCTGGAGAAGAAGACCTCCAAGTATTCCCACGAATTCGGCAAGGGCGCCATCGAAGGCGTGGCCGGTCCGGAATCGGCCAACAACGCCGCGGCGCAAACCTCCTTCATCCCGCTGCTGACGCTGGGCATTCCGCCCAACGCCGTGATGGCGCTGATGGTGGGCGCGATGACCATCCACAACATCCAGCCGGGTCCGCAGGTCATGACCAGCAACCCCGCGCTGTTCTGGGGCCTGATCGCCTCGATGTGGATCGGCAACTTCATGCTGATCATCCTGAACCTGCCGCTGATCGGGATCTGGGTGAAGCTGCTCAAGGTGCCTTACCGCTACCTGTACCCGGCCATCCTGACCTTCTGCTGCATCGGCGTGTACTCGGTCCAGAACACCACGTTCGACGTGTTCCAGACCGCTGCCTTCGGCGTGATCGGCTACCTGTTCATCAAGCTGAAGTGCGAGCCGGCGCCGCTGCTGCTGGGCTTCGTGCTGGGACCGATGATGGAAGAGAACTTCCGCCGTTCCCTGCTGCTGTCGCGTGGCGAGTTCAGCGTGTTCCTGACCCGCCCCCTTTCGCTCGGCCTGCTGATCGCCGCTGCCGTGCTGGTGCTGATCGTGGCGCTGCCGTCGATCAAGAACAAGCGCGAAGAAGCGTTCCAGGAAGAATAAGCAGGACAACAAGCAACAACAGCAAGACCATCGAAGGGCGCCGCGAGGCGCCCTTTTTTCGTTTCCCGCCCGCCTGTCCGTGGGCCGCGGGAATCGGCGTCCCGCGCCTCAGGCCCCGAACAGCCCGGCGCACGCCTCGCGCACGGCCGCCGTGATATGCCGGCGCGCATGATCGCGCCGCTCCAGCATGCCGATGGTGCGCAGCACGGGCGCGCCGCCCACCGCCAGCGGCAGGATGCGCAAGGCGTCGTCGTCCAGCCAGCGCGCGCGCTGCAGCAGCGGCACCACGGTGACGCCGACCTCCTGGCGCACCAGCTCGACCAGCGCCTCGATCGAATTCAGCTCGAGGAACTCGTTGACGCGCAGGTGGGCGCGGCGCAACGCGCGCTCCACCAGCATGCCGGTGCGCTGGCCGCGGTCGAAGCGCAGGAACGGGTTGGCGGCCAGCGCCTCGCGGGCCGTCGCGCCAGGGCTGCTGAGCCCGGCGATGGCCACCAGCGGTTCGCGGTAGAGCGGCGTCCACACCAGGGTGCCGGGCAGGCGGCCGGCGCCTTCGACCAGCATGGCGGCGTCCAGCTCGCCGGCTTCCACCTGGGCGGCCAGCTCGAGGGACTTGGCGCCGACCAGGCGCACGTCCAGCGCAGGGTATTCGCGCTTCATGCGTGCCACCACGTGCGACAGGCCGCCCATCACCGAGACCACGGCGCCCACGGCCACCGCGCCGGCCATGGCGTCGGGCGCCTCGGGCGGCAGGCGCATCTCGTCGTACAGCGCCAGCATGCGGCGCGCCTGCGGCAGCAGTTCGCGTCCGCCTGCGTTGAGCGCCACTACCCTGCCGCCGCGGTCGAACAGTTCGCGGCGCAGCTCCATCTCCAGCGCACGCATCTGCAGGCTGACCGCGGCCTGGGTCAGCGACACCTGCTCGGCGGCGGCGACAAAGGAGCCGTGGTCGGCCACGGCGACGAAGGTACGGAGGAAGCGGATGGTGCTCATGAAATCGGCGCCATAAAAGCGCCCTTTAATCCACTAAATAACTTAAGAAAATATTGAGACACACAAAAGAAATATTAGCTTTCATTACGATGTAGCGCACGGAATAATGATGCAAAGCATCATCGAATCGCGTGCGGCGGCCAGCCCTGGGGCAGTTGCCGCCTGCCCCTGCCTTCCAGTTCCGGAGAACACCATGAAACACTGGCTGCGCCTGCTCGGCACGAGCCTCGCCACCGGCCTCGCACTGAGCGCGGTGCCGGCTCTCGCCGACACCTACCCGAACAAGCCGATCCGCCTGATCGTGCCGTTCCCGGCCAGCGGCGCCACCGACCTGCTGGCACGCGCCATCGCCCAGAAAGTGGGCACCAGCATGGGCCAGCAGATCGTGGTGGACAACCGGCCCGGCGCGGGCGGCGCGATCGGCTCCGACATGGCGGCCAAGGCGCCGGCGGACGGCTACACGCTGCTGATCGCCACCACCAGCACGCACTCGATCGGGCCGTATATCAACACCCGCCTGCCCTACAACACCGAAACCGACTTCACGCCGATCGGCCAGGTGGCCATCGCCACCAATGTGCTGGTGGTGCCGAACAGCCTGCCGGTGAAGAACGTCAAGGAACTGATCGACTACGCCAAGAAGCATCCCGGCGAGCTGAACTACGCTTCGAGCGGCAACGGCACGGTGGTGCACCTGACGGCCGAGGCCTTCAAGGCGCAGGCCGGCGTGTTCATCACGCACATTCCCTACCGCGGCACCGCGCTGGCCGTGCCCGACCTGATCTCCAACAAGGTGCAGGTCCTGTTCGACAGCATCGTCTCGGGCCTGCCGCACGTGAAGGACGGCAAGCTCAAGGCGCTGGCCGTGACCAGCCTGAAGCGCTCGCCGCTGGCGCCGGAGATCCCCACGGCCAGCGAGTCCGGCCTTCCGGGCTTCGAATCCGACACATGGTTCGGCATCTATGGCCCGAAGGGCATGCCGGCCGACCTGGTGAACCGCCTCAACGCCGAGTTCAACAAGGCGATCCAGTCGCCTGACGTCAAGGAGCGCCTGGGCAAGCTGGGCGCCGAGCCGGTCGGCGGCACGCCGGCGCAGTTCGCCGCGATGGTCAAGAAGGACAGCGCGCGCTGGGGTAAGCTCATCAAGGATCGCAAGATCACCGTCGAATAAGAGGTCGGTTCAAGCCACCTCCGTGGCGGCGCCGCAGGCGCGCCGCCCGCGCAAGCAACCGAGACAAGCATGCAGAATTTCAACTGGACCAACCCCTACCCCTCCGTGCGGATCCCGCTGTTCGCGCGCAACGTGGTGTCCACTTCGCATCCGCTGGCGGCGCAGGCCGGCCTGCGCATGCTGCTCAAGGGCGGCAACGCGGTGGATGCGGCCATCGCCGCGGCGGCGGCCATCACCATCGTCGAGCCGGTCTCGTGCGGCCTGGGCAGCGACGCTTTCGCCATTCTCTGGGACGGCAAGGAACTGCACGGCCTGAACGCGTCCGGCGTGGCGCCGGCGGCCTGGAGCCCCGAATATTTCAAGAACAAGTACGGCACGGACGCCAACGGCATCGCCAACCGCCCGGTGCGCGGCTGGGACGCCGTCACCGTGCCCGGCGTGATCGCCGGCTGGGCCGCGCTGCACGAGCGCTTCGGCAAGCTGCCGTTCGCCGACCTGATGGAGCCTGCCATCGAGATCGCCGAGCGCGGCTATGCGGTGCCGCCGGTGGTGGCGCACAAGTGGGCCGCGGCCGTGCCTGAACTGAAGGACCAGCCCGGCTACGCCGACACCTTCATGCCCAACGGCCGCGCGCCCAACGTGGGCGAGAAGTTCACGCTCAAGGCCGCCGCCGAGACGCTGCGCAAGATCGGCGCCACCAACGGCCGGGCCTACTACGAAGGCGAGATCGCCGAGCGCATCGCCGCCTTCAGCAAGGAATGCGGCGGCGCCATGACCGCCGCCGACCTGCGCGACTACAAGCCGGACTGGGTCAAGCCGATCAGCAAGTCCTATCGCGGCTATGAGATGCACGAGATCCCGCCCAACGGCCAGGGCATCGCCGCGCTGATGGCGCTCGGCATCCTCGACCAGTTCGACGTGGGCTCGCTGCCGGTGGATTCGGTGGAGTCGCAGCATCTGCAGATCGAAGCGATGAAGCTGGCCTTCGCCGACCTCTATCGCTACGTGGCCGATCCGCGCAGCATGGAAGTCACGCCCGAGCAGATGCTGGACGACGCCTACCTGAAGTCGCGCGCCAAGCTGATCGACATGCAGCGCGCCACGCATTTCGACTTCGGCATGCCCAAGGTGGGCGGCACCATCTACCTGACCGCCGCCGACGAGAACGGCATGATGATTTCCTTCATCCAGTCGAACTACATGGGCTTCGGCTCCGGCGTGGTGGTGCCCGGCACCGGCATCAGCCTGCAGAACCGCGGCGTGGGCTTCTCGATGGACCCGAAGTCCGCCAACGTGGTGGCAGGCGGCAAGCGTCCCTTCCACACCATCATCCCGGCCTTCCTGACCAAGGGCGGCCAGCCGGTGATGAGCTTCGGCGTGATGGGCGGCGACATGCAGCCGCAGGGCCATCTGCAGACCGTGGTGCGCATGGTGGACTACAACCAGCAGCCGCAGGCCGCATGCTGCGCGCCGCGCTGGAAGGTCAACCGAGACTTCACCCTGGACGTTGAATCCACCATGGATCCTGCCGTGGTGGCCGCCCTCAAGGCGCGCGGCCACCAGCTCAAGTCGGTCGACGACCCCTACATGGACTTTGGCTCCGGCCAGTTCATCTGGCGTATGTCCGACGACGCCGAACACGGCTACGTAGCCGCCAGCGATAGCCGGCGCGATGGGCAGGCAGTCGGTTTCTGAATCGGTTTCTGAGTCCCCGCAAGCAGTACTGGGAGGGCGCCCCCGGCAACGGGGGCGCCTTTTTTCTTGGCGGGCCGGCGCGCGACTGTCCGCAACTGGCCTGCCCGGCGTCGGCATGACTGTGCATGGCGTACGCGCGCCGGCACCTTAGACTGTGATGTCCGCCATCCATGGCCCGGCGCATTCCCCGGGAACAGCATGACCACCTACGCCTACCGCCTGCTCAACGTGTTCGCCGAATCGACCTTCGGCGGCAATCCGCTATGCGTGTTCGAAGACGCGCGCGGGCTCGACGACGCCACCATGCAAGCGCTGGCGCTGCAGTTCAACCTGTCGGAAACCACCTTCATCCTGCCGTCGGAGCGGGCTGCCGCCCAGGTGCGCATCTTCACCACCGGCTACGAGATGCGCTTCGCCGGCCATCCCACGCTCGGCACCGCCCACGTGGTGCGCGAACTGGCCGCCGCCGGCGATGCCTTCTCGCTCGAATTCAAGGCGGGAGTGGTGCCGGTCACCGCGCAGGGCGACATCTGGACCTTCACCGCGCCGCACGCGGGCGCGCCGCGTACCGCGCCGGCCGGCCTGCCGGACGCGCAGATGGCTGGCCTGCTCGGCCTGACCGCAGCGGACCTGCTGGCGCCGCCGATGTGGGTCGATACCGGCGCCGACCAGTTGCTGGTGCCGCTGCGCAGCGTGGACGCCGTGCGCCGCGCCCAGCCCGACGGCAGCCGGCTCGAAGCATGGCCGCAGAGCAGCCTGGGCCGCAAGACCGCTTATGTGTTCGCCTTCGATCCCGCGCAGCCCGGCCAGGTCGAGGCGCGCTACTTCTTCACCAAGCAGGGCGGCGGCGTGGCGGAGGACCCGGGCACCGGCTCGGCCTGCGCCAACCTGGGCGGCTGGATCGTCGCCAGCGGCCGCGACCTGCCCGCCACCTGCCGCATTGCCCAGGGCGAGGCCGTGGGCCGTCCGTGCGCGCTGCACCTGGAGGTCACGGCCGACAAGGCCATCCGCGTGGGCGGGCGCGTGATCGAGCTGGGCCGCGGCACAGTCACGCTGTAGCGCCGGGCACGCGGCGCGATTGCGGTACAGTGAGGCACTGTCCCGCAATCGTCCCGCAGCGTCTCGGGAAACCAAAAGAAACAAGCGTAGCGATGCCCCGGCCGCCGCGCATGCTCCTCGCCATGAACCCATACGCCATCACCACGCTGGCCGAGCTGGAAGCGCGCTACGCCGACGCCGCCGAAGCTTCGCTCGCCAAGGAAGTCAGCTACCTGCACCCGCTCTACCGCGCCTTCATCGAAGCCGCCCCGCTAYGCCTGCTCTCTACCGTTGGCAGCAGGCATGCCGAATGCTCGCCGCGCGGCGACGCGCCCGGCTTCGTGCAGGTGCTGGACGAACGCACCCTGTTGCTGCCCGACCGCCGCGGCAACAACCGCATCGACAGCCTGCGCAATATCGTGGCCGATCCGCGCGTGGGACTATTGTTCGTCATTCCCGGCGTCAACGAGACCATTCGCGTGGCGGGCACCGCCACCATCTCGGTGGACCCCGCGCTCATCGCGCGCTGCGTGGTCGATGGCAAGGCGCCGGCGACGGTGCTGGTGATCGCGATCGAATCGGTGTTCTTCCAGTGCGCCCGCGCGCTGGTGCGCTCGAAACTGTGGGCCCCGCAAAGCCAGGTGGCGCGCGCCAGCCTGCCGAGCAACGGCACCATCCTCGCCACCCTGAGCCACCACACCATCGACGGCACCGCCTACGACGAGACCCAGCCCGCACGGCTGCAACAAACCCTGTATTGATCCCGCCCGATCACCACGCGCCCATGTACACGCCATCCCACTTTGCCAGCACCGAAGCCGACGCCATCGACGACGTCTTGCGCGGCTACCCGTTTGCCACCCTGGTCGGCAACGATGCCGACGGCATCCCGTTCGCCACCCACTTGYCGGTGGTTGCCGAACGCGCCGGCGACAGCTGGCAGGTCGAAGGCCATATGGCGCGCGCCAACCCGCACTGGCGCTGGCTCGAACAGAACCCGCGCGCGCTGCTGGTGTTCCAGGGGCCGCACGGCTACGTATCGCCCGCGTTGTACGAGCAGAAACTGTCGGTGCCGACCTGGAACTACGTCGCCGTGCACGTCTACGCGGACATCGCCACCATCCATGACGCCACGGAGAAGGACGCACTGCTCAAGCGCCTCATTGCCCGCAACGAGCCCGCTTACGCCGCGCAGTGGCGCGCGCTGCCGGAAGACTTCCAGCAGAAGATGCTGGGCGCGATCGTGGGCCTGCGCATCGTGCCGACACGCATCGAAGCCAAGTTCAAGCTGAGCCAGAACCGCCCTGCCGCGGACCGCGAACGCATCCTCGCCGCCCAGCAGGAAGGCAGCCCCCTCGAACGCGACATGGCGCAATGGATGGCGCGCATGACTGGCGCATGACTGGCGCATGACCGGCGCCTGACCCCGGCCGGGCAAGCCCGGGAACGCGCGCCACTCAGGCGCGCGGCAGCCACTCCGGCGCGTGCGAACCCAGCGGCACTGACGGCAGCGCCCAGCGCGCGGGCGTCTCGGACAGACGCCCGGCATGCGATACCACGGTCAGCTCGCCAAACCCCGATGGCAGGGTCTCGAGCAGGTCCGCCACATCCGCGTATTGCTGGTCCGGCTGGCGCAGTCCGCCATCGACACGGCCCAGGCTGCGCAGCCACTGCCCGGTCTGCGCCAGCGACACGCGCACATGCCAGCTGCCGCCCTCGGTGGCGCGGCGGTAAAGCCCGGCCATGGCTCCCAGTGCCAGCAGGTAGCCCGCCGCGTGGTCCAGCACCTGCGCCGGCAAGGGCCGCGGCTCTTCGCTGCCGGCCGCCAGTGCCTCGGCATGGTTGAAACCGGTGGCGGCCTGCACCAGCGAATCGAAGCCACGCTTGCCTGCCCACGGCCCCACATGCCCGTAGGCGCTCAAGCTCACATAGACGATGCCGGGGCGCGCCCGCGCCGCCGCTTCCGGCCCCACCCCCAGTTCGGCCAGGCCCTGCGGACGGTAGCCCTGGATCAATACATCGGCGCCATGCAGCAGCTTGTGCAGGGCCCGCTTGTCGTCGGGGTCGCGCAGATCGAGCTGGCAGGAACGCTTGCCRCGCCCGGTATCGATCACCAGCGGCGCGATGAAAGGCAGGTGGGCAGCCGTGACGAGCAGCACGTCGGCACCATGGGCGGCCAGGGTGCGCCCCGCCACCGGCCCGGCGATGATGCGCGTGAAGTCGAGCACGCGCACGCCGGAAAGCGGACGCGCGCCGGCGCCCGGCAGCGCCGGCAAAGGCTGCGGCGGCGCGTCGCCGATACGCTCGAGCGTCAGCGGCGGCAGGCCGCGCAGGGCCTGCGCCTGCGGATGCCGGTCCCATTCGTCGAAGCCGCGCAAGGCGGCCACCACCAGGCCCGCTTCCGAGGCGGCGGTCTCGAAGGCCTCGGGCTCCCATTTGCGCAGGGCGGCGTCCACCGCGGCGGGATCGGGGCCGCAGCCGAGCAGGCGCAGCACGCCGTCCCGGTGGTGCGGGAAATTGGCGTGCAGGCGTACCCAGCCGCCGTCGCCGCAGCGGCAGAGGCGCGTCAGGGGGTCGCGGAATTCCGGCGCAGGCGCGCCGTCCACCCGCAGGTAGCGTTCACTGCGGAACTCGGCCAGCGCATGGCGCATATCGACGGCAACCTGCTGGCGACCGCCGCCGCGCAATTCCCACAGGGCCGCCGCGGCAAGCGCCGCGCTGCCCAGGCTGGCCTGCGCGGCCGTGCCCACGGCAAAGGACGAGGGCAGGCCGGGATCGGCGCCGCCGAGCCGCGCGTGGCCTGGCGCGGCGGCAGGCAGCCCGGCGGCCTGCCAGAGCCCGGCCAGGGCTTCGTGCGGGGTCGGGCGGGCGGCTGGAGTGACGGTCGAGGCAGGCATGGCGAATGGACTCCGGGAAGCGGATGCGTTGACTCCATGCTAGGACGCGCCAGCCGTTTTGGCGTCTTTTCAGGCCGGCGCGGCGAGTTTGCACGACGCCGGGCGCAGGCACGGTAAAATCACGCGATCCGGCATTCCGCCATGCAATCGAGCAGCGCGGCAGGCTGCGCGCCGCATTCCGGTGCGCAGCCTGCGCCTGCTGACGTAACCGCCTCCGGCGCAACCATGAGCCACGACCCCAAAGCCAACGACAGCACCCCCGCCGCATCCAATTTCCTGCGCAGCATCATCGACCAGGATCTCAACGCCGGTACCTATGCCGGCCGCCAGGATACGCAGGGCCAGGCGTTGCCCACCGTCATCACCCGCTTCCCGCCGGAACCCAATGGTTACCTGCATATCGGCCACGCCAAGAGCATCTGCGTGAACTTCGGCCTGGCGCGCGACTACGCCGGCCGCTGCCACCTGCGCTTCGACGACACCAACCCGGTCAAGGAAGACACCGAATACGTCGATTCCATCATCGACTCGGTGCACTGGCTCGGCTTCAGCTGGGACACCACGGACAAGGACGGCGCCCGCCAGCCGCACCTGTACTACGCCAGCGACTACTTCGACCAGCTCTACGCCTTCGCCGAAAAGCTGATAGAGCGCGGCGTGGCCTACGTGGACAGCCAGAGCGCCGAGCAGATCGCCGCCAACCGCGGCGACTTCTCGCGCCCGGGCACGCCTTCGCCGTTCCGCGATCGCAGCGTGGCGGAGAACCTGCAGATGTTCCGCGACATGCGCGACGACAAGTACGCCGACGGCGAGCACGTGCTGCGCGCCAAGATCGACATGAACGCGCCCAATATCGTGATGCGCGACCCGGTGATCTACCGTATCCGCCATGCCCATCACCACCGCACGGGCGACAAGTGGTGCATCTACCCGATGTACGACTTCACGCATTGCATCTCGGACGCGATCGAGAACATCACCCACTCGCTGTGCACGCTGGAGTTCGAGAACAACCGCCCGCTGTACGACTGGGTGCTCGCCCAGTTGCGCGATTGCGGCGTGTTCAGCGAGCCGCTGCCGCACCAGTACGAGTTCGCGCGCCTGAACCTGACCTACGCCATCACCAGCAAGCGCCGCCTGCTGCAACTGGTCAACGAGAACCGCGTGGAAGGCTGGGACGACCCGCGCATGCCGACCATCGTGGGCATGCGCCGGCGCGGCTTCACCCCGGAATCGATACAGTTGTTCTGCGAACGCATCGGCGTGGCCAAGTCCGATAGCTGGATCGACATGAGCACGCTCGAAGGCGCCGTGCGCGACGACCTCGACGCGCGCGCCGCGCGCAGCGTGGGCGTGCTGGACCCGGTCAAGCTGATCCTCGACAACTACCCCGAAGGCCAGAGCGAGGAATGCTCGGCCCCGGTGCACCCGAAGAAGCCCGAACTGGGCCGCCGCGTGTTCCCGCTGTCGCGCGAATTGTGGATCGAGCGCGACGACTTCAGCGAAGCGCCCCCCAAGGGCTACTTCCGCCTGTTCGCGCCGAAGGACGGCAACCCCGGCAGCAAGGTGCGCCTGCGCTACGGCTACGTGATCGAATGCACGGGCGTGGACCGCGACGCGGACGGCAAGGTGATCGCCGTGCACGCCAGCTACCTGCCGGACACCAAGAGCGGCACGCCGGGCGCGGACAGCGTCAAGGTCAAGGGCAACATCCACTGGGTCAGCGCGCCGCATGCGTCCGAGGCCGAGGTGCGCCTGTACGACCGCCTGTTCAACGACCCCAACCCGGACGCCGGCGGCAAGAATTTCCTCGACGCGCTGAACCCGGACTCCAGGAAAGTGGTCACAGCCTATCTGGAGCCGGGCCTGGAGCAGGCTGCCGCCGACGACCGCTTCCAGTTCGAGCGCCATGGCTACTTCGTGGCCGACCGTGTCGATTCGAAGCCGGGCAAGCCGGTCTTCAACCGTATCGTCGGCCTCAAGGACAGCTGGGGCAAATGACCATGCAGACCATCACCTTTTCGCTCGAAGGCGAGCATATCGCCCTCAACGACCTCCTCAAGGTGGCTGGCGTCTGCGACAGCGGCGGCGCCGGCAAGGCCCTGGTGGCGGCCGGTGAAGTCTCGGTCGACGGCGCGGTGGAATCGCGCAAGACCGCCAAGATCCGCGCTGGCCAGGTGGTCAGCGTGGCAGGCGTGAAGATCCGCGTGGTGGCCGCTTGAGGCTGGCCGCGCTGGCAGCGCGCCCGGGCGCCGCGACGGCAACCGGGTGCGATTTCCGCGAACGGGCAGGCCGGCAGGCAGATACGGAAACAGGGAAACAGCGATGCCGATAGCGTTCTGGTGTGTACTGCTGGCAGGCATCCTGCCCGTCGTGACGGTGGCCATCGCCAAGGCCGGCGGCGCCGGCTTCGACAACCACGACCCGCGCGGCTGGCTGGAAGGGCAGGCCGGACGCGCGCGCCGTGCCGACATGGCGCACCGCAATCACTTCGAAGCCTTTCCCTTCTTTGCCGCGGCCGTGCTGTCGGCAAGCTTCCTGCATGCGCCGGCGGCGCGCATCGACGAACTGGCGCTGGTCTTCATCGCCGCGCGCATTTTCTACACCGTGTGCTACCTGGCGGACCGCCCCACCTTGCGCACCCTGTGCTGGACCGTGGGCTTCCTGTCGGTGATCGGCATGTTCCTGCTGCCCGTGTTCGTCCACTAGAGCCCTGCCGCCATGCGCAAGACGCCGGTCCTGGTACGCACGCTGTGGCTGCTGGCCGCGGCGTTGCCCTGCGCGGCGCAGGGCGCCCCCGCCGACTATGCGGTGGACCCCACGCACACGGCGGTCTACTTTGCCGCCAGCCACTTCGAGCGCACCTCCGTGCGCGGGCGCTTCGGCAAGATCGATGGCCGCATCCGCTATGACGAGGCCACCGGCAGCGGCGGCATCGATTTCACGGCGGATGCCGATACGGTCGACACCGGCAACCGCACGCTCGACGGCGTCCTGCGTTCGGCACAGTTCCTCGATGCGCAGGCCTTCCCGGTCGTGCGGCTGCGCGCCGACCGTTTCATACGCGAAGGCGAGCGGCTGGTCGCGGTGGAAGGCGAACTGACGCTGCACGGCGTCACCCGGCCGCTGCGACTGGAGGCCGAGCGCTTCAGTTGCGGCGAGATCTCGCTGTTCGGCATCAAGCGCCACGTGTGCGGCGGCGACTTCCGGGCGGTGCTGTCGCGCAGCGCGTTCGGCATGACGCGCTTCCTGCCCGATGTGGGCGACACCGTGACGCTCACCCTCTCCGTCGAAGCCACGCCGGACAAGCCGGCGGGCGAGTGACAGCCGCGCCACCCGGCCGGCGTCCTTCCTCATGGCGGCGCTCGCGCTGCCGCCACATGTTGCCCAGCAGGCGCCTGACCGGCGATTTTCTTCTGTAGAATCAGCGGTTTGCATATTTTGGCCGGCCCCGTTTCCTTTGGCTTCCCGGCCGCCGCCTGACACGGGACGACAACAGGATGACGATGATTCACATCGGGGATGTAGTGGCGGCTTCGCTGGCCGCGGCGGGCGCCTGCCTGATCTGCAGCATTCCCTTGGGCTTCCTGCGCCGCTTCCCGGCGTGGGCGCTGCAAACGTACGGCCGCCGGGCCCTGATGGTGCCGGCGCTGAGCTTGCCGGTGGCGAGCTGGCTGGCCGGGCTGGCCATGTTCGGGCAGGTCGACAGTGCGGCCGGCCACGCCATGGTGGTCGCGGCGGCCTTCCTGTGCCTGGTGCTGGGCTCGGCGCTGCTGCGGTTCTACCTGAGCGAGTACCGCAAGGCGCGCTGAGCGTATCGCCGCGCCCGCATCCGCGGGCTGACGCCGGGGCGCCCGGGCGATGCCGCCCGCCGCCCTGCGTGGCGCAGCCGCGAGCGCGCCGCCGGATTCACGTATCATGCGGCCTTTCGCATCTCGCCGACGCCATGTGCGGCGGCGCTTCACAGCGGTTCACAGCGTTTCCCAATGGCTCTCAAATCCACCATCTACAAGGCCGAGCTTTCCGTGTCCGACATGGACCGGCCCTACTACGGCAGCCACGCCCTGACCATCGCCAAGCACCCGTCGGAGAACGACGCGCGCATGATGGTGCGGCTGCTGGCCTTTGCCTGCGAGGCCAGCGAATCGCTCACCTTCACCCGCGGCCTGGACGAGCCCGACGAGCCGGACCTGTGGGAAAAGACCCTGACCGACGAGATCGCGCACTGGATCGAGCTGGGCCAGCCCGACGAATCCCGCCTCAAGCGCGCCTCCGCGCGCGCCGGGCGCGTGACCGTGTTCACCTACAATGGTGCGAGCGCGCGCGAATGGTGGAAGGGCATGTCCGGCAAGGTCGGCAAGCTGCGCAACGTGACCATCTACAATGTGCCGGCCGATGCGGTCGATGCCCTGGCCGCGCTGGCCCAGCGCGCCATGCGCTTGTCGGTGACGATCCAGGACAGCGAGATCTGGGTCAGCGACGACGACCACAACGTGCGCATCACGCTCGACATCCTGCAGCGCGCCGCGGGCTGACCCCCGGCGCCGCCGCGGTTGCGCAGTACCCGTTTGCCCGGAACGGCCAGCCATGCGCTGGCCGTTCCGGTACCGTGACCCTCCCTGATACAGCATAAGGAAGCCAATCATGAACACCACTCCCTCCGGCCTGCAATACGAAGACACCGTCACCGGCGAAGGCGCCGAAGCCACCGCGGGCAAGCATGTCACGGTGCACTACACCGGCTGGCTTTACGACAACGGCCAGGCTGGCCGCAAGTTTGATTCGAGCAAGGACCGCAACGACCCGTTCGTGTTCCCGCTGGGTGCAGGCCACGTCATTCGCGGCTGGGACGAGGGCGTCCAGGGCATGAAGGTGGGCGGGACTCGCCGCCTGGTGATCCCGGCCGAGCTGGGCTACGGCGCGCGCGGCGCGGGCGGCGTGATCCCGCCGAACGCCACGCTGCTGTTCGAAGTGGAACTGCTGGCAGTCTGAGCCTCCGGGTCGCGGACCCGGCCATGCAAGAAGGGACGCCCGCGGGCGTCCCTTTTGCCTTCTGGCGCCCCCGGCGTCAGAAACTGATCGCGGCGTTGCCGACGTCGACCCGCACCTTGTCGCGGTCCAGCAGCCGCGCGGCGTGGCGCGCATAGTCCTGGGCCCACGCGGCATCGCCGGCAAAGCGCTGCTCGCCCGAGAACTTGGCCACGTTCAGGATCTTGTCGATCACCAGCACCTTGCCCACCGGACTCGAAGCCTGGCAATCGAGTTCGGCGTATTCGCGGTCGAACCAGCGCCAGCCGGCCTCTTCGCTGACGGCCGCCAGTTCGGCGTCGCCAATGGTGAAACCGAATTCCTTGCCGGTGCCGAAGGCCACCGTGAGCGTGCGCGCCATAGCCTGATCTCCTGGTTGATGCGGTATTGTAAGGACATGTCTGCCGCCGCCGCCACCTCGTACGGTCAACTCGGCGCGATTTTCGCTGCGCCTGCCATACCGGCAACCGTTGTCTGCCGCACACACAGGGACAGTCGTTTCAGAGATTTCTGCTTGCCATGTGGTTTCGGTGCCGCCTGAAACGCAGCTTTGGATTATGCTTGCAAGCATGGCCATCACCCGACAAGATCTCGAAACGGATCGGCTTCGTGCTTCTCTTTGCAGCACGCCGGTGGCTTCCTCCCTACTCCCGGAAGAAGCGTTCGAAGGCTCCCTGCGCGCCACGCTGGACCAGCGGCCGGACACACCAGGGCTGGCCGGCGATGTCTGGGTGTTCGGCTACGGCTCCCTGATCTGGAACCCCATGGTGGTGCACACGGCGCGTCAGCTGGCCACCGTGCATGGCTACCACCGCGGYTTCTACCTGTATTCGCGCATCAACCGCGGCACCTGGGACGATCCCGGCCTGGTGCTGGCCCTGGACCGCGGTGGTTGCTGCCACGGCATGGTGTTCCGCATCCCCCACGACATGATCGAGCAGGAATTCCGCCTGCTGTGGCGCCGCGAGATGCTCACCGGCGCCTACCATCCGCGCTGGCTCAAGGTGAAGCTGGCCGGCAGCAAGCCGCAGCCGGCGCTGGCCTTCGTCATGAACCGTACCCACGAAGCCTATGCCGGGCGCCTGCCCGACGAGCGGGTGGTGGCGTGCCTGCGCCACGCCTGCGGCCTCTATGGCCCGGCGCGCGAATACCTGCAGCAGACCTTGCTCGGCCTCGCCACGAACGGGGTCGACGATCCTTACCTGGGCCGCCTGTGGCGCCAGCTCCAGGACACCGACGCCGCCTGCGAGCGCGCCACCAGCGAAGCCGCCTGACCCGGAAAGCAGCCTGATGCCACGCCCTGCCGCCCGCTCCCGCCGAATGGTACTCGCCGAAGTGCTGGGGCTGACCGGGCTGCTGATGGGCGGGGCGCTGCTGGCCAGCCCGGGCGGTTCGAGCCTGGCGGCCCGCCCGGGCGGAAGCAGCCCGGCCCAGACCTCGCCGCGCCCGCACGGGCAGGGCGCCACCGCCGCCACCGGCGCTACCAGTGCCCACGAAAACGTTGGCGCCCTCGACCGCAACCTGATCGCTGCCGCCACGCAAGGCGATCTCGAGCTGGTCAAGCGCCTGCTGGCGGCCGGCGCTTCCGCCCAGGCCACCGACGAACGCGGCCGCGGCGCCTTGCTGGTAGCCGTGTACAGCCGCCACACCGAGGTGGCCAAGACGCTGGTGGCGGCCGGCGCCGACGTCAACCGCAAGGACATCGACTCAAACAGCCCCTTCCTGCTGGCCGCGTCCACGGGGCAGCTCGAAGTGGTGCAACTGGCGATTACGCACGGAGCAGACCTCAACAGCACGGACATCAGCAACAGCACGGCGCTGATCGTCGCCTGCGCGCATGGCAATACCGAGGTGGTGAAGGTGCTGCTGAAGGCGGGCGTGGCGGTCGACCACGTCAACCGGCAGGGCTGGACCGCCCTGCTGGAGACCATCGTCATGGGCGACGGCAGCGCGCGCTACGAGGATACGGTGCAGTTGCTGCTCGATGCCGGCGCGGACGCCAACCTGGCGGACCGCGACGGTACCAGCCCGACGCGGCACGCGCGCGAACGCAGCTACAAGACCATGGTGAAGATGCTGATGCGCGCGCGCGGGCACTAAGCCCGGCGCACGGCGCGCCGGGCGCTGTCAGGCAGCAGCCGGTTAGGCGCTGCGCGCGTTCTCGCTTTCCTGCAGCTGGCGCCACATCACCTTGCCGGTGCCCGATTTGGGCAGCGCATCGACGAACTCCACCACGCGCGGATACTTGTAGGCCGCCATGTTTTCCTTGGCCCACTCGATGATGTCCTCGGGCGTGGTCTTGCCCTTGGCATCGGCCTTGAGCACGACCACCGCCTTCACGGTTTCGCCGCGGTACGGGTCGCGCGAGCCGATGATGCAGGCCTCCTGCACGGCCGGATGCTTGTAGAGCAGGTTCTCCACCTCGGCCGGCCACACCTTGAAGCCGGACGCGTTGATCATGCGCTTGAGGCGGTCGGTCAGGAAGTAATAGCCCTCCTCGTCCATGCGGCCCAGGTCGCCGGTGCGGAAGAAGGTCTTGCCGTCGAACTCGATGAAGGCGTCACGCGTGGCGTCCGGCTTGCCCCAGTAGCCCTTGAACACCTGCGGGCCGCACACGATGATCTCGCCGACTTCATTGGGCGGCAGCTCGGCCAGCGTGACCGGGTCGATCACGCGCGCGTCGGTATTCAGGGTGGGCACGCCCAGGCATTGCAGCTTGGGGCGGTCGACCGGGTTGCTGTGGGTCGGCGCCATCGTTTCCGACAGGCCATAGCCCTCGACATAGTTCAGGCCGAACTGCTGCTGCAGGCGCTCCGCCACTGCCTGCGGCATGGCCGCGCCACCGCCGCCGATGTAGCGCAGGCTCGACAGGTCGAACTGGGCCAGGTTCGGGCTGCCGAGGAAGTCGATCACCATGGTCGGGATATTGGTCCAGTGGGTGACCTGGTAGCGCGAGATCAGGCGGCCGGCGACTTCGCGGTCCCAGCGCGGCAGCATCACCACCGTGGCGCCGCTGTAGATCGGGCCGTTCATGCCGTATTGCATGCCGGTGACGTGGAACATCGGCAGTACCGACAGGATCGTCGATTCCGCGCCGCTGCCGCTCCAGATGCCGCCGCCGATCACGTTGTGCATGACCGAGCGGTGGGTGTGGATGCAGCCCTTGGGGAAACCGGTGGTGCCCGAGGTGTAGGGCATCACTGCCACGTCGTCGGGACCGGCGGTATGTTCGGACGGCACCAGTTTCAGGGCGAGCGCCTCGGCCCACGGCGTGGCGCCGGCCGGCAGCGGATGCTGGGCGGTGAGCCAGGCGGCGGGCGCATCTTCCGGGTGTTCGTAGCTGGCAGGCAGCGCGTCGCTGTATTGCGTGACCAGCATATGCTGCAGGCGCTGCCCGGCCGGCAGCTCGGCGTTGGCCTGTTCGGCACCGGCCGCCAGGTCGGCGCTGCAGATCGCCACGCGGGCCTGGGCGTCGCTGATGTAGTGCTTGAATTCCTCGGTGCGGTTCATCGGGTTGACCGGCACCACCACGGCGTCGGCGCGCAGGATGGCGTAGTAGCCGACGATGAACTGGGGGCAGTTCTGCATATAGAGCAGCACCCGGTCGCCCTTCTTCACGCCCGCCTTCTGCTGCAGCCAGCCGGCCATGGCGCTGGCCTGCGCCTCGAGCTGGCTGAAGCTGATGGCGTTGCCGAAATAGCGGATGGCCGCCTTGTCGGCATAGCGGTGCGCGGACACCACCAGGTTGTACCAGAGCGAGGTTTCCGGCAGCACGATCTCGGTGGGTACCCGCTTGGGCCAGAACTTGAAATGCGGGCGCGCGGACTGGTGGGTTGGCATAAATGTCTCCTATGCGGTCTGCTGGACCTGATCTTGAAATGCGAATCAAGCAATATAACCGAACGACCGTTCTATTTTCAATCCATCGCTTACCCTTGTCTACCCGTCGCCCGGCCGGGCGTGGTTGCAAACGGCGCCGTCCGCCCCAATCTAGCTTAGGTCTGCCCCCCGGCACGCGCCGGGCCCACCTTCTACCGAGAGCAAGCCATGAGCGACGTAACCCTGCAGAATTTCGAGGCCGACGTGATCGAGACGTCGCATCACATCCCGGTGCTGGTGGATTTCTGGGCGCCCTGGTGCGGTCCGTGCAAGACGCTGGGCCCGATGCTGGAAAAGCTGGAAGCCGAGGCCGGCGGCAAGTGGCGGCTGGCCAAGGTGAATGTCGACGAGAACCAGGACCTGGCGGGGCACTTCGGCGTGCGCAGCATCCCGCACGTGGTTGCGTTCGCGGACGGCCAGGCGGTAGACCAGTTCACCGGCGTGCTGCCGGAGTCCGGCCTGCGCGAGTTCCTGGCCCGCGTGATGCCCAATCCTGGCCAGACCGCCTTGCGCGCGGCGCGCGATGCCATCGGCGCCGGTGATCATGAAGCCGCCCGGGAGGCTTTCCAGGCCGCGCTGGCTTTCGATCCCGGCTTCGACGCGGCCCGGCTCGAATACATCGGCTTCCTGCTCGACATGGACGCGCTGGACCAGGCCGAGTCCGAGTTCGGCATGCTGTCGCCCAGCGCACCCCAGGCGGAAGGCTTCGCCGCGCTGCGTACTCGCCTCGAGGCCATGCGCGGCGTGTCCGAACTGCCCGACACCGCCACGCTGACGGCGCGCATCGCCGCGGCGCCCGGCGACCTGCGTTCGCGCCTGGACCTCGCCCGCGCGCTCATCGCGCACCGGCAATACGAGGCCGCGCTGGAGCAATTGCTGGCGATCGTGCGGGCCGACCGCAGCTTCGAGGAAGATGTCGGGCGCGTCACCATGATCTCGGTATTCGACCTGATGAGCGACCAGCCCGAGGCGGTTTCGCGCTGGCGCCGGCAGCTGGCTTCCGCGCTGAATTAAACTGGCGGGCCTGTCATACCTTCTTGCCCGCTGCTGCCGTGACCGCTTCCCTGCCCCGCCTGGCCGATTTCCGCACCGACCCGACTCCCAGCCACGACCGTCCGCGCCCGGACCGGCTGGTGTCGGGCAATCCCGAGCGCACCACGTGGACGCACTACAGCGCCGGCCGGGGCGACTTCGACTGCGGGGTGTGGGCGTGCGAGCCGGGTGCGTGGCGCATTGCCTTCCCGGCAGGCAAGGAAGAGTTCTTCCAGATCATCAGCGGACGCATCCGCATCAGCGACGATGCCGGCAACGCCCGCGAATTCGGGCCCGGCGATGCGTGCGTGATCCCGGCGGGCTTTACCGGGCTGTTCGAGGTGATTGAAGCCGTGCGCAAGCACTTCGTCGTGCTCGACCGCGCGGCCGCCGGCGCAGGCTGAAGCCCGCCAGCGTATTCAGGCAGCCTGCCCGGCAGGTGCCTCGATCAGGCTGAAGCCGTTTTCGCGCATGTGGCTGACCATCATCGCGTCCATCGACTTCACATGCTGGTCGAACCAGCCGGGCAGCTCCGACACCAGCCGCCGGCCCAGCGCCACGTCGCCTTCCGCGACCTTGGCCCGCACCGCGTCGGCCACCGCCAGCACTTGCTGGTGCTCGCCGCGATGACAGTGCTGCGGGCCGAAGGCCATGGCTTCCATCCACGCTTCTTCCTGGCCGAAATGATGACGCGAGTGGTCGATCCACTCGTCCAGCGCGGCCAGGAAGCCGGTGTCTTCGGCACGCGCGGCGGCGTCCAGCAATTGCACGAACTCTTCATGGGTGGCGTCGGTCACCGGCTCGCCGAGCAACAACTCGGGCGCGAGGGTGGCGCGGCTCGGCGCGAGGGCATCCGCAATGGCATCCGTAGGGGAATCGGTCATGTCTGGGGAGAAGAAAGTGGGCAGGCTCGCCGGCATGCATGGCGCCGGGTGCCGGCATAAGGCCAGAGGATACCGAATCCGCGGTTCGCCGGCCTGATCCAGGACAAGACGGCGCGCGGGTTATGCTGGAGCCTGGCTTTCCATCGCGCCAGGCCCAGGCCTGCCCCCATATGCCCCGACTGCTCTTCTTCTGCGGCCACGCCGGCACCGGCAAGACCACCCTGGCCCACCGCCTGATCGGCCCGCTCATGCAGGCCACCGGCGAACCGTTCTGCCTGCTCGACAAGGACACCCTGTACGG
The DNA here is from genome assembly GCF_056397345.1 of Cupriavidus sp. 05N38. Classification (NCBI taxonomy): domain Bacteria; kingdom Pseudomonadati; phylum Pseudomonadota; class Betaproteobacteria; order Burkholderiales; family Burkholderiaceae; genus Cupriavidus; species Cupriavidus sp. 05N38. The sequence goes on from NZ_JBFTNF010000012.1 coordinate 157,021, forward strand.
CGGCTACAGCGCCGCGGCGATGGGCGCGCTGACCGGCGACCCGAACGACCGCGACAGCCCCACCTACCTCAAGCACCTGCGCGATGCCGAGTACCACGGCCTGCTCGACACCGCGCGCGAGAATCTTGCGCTGGGCATCAGCGTGATCGTGGTGGGCCCGCTTTCGCGCGAGGTACGCGACCATCTGCTGCACGACCCGGCGTGGCTGCGCGTGCCGCCCGGCACCGAGGTACGCACCCTGTGGGTGCACCTGCCGGAAGACGAAGCCCATGCCCGCATCATCCGGCGCGGCAACCCCAACGATGCCTACAAGCTGACGCACTGGGACGACTACCGCGCCCGGCGCTTCATGCCGGCACCGCAGGCGCATCCCGAACTGAGCTACTTCGACAACTCCGCCCCGGACGAAGCCGACCTGGCCGCGTTGCTGGCCGAGCTGGCGGCCTAGCTCCCGCGCCCCGGCGCTTCACTCCGGCGCCGTCAGCGCCCCCAGCACGCTGGCGGCCGCCACCATGCCGAACACGGCGGTCACCGCCACCGAGGAACCGAAGCCGGCGCAGGCCAGCCCCTGCGGGCCGGCGGGCGGTGCTGCCGGCACGGCCGCGGCCGGAGCCTCATCGATCTCGCAGGCCTGCTGCTCGGGTTCGGGATAGCGCAGCGGTTCGTCCGAGTACACTGCGTCGATGCCGAACTTCCGCTTGGGGTTGCGCGGCCAGCCCCAGTCCTTGCGCAGGCTGGAGCGCACCTTGGCCAGCAGCGGGTCCTGGACGGTGCGCGAGAAGTCGACGACGCGGATGCGGGTCGGATCGAGCTGGCCGCCGGCGCCGCCGCAGGTGATGATGCGCCGGCCTTCGCGCCGCGCCCAGCCCAGCATGGCGATCTTGACCTTGACCGAGTCGATCGCGTCGATGATGTAGTCGTGCCCGCCAAGCAGCTCCGCCACGTTGTCGACGGTGACGAAATCGTCCACCTCGGTCACGCGGCAGCGCGGGTTGATCTGCACCATGCGCTCGGCCATGGCCTGGACCTTGGCGCGGCCGTAGTCGTCGCCCAGCGCGTGGATCTGGCGGTTGGTATTGGACAGCGCGATATGGTCGAGGTCGATCAGCGTGACGCGGCCCACGGCATTGCGCGCCAGCGCCTCTGCCGCCCAGCTGCCCACGCCGCCGATGCCGACCACGCAAACGCTCGCCGCCTCCAGGCGCGCCAGGCCGTCGGCGCCGTACAGGCGCGCCACGCCGCCGAAGCGGCGGTGGTAGTCGTCGTCGGCCGGGCTCTCGTGCGTCAGCGCCGGCGGCAGTTGCGCCAGTGCCGGGGAGGTGGACGTTTCCGGGGCTGTTTCCGGGACGAGATTGCTCATATCTTGGCTCGAGACTTGCTGGTAAGAGAGAAAAGAGGCTGCCGTGGAAGCACGGCAAGGCACGCGGCAACCACGCGAAAGCCACGCGAGAAGCAAAATGCCCGTCACATCACACTGTCAGCCAAGCGCCGACAGGAGAACGGGGCGCGCAACTATACAATACCTACAGCAGTGGTTCGACCGCCGCCTCGCCCCCCAAGACGCAATACATGCGCTGCGCGCGGTCCGCCCGACCAGGATACCGACCCCATGTCCCTGCGCCGCAAGGCAGTTATCTGGAGTGTACTGACACCGCTGGTGTTGATCGCCGTGCTGTTCGTGGTCATTCTGACCTTCGACTGGAACCGCCTCAAGCCGTGGCTCAACCAGCGCGTGTCCGAGGCGATCGGCCGGCCCTTTGCCGTCAACGGCGACCTGACCCTGACCTGGCGCCGGGCGGAAGGCGAGACCGGCTGGCACACCTGGGTGCCCTGGCCCCGCCTGTCCGCCACCGACATCACCGTCGGCAACCCCGGCTGGGCGCGCGAGCCCAACTTCGCCACCGTGCGCGAGCTGATCTTCGTGGTGCGTCCGCTGCCGCTGCTCAGGCACCAGATCTCGGTTCCCACCATCGTCGTCGACAGCCCCGCCGTGTGGCTGGAGCGCCTGGCGGACCAGCGCAACAACTGGACGTTCGACATGGCGTCGAGCAAGAAGCCTTCGGAATGGAAGCTCGATATCGGCGAAATGGCGCTGGCGCGGGGCGACCTGACCCTGTCCGACAAGGCCATGAAAATCGAGATGCAGGCCCGCCTGGACACCATAGGCGACAGCCCGCTCTACGACAGGGCCCGCGACGGCGCGCTGATCAATCCCGCGGCCTCGGGCACGCCGGGGAGCGCCAGCGCAACGGTCCCCGCCCCCGGCCAGCCCGGCACCGGCAGCCAGCGCTATGGCGTGCGCTGGAAGGCCACCGGGCGCTACAACGACGCCACCATCAACGCCACCGGCAAGGCCGGCACGGTGCTCAGCCTGCGCGACACCAACATGCCCTTCCCGGTACAGGCCGACGCGCGTGTCGGCAATACGCGCGCGGTGGTGGAGGGCACGCTGACCAACCCCGCCCACCTTGGCGCGCTCGACGTCCACCTGCAGCTGTCGGGCGACAACATGGCCAAGCTCTATGCCCTGACCGGCATCGTGCTGCCCAGCACGCCGCCATACGAAACACGCGGCCGGCTCGTCGCCACGCTGAAAAAAGGCAGCTCGGTGTACCGCTACGACAAGTTCAGCGGACGCGTCGGCGGCAGCGACCTGAACGGCACGCTTACCTACACGCAGCGCCAGCCACGCCCCCTGCTGTCGGGCGAGCTCGAATCCGGCCAGTTGCGCTTCGAAGACCTCGCACCGCTGATCGGCGCCGACGCCAAGCCCGGGCAAGCTGCTTCCGGCAGCGGCGTGAAGCAGCCCGCCGACAAAGCCCTGCCGGTGGCGCCATTCCGCACCGAACGCTGGGACAGCATCGACGCCGACGTGAAGTTCACCGGCAAGCGCATCATCCGCACCAGCGACCTGCCGATCACCGACCTCGTCACCCATCTCAAGCTCGACGACGGCGTGCTGACCCTGGACCCGCTCGACTTTGGCGTGGCGGGGGGCAACCTGGTGTCCTCGCTGCAACTCAACGGCAAGCGCGAACCCCTGGCCGCCATCATCAACATGAAGGCGCGCCACCTCAAGCTCAAGGAGTTGTTCCCCAAGCTCGAATCGATGCGCGCCAGCATCGGCGAGCTCAACGGCAGCGCCAGGCTGAGCGCGACCGGCAACTCGGTGGCCACGCTGCTGGGCAGCGCCAACGGCGAAGCCAAGCTGCTGGTGGAGAACGGCACGGTGAGCAAGTTCGTCCTGGAGGCGATGGGGCTGAACGTGGGCAGCGTGGTGATCTCGAAGCTGTTCGGCGACAAGCCGGTGCAGATCAATTGCGGCGTCAGCGATTTCAGTTTCACCAACGGCGTGGCGCGCGCGCGTACCTTCGTGCTCGATACGCAGGATGCCGTGATCGATACCAGCGGCGCCGTCGACCTGGCCAGCGAGCGGCTGGCGCTGACCGTCCGGCCCGACTCGAAGGGCCTGCGCATCTTCTCGCTGCGCTCGCCGCTCTATGTGGGCGGCACGCTGAAAAAACCATCGGTCAGCCCGGACGTGGGCGTGCTGGCCCTGCGCGCCGGGGGCGTGGTGGCGCTCGCGCTGGTGGCGCCTATCGGCGCCGCCGTGCTGCCCCTGATCGACCTTTCCACCAGCGAGAACTCGCAGTGCGGCAAGCTGCTGGCCGAGATCCGCAAGCGTCCGATCGCCCCGCCTCCCGGCAAGACCTACCGCGATCCGGCCACCGGCGCCACCGGCCAGGCTGCCGGACCCGCGCCGTCGCCGGACAGCGGGGCCGAAGCCAGGACGCCGGCCGCCGCCGCGGCCGCGGCGAGTGCCAGGCCCGCGCAAGTGCRCCCCGCCGCGCCTGCGCGCCCGGCTCCCGATGCCTCGCTGCACCAGGGCGGCTGAGCCAACCCCGCGGCTGTTGCCCACCCGCGACACATCCCCGCCAGACGAGGCACTTTCGCAACACTTTCGCGCTCTCCGCGCAGACAGTCGTTGTACATCGGCCACGCCGCTCGCATAATTAAACGGCCATTTACAACGAAGTTTCCAATAGATGGCGCAATACGGATGTCCGCGAGCGATCGTGGCCTCCTTCCCTGGGTGCGGTTTCGGCCGCACTTGTTTTTCCTCCGGTTTCCTACCCGCCCCCGCCCGCGCATGCCGCCGCTACAGACCACCGTTCCGCCGATCAGTTGCCTGATCGCGCTCACGGTGTGTAACCACGTGGCCTTCAATGCCAGCCGCGTGGTGGTCTCGCTGTTCGCCCTCTCCCTCAAGGCTTCCACCGTCACGCTCGGCATCCTGATGTCGCTCTATGCGCTGTTGCCGATGTTGCTGGCCATCCATGCCGGCAAGCGCATCGATGAGACCGGGCCGCGCAAGCCCATGGCCGCCGGTTCGATGATGGTCCTGGCGGGCACGCTGCTGCCGGCATTGTGGCCGGGCATCGCGGCGCTGTATCTTTCGTGCGCGCTGATCGGGGTCGGCTTCATGCTGGTCCAGGTCGCCATGCAGTTGCTGATCGGGCAGATCTCCAGCGACGGCACGCGACTGCGCAACTACACGCTGCACGCGCTCGGGCTGTCGTTCTCGGGCACGGTGGGGCCGGTGGTGATGGGCTACCTGATCGAGCACGCCGGCTTCCGTCCGGCCTTCTGCGCGCTAGTCGTGGTGGCCGGCGCCGGACTGGCCGGGCTGTGCCTGGTACGCCGCCGGCTGCCCGAACGCGGCGGGCGTGCCGCACGCGGCGCCATCGCCGACGGCAGCCGCAACTCCACGCTGGGGCTGCTGGCGCACCCCGAGCTGCGTGCGGTCTTCATCGCCAGCGCAGTGCTGTCCGCCGCCTGGGACCTGCACGCATTCCTGATCCCGATCCAGGGCACGCGCGTCGGGCTTTCGCCGTCGTCGATCGGCTGGGTGCTGGGCGCCTTCGCCATCGCCACCTTCGCGATCCGGGTGGCGATGCCGCTGGTGTCGCGCCGGCTGTCCGAATGGAAGGTGATCCGCGGCGCGCTGCTGGTCGGCGCGGTGGCCTACCTGCTCTATCCCTTCGTGTCCCAGTTCTGGCTGATGTGCTGCCTGGCGTTCCTGCTCGGGCTCGCGCTGGGCAGCGCGCAACCCAACGTGATGAACATCCTGCATGCGGCGTCGCCTTCCGGGCGTGCCGGCGAAGCGCTGGGCCTGCGTTCGGCGGTGCTCAACACGAGCCAGGTGGTGTGGCCGCTGACATTCGGCGTGGTCGGCACGGCGCTTGGCATGCTGCCGATCTTCCTGTCGATGGCGGGCGCCATGGGCGTGGCTGGCTACTATTCGCGCGCGCATGCGCGCAAGCTGCCGCCGTCCGAGGCCTGAGCGCTGGCCGGGCGAAGGGATTGCGCAGGCGCAAATGCGGCTTGCAGCGCTTTCGCTATACTCAAATCAGGCGCGCCGCCGGTGCCGGGCAGGCTTGCCCGGTGCGCGGCCCGCAGACTTGATACCTGACCTGACATGACCCAACTTGCCGACCTCCGCCGCACCTATGTGCTGGGCTCCCTTTCCGAGTCCGACGTGGCGCCCGACCCGATCAGCCAGTTCCAGCGCTGGTTCGATGAAGCCACCCACGCCAAGCTGCCCGAACCCAATGCGATGACGCTGGCAACGGTCGATGCCGGCGGCCAGCCTTCCGCGCGCATCGTCCTGCTCAAGGGCATGGATGCCAGGGGCTTCACGTTCTTCACCAACTATGAAAGCCGCAAGGGCCTGGACATGGCTGCCAACCCGCGCGCGGCGCTGTTGTTCCACTGGGTGCAACTGGAGCGCCAGGTGCGCGTGGAAGGCGTCGTGGAGAAGGTGGACGAGTCCGAGAGCGATGCCTACTACGCCTCGCGCCCGCTCGGCTCGCGCCTCGGCGCCTGGGCCTCGGAACAAAGCCGCGAGGTCGCGGACCGCGCCGTGCTGGAGCAGCGCGAAGCGGATTTCCGCGCCAAGTTCGGCGACAACCCGCCACGCCCGGCCCACTGGGGCGGCTACCGTCTCGCGCCGACACGGATCGAGTTCTGGCAGGGCCGCCCGTCGCGCCTGCATGACCGCATCGCCTACCGCCTGCAGGCGGACGGTGCGTGGCAGATCGCGCGGCTGTCGCCATGAAGGACGCGGGGGCCCTGGGAACGCTCGCCCGACCGGGGCCGCGCACTGCACAAATTTGGGAATTGTCGTAAAGTGGTTTATGGCTGCTTCCATCAGGGAGCGGCCATAAGGCGCGGGCCACAAGCCTGCCCGATGCTGAGGTTCGAGGAGTGTGCCGCAACCGCCGAATAGGGAGGCCGCATGTTTTTCAAGCAAGCACTGGACAAGCAACTGGATCACTGGATCGCCGATTTGCGCGACCGTGCCAATCTCCCTGTCAGATTGCGGCTATGGAACGGCAGCGAATATCCACTCGGCCGTTTCGAGCACCCGGCTGTGACGCTGACGATACGCGAGGCCGGCGCCCTGTCACTGCTGCTGACGCCCAGCCTGGACAACCTCGGTGAAGCCTACGTACAGGAGAAGATCGACCTGGACGGCAAGCTCAGCGACATCATCGCCGTGGCCTACCGCTTTTCCGCCGCCGCCAGCGCACAGGCAGGCGGCGCACTGGCCCGGGTGGCGCAGCACTTCGCTCACACCAAGGCGGCCGACAAGGCATCGATCCAGTACCACTACGACGTTTCCAACGAGTTCTACCGGCTCTGGCTCGACCCGGCGATGGTCTATTCCTGCGCCTATTTCGAGCACGGCAACGAGGATCTCGCCACCGCGCAGCGCAAGAAGATCGACCACATCCTGACCAAGATCCGCCTGCAGCCCGGGCAGACCCTGCTCGACATCGGCTGCGGCTGGGGCGCGCTGGTGCTGCGCGCGGCGCAGAAGTTCGGCGCGCGCTGCGTGGGCATCACGCTGTCGCAAAACCAGTTCGACCTCGCTACCGAGCGCGTCAGGCAGGCCGGACTGTCCGAGCGCATCGAGATCCGCCTGCAGGACTACCGCGATACCGCCGGGACCTTCGACCGCATCACCAGCGTCGGCATGTTCGAGCACGTGGGCAAGAACAATCTGTCCGGCTACTTCAGCCGCATGTGCGACCTGCTGGCCGACGACGGCTATGCCATGAACCATGGCATCACCTCGCCCGATCCGGATAGCGGCGCCACGCCGATGGACGGCTCCGAGTTCATGGATCGCTATGTGTTCCCGCAGGGCGAGCTGCCGCACATCGGCATGGTGCTCAACACCCTGCAGCGCGGCGGCCTGGAGGCGACCGACGTCGAACTGATGCGCGGCCACTATCACCGCACGCTGCATCACTGGGCGGACAACTTCGAGGCGCAGGGTGATACCATCCGCGCCATGGTGGGCGAGAAGAAATACCGCATCTGGCGCGTCTACCTGGCGGGCTGCGCGCATGCCTTCGACACCGACCAGATGTCGATCTACCAGGTGGTGTGCCACAAGGCCGGCCTGTCGGCGACGGGCCTGCCCTGGTCGCGCCGCTATATCTACGACAAATCGCTGGACTGAAAACCTGCTTGACTGAAGACCTGTTCGGCGGCCTGCCGGAAATACCCGCGGCCACCGCGCGCAGTGGCGACACATTGCCTGGCACCGACGCCACGGCCTGCGCCGCGCGCCCTGTGCGCGGAAAAAGCGTGCAGGCGCCCCCTCCCGATCCCGCCCTGCTCGCACTGGCCGAGCGCCTTCCGGCCGGACTGCACCTCGGTACATCGTCGTGGTCCTATGGCGGCTGGAACGGACTGGTCTACCACGGTGAATACAGCGACAACCTGCTCTCGCGCAAGGGCCTGGCCGCTTACTCCCTGCATCCACTGCTACGGGCTGCCGGCATCGACCGCGGCTTCTACGCACCGATCCCGCTTGCGGACTATCTTGCCTATGCGGCCCAGGTGCCGGCGCATTTCCGCTTCCTGACCAAGGCGCCCGCGAGCGTATGCGATCCGTGGCTGCGCACGTCGGAGGGCGCGGGGCGGCTGGCCAATGCGAGCTTCCTCGATGCGGGGATCGCGGCGCGCGATTTCGTCGGGCCGGCTACCGCGGGGCTCGGAGCCAAGTGCGGCCCGCTGCTGTTCCAGCTGTCGCCGCTGGGCGCGATGGCCGTGGACAGCGCCGGCTTCCTGTCTCGGCTCGATGCTTTCCTGGGTGCCCTGCCCGCGCTCGACGCCGCCGCCACGCCGCATGCGTGCTATGCGGTGGAACTGCGCGATGCGTCCCTGCTCACGCCCCGTTTCATCAAGCTGCTGCGTGCGCGTGGCGTGCGTTTCTGCCTGTCGGCGCGCGAGCGCATGCCGCCGGCAGAACGCCAGCTGCCCGCGCAGGCATTGATGGATGAAGCCGCGCCGGGACCACTGGTGCTGCGCTGGATGCTGCATGCGGGCTTTGCCTACGAGCAGGCCGAATCGCGCTACGCGCCGTTCGACCGGCTGGTCGACGAAGATCCGCACACGCGCGCCGTGATCGCCGAGCAGGTTGCCCGCACGCTGCGCGCCGGACAGCCCGCCTATGTGATCGTCAGCAACAAGGCCGAAGGTTCCGCGCCGCTGACCTGCGTGCGGCTGGCGGAGGCGATCGCCGAGCGGCTTGCCGCGAACTGAGCGGCTCGCCGGCACGCAAGCGCACCGGCGACGGCGCGCCTCACCGGATCAGCAAGTGCGCGAACTTCTGCCGGAACTTGGCCAGCTTGGGCGAGATCACGAACGAGCAATAACCCTGGTTGGGGTGGTTCTGGTAGTAGTTCTGGTGGCTTTCCTCGGCACGCCAGTACGGCTGGGTGGGCTCGATCTGGGTGACCAGCGGGGCGTCGTAGAGCTTCTGCGCGATAACTTCGCGCATGACGTACTCGGCCATCGCGCGCTGGGGCTCGGAGTGCGTGAAGATGACCGAGCGGTATTGCGTGCCGACGTCGTTGCCCTGCCGGTTCAGCGTGGTCGGGTCATGGATGGCGAAGAAGATCTCCAGGATCTCGCGATACTTGATCACGGACGGGTCGAAGCTCACCTGCACCACTTCGGCGTGTCCGGTCTCACCGTCGCATACCTGCTCGTACGTCGGATGGTTCACGTGGCCGCCGGTATAGCCTGACTCCACCGCCCGCACCCCCCTGACCTGCTGGTACACCGCCTCCAGGCACCAGAAACAGGCGCGCAATTGCGGCTTGAGCACTTTGCCCAGCGCGCTCCTGGGCAGGGCATCGAGCAGCACCACGCGGCGCGGCAACTTGAAACGCGCGATCTGCGCGGCCAGCGCTTCGCGCAGCGGCTCCTGCGCCAGCGCGGCACGGTCCGCGCCAGTGGCCGGCACCACCACCGCGACCGGCACCTCGCCCCAGTGCGTATCGGGCAGGCCGACCACCGCGCAATCCGCCACGCCCGGCAGGCCCAGCAGGACGTTCTCGATCTCGGCCGGATAGATGTTCTCGCCGCCCGAAATGATCATGTCCTTGCTGCGGCCGACCACCTCGATGCAGCCGTCGGCATTGCAATGCGCGAGGTCGCCCGAATGGAACCAGCCGTCGCGGAAATCCGGATGGTCCGGCTGGCGCCAGTAGCCCTGCATCAGGTTGGTGCCGGACAGCCACAACTCGCCGACCTCGCCTGGCGCCACCTCGGCGCCGCCGGCGCCGGCCACGCGCACCCGCACTTCGGGCTGCGGCCAGCCCGCGTAGCCGGGGTGTGCCATGGCCTGGTCCAGCCGCAGCACGACCGACACCGGGCCGCTCTCGGTGGCGCCRTAGACCTGCCCGAGCGGCACGCCGCGCGCATGGAAGGCATCGATATACGCGCGCGGAATCGGCGACGATCCCGCCATCACGCCGCGCAGCGAAGCAAGGTCCGCGCGCGCCCAGTCCGGGTGCTCGAGCACCGCGCGCAGCGTGGCCGGCACCATCAGCGACAGCGTGACCTTGGAGCGCGCCAGTTCGGCCAGCCATGCCTGCGGCGCGAAGCGCTGGTGCAGCGTGACCTGCGCGCCGGCCAGCAGGGCCGGCAGCGTCTGGATGCACAGGCCGCCCACATGGAACAGCGGCAGCACCGACAGGACGTGGTCGTCCGGCGTCATGCCGTGCGCCCACCAGCTCGCGCGCGCATTGGCCAGCAAGGCCGCCTGCGTGTGCAGTGCGCCCTTGGGCTGACCGGTGGAACCCGAGGTATAGACCAGCAGCAGCGGCGCCTGGTCTGGTTGCCCGGGCGGCGCAGGCAGCGCCGCGTGTCCCGTGGCAGGACGATCCACCAGGCTGTCGATGGGCGCGTGCCCGACGCGAGCCTGCGTTGCGCAGGCGGCCGCGGCGGCCACTGCCCCGGCCGCCTGCGCGTGTGGCGCGTCGTGGAACAGCACGCGGATGCCCGCATGCACTGCGATGGCTTCCAGCTCGGGAACCGCAAGACGGAAGTTCAGCGGCACGAAGATCGCGCCGAGCCGTGCGCAGGCGAACAGCATGGCGAGCTGCAGGTCGTGGTTCAGGCAGAGCGTGGCAACCCGCTCGCCCGGCTGCACGCCCCAGGTGCCGGCAAGGTGGGCACTGAGACGCTCCACGCGCCGCCACAGCCGGCCGTAGCTGATGGTGTGGCCGAGGCTGTGGAGCGCGGGCCGCTGCGGCGCCGCGCGTGCGTGCGCATGCAGCGCGCGCAGCAAGGCGCCTGGCTCCGGCGTGCCGGCGGGAACGACAAGGAGCCGGTCGGCACGCGCGCTCATTCGTCGCGCTCGCCCGATTCGTAGAGCGTTTCCCGGCCCATGCGGTCGAGGATCAGCTCGGCGGTCCACGGCAGCATCAGCGCGCCGCAGCGCGAATCGCGGTAAAGCCGCTCGAGTGGCAGGTCCTTGAGCATGGACTGCCCGCCGCAGGTGCGGATCGCCAGGCGCGCGATGTCGTTGGCGCCCTCCATCACGCTGTAGTGCGCGGCGTACAGGCGCATGCGCGCATCCTTGGAAGGATTGGCGCACGCTTCGTGGATCACGCGCCAGAAGATCGAGCGCATGTTTTCCAGCTGGATGCGCATCTGCGCCACCGCGATCTGCTTGGTGGGATACATGCGCCGCTTCACCGGCGGCTGGCCCGGCACCTCGCCGCGCAGATACTGCACGGTGAAGTCATAGGCTGCCTGGGCCACGCCGAGGTAGGTCGGCGAGAGCGTGAAGAACATCGCGGGCCAGGTCTGCGCGGCCTTGAAGTAGACGCCGCGCGGCATCAGCTGCTCGTGGTCGGCGACGAACACATCCTTGAGCAGCAGCGTGCGCGAGACCGTGCCGCGCATGCCCATCGGGTCCCACTCGCCGGTGACGGCGAGGCCTTCGGCATTGCCCGGCACGGCGATATAGAGCGTGTCGCGCATGTCGGGCGAATGGTCGGCGCATTCCTCGGTGCAAAGGATGCCGTAGTAGTCGGCGGCGCCCGACAGCGAAGCAAAGATCTTGCGGCCGTTGAGCACCCAGCCGCCATCGACCTTGTGCGCGCTGGTGCCGAACGGGGCTCGCCCGGCGGCGGCGGCCGAGCCTTCCGAGAACGGCTGCGCGTAGATGGCGCCGTCCCTGACCACGCGCGCGAAATGCAGCTCGCGGCGGCCGTCGTGTTCGGCCCGTTGCGCGGGCGTCATGGCGACGCCGTCGGCCAGCATGCCCGTCCACATGGTGGAGCAGATATGCATGTTGTAGGTCAGTGCCGTGGCACCGCAGAAGCGGCCGATCTCCGCGCCCACCATGCAATAGGTAGCGAAGTCCGCGCCCTCGCCGCCGAACTCGCGCGGCACGCACAGGCCGAGCAGGCCGGCTTCGCGCAGGTCGTCATAGTTGGCGAAGGGAAAGCTGGCCTCGCGGTCCCACTGTGCAGCGCGCGGGGCGAAGCGCTCGCGGCCGAGCCGGTTGGCCAGCACCAGCAGGCGCTCCTGCGCCTGGGTGAAGTCGGCGGCGCCGACGGCAGGGATAAAGTCCAATGGCATTGGTTGGTCTCCCGGGCATCGTCGCGCGGCGATGCCTCGCTATTGCTTGTGTTTTCTGGTGAAACGCCGCCTTCAGCGCGCGGGAAAATGGCGGCCGAGGAAAGCGAGCACGGCGGCATTGAATGCCGCGGGCCGTTCCATGCATGCGAGGTGACCCACCGCCGGCAGGCACAGGTACTCGGCGCCGGCGATCTTCTGCGCCATGCGCTCCATCACCGCCGGTGCCGCATTGGCGTCGTGCTCGCCGGCCAGCGCCAGCACCGGCACCGTGATGCGCGCCAGCAGCTCGCGGCAATCGAAACGCACCAGCGCCTGCAGCGCGGCGCGATAGGTCGCGGGGGGGACGGCAGCCATCACGCTGGCGGCGAAGGCTACCGCATCGGCATCCGCCTGCGGCGCCACCATCGCGCGCACCAGCCCGCTCGCCATTTCGGCCATGGTCTTGCCCGCGTCGAGCGGCGCCGTGCGCGCGGCGACGAAGTCGCGCTGCCACTGGCCATCAGCCTTGCCGAACGCCGGCGAGGTACCGGACAGCACCATGCCGTCGATCAGCGCGGGTGCGGCGGCGTATGCTTGCTGCGCCACCATGCCGCCCATGCTGTGACCCAGCAGCAGGACGCGCCGGCCGGCGTCGCGCTCGGCCTGCAACACCGGCATCAGCGCTTGCGCCAGCCCGGCGAAATCGTAGGGCTCGATCATTGCGCTCGCGCCGTAGCCAGGCATGTCCCAGGCCACGGCGCGATAGCCCGCCTGCGCCAGCGCGTCGAGCTGCGCCGGCCACGCGGCCTTGCCGCCGCCGATGCCATGCAGCATCACCACCGCCACCGGGCCATCGCCCTGCGCGATGGTGGCGATGCCGTTGGGATGGGTGTGGATGGTGGTCTTTGTGGTCGCTGTGGTCTTTGTGGTCTCTGCCATTGCGTTTCCTGTCATGCGCCTGCCCTCTTCAAATGGTCTGCCCGGCCATCGCATCAGCTGGCCGCGGCCAGCCTGCCTTCCTCGACCTCGTTCGCCCCGTCCAGCGTGACGGTGCAATTGCGCAGCGGCAGGTCGAAGTGGCCAAGGGTGTGGCGGCCGGCGACCTCGTTGGCGCCGGTCGAATAGAGGAAGTTGCCGGCAAAGGCGCGCAGCTCGGTACCGTTGCAGTCGCGCTTGTCGTAGAACGTCATCGCATCCCAGCGCGCCTGCGGGTTCATGCCCCAGCCCACGTGGGAAACCGCATAGGCATCGCGCGTGCCTTCGCGGTCGGCCCACGCCGCGTAGTAGCCGCGCATCATGTCGGCGTCGACACCCAGGCCTTCGATGGCGACGATGTAGTCATCCTCGACATGGCAGACGATGATGTCGCGCAGGTAGGTCTTGAAGGTCAGGTTGACGTCGCCGGGCGCCAGCACCAGCGTGCCGTTGACCTGGCCACCGGCGGGAAATGCCAGGCACAGGCCGCCCGGCCAGTGCGCGACCTGCCCCGGCTTGTTGCAGTAGCCCCACACGCCGCCCACGCGGGCGTCGCCGAGGCCGATGCGCAGCTCGGTTCCGGCCGCCGAACGCACGCGCATCTCGCGCGCGCCGCGCAGGCGCTTCATGGCGGCGCGCACGCTGCCCTCCAGCGCAGCATCGGGCTGGCAGCGCTCGAGGATTTCGGGATGTTCGTTGCTGACCATCAGCAACCGCGGCACGATGCCGTCGGCGCCCTGCAGGATGCGCGGCAACTCGGGAGCGTGCAGCAGGCCTTCCACGGTGCAGTCGATCACCAGGTGGCAGCGTTGCAGCGCGGCCACTACCGGAGCAAGTTGCCGGAGCGCGTCGCTGGCGCCGGTGGAGCGCACCGGGGCGGGCGCACTGAGGGGCGCGGACGGCACCCGGATGCGTACCGGCGTGGCGCCGAGCGCCTGCACCGCCAGCTCGGCCAACTCCACATTGACAGGACGGGATTGGGACTCCGTTACAATCCCCACGACTTGTCCGGCCGACAGGGCGCAGAGTTCGAGGGTATGACGGAACGCCGCCAGCCAGCGGTGTTCGATGTGCTCGATGAGCATGTTGTCTCCTCCAGTGCGGAATCCGCCGCGTCCCGGCAGGCCCGCGGGCAGCCTTGGTGCGCCAGCCCACCGATGCCTGGCACCGGACGCATTAGCTTGTACTTGTGCTTCTTGTCGCTGGCGCAAATAATATATGAAATTTCATGGATTCAAGTGGAGCCCGCGCTATGGGCATGCCTGAGGCCACGCCGCGCATGATCGGCAAGGCTGCTTCTCCCGATTTCGATACGCTGCACTTCCGGCGCACGCTGTCGCAGTTCGCCACCGGCGTGACGGTCATCACCACCCGTGCGGGCCCTGGCTCGCCCCCGGGCGTGCCGTTCGTGGGCATCACCGCCAGCTCCTTCAACTCGGTATCGCTGGACCCGCCCCTGGTGCTGTGGAGCATGGCCACGCGCGCGAACAGCCTGCCGATGTTCCGCGACGGCTCGCACTACATCATCAATGTGCTGTCATCCACGCAGCTGGACCTGTGCCAGCGCTTCGCCACGCTCAAGGGCGATCGTTTCGCCGGCGTGGACTACCGCCTGTCCGAGAACGGCCTGCCCATCCTGAGCAATGCGCTGGCGTGGTTCGAATGCCATAACCGCAGCCGGTACGACGAGGGCGACCATGTGATCTTCGTGGGCGAGGTGGAGCGCTGCGGCGTGCACGATGACGGCGGCAGCCCGCTGGTGTTCCACGACGGACGCTTCGCCACCACCTACCCGCTGGCGGACTGAGGCGCCGGGCGCACGGCCATGACGCAATCGTCCAAGCCTGCCTTCGTCGACGGCTACCTGCCTTACCTGCTGGCGCGCGCAAGCTATCTCGTTTCGGGCGAATTCCACCGGCAGGTGGAAGCCGCGGGTTTCTCCGTGCCCGAATGGCGCGTGCTGGCCACGCTGGCCGACCGGCCCGCCTGCACCATCGGCGCCCTGGCCGATATCACCCTCACCAAGCAGCCTACCCTGACCAAGCTGATCGACCGCATGGAGGCCAGCGGCCTGGTCACGCGCCGCAACGGCGCGCATGACCGCCGCCATGCGCTGGTCTCCATCACCGCGGGCGGCCGCACCCGTGCCCGCGCCCTGCTCGACCAGGCCGCCGTGCACGAGCAGCAGGTGCTGGACGACTTCGGCGCCGCGCAGGCCGACCAGCTCAAGGACACGCTGCGCCGGCTGATCGCGCTGCACGCGCCGCGCTAGCGGGGCCTGCGCTCATGTGCCGGGCGAGCCCTTGATCACGGCCAGTGGGGAGCCATCGGTCTTGATCTTCTGCAGCACGATATTGGAGCGGATGTCCATCACGCCCGGCGTGCGGTAGAGCCGGTTGACGATGAAATCCGAGTAGTGCTTGAGGTTGCGCGCCTGCACCTTGAGGATGTAGTTGCTGTCGCCGGTGATGATGTAGGCAGACACCACTTCAGGCCACGCCTGCACCGCCGCGTTGAAGGTGTCGTGCCAGCCTTCCACGTCGTGCCGCATCGACACCTGCACGATCGCTTCGATTTCCAGCCCGAGCCGCTCGGCATCGAACCAGGCGCGATAGCCGCCGATCACGCCGCTTTCTTCCAGCAACCGCACCCGCCGCAGGCAGGCCGACGGCGACAGCGCCACGCGGTCCGCCAGGTCCTGGTTGCTGATGCGTCCGTTCTCCTGCAGGCAGCTCAGGATGCGCAAATCGGTGGGGTCGAGATTCATTTCGCAGATTATTTACACATTTTGTCGTCTCGTGAAATTCTATGCGAATTCGCGACCAAAACCCCAGGCATTTAGCAAGCCTCTTGCCCGGAATATTGACTATCATGCCGTCATCCGCTCCCCACTGAGCCAAGGAGCGCCGGATGACGGCGCGACCAGCCAATGACAGACCAAGCCGCCCTCGCACCCCCCACCGAACGCCAGTTGTGGGACATCAGCCCGCCGCTGTCGCCCGCCACCCCGGTGTGGCCGGGCGACACGCCGTTCCAGGAAGAGCGCGCCTGGCAGATGGACGCGCACTGCCCGGTGAATGTCGGCCGCATCACCTTGTCGCCGCACACCGGCGCCCATGCCGACGCGCCACTGCACTACGCCGCCGACGGCGCGCCCATCGGCGCGGTGGACCTGGCGCCCTACCTCGGCCCCTGCCGCGTCATCCACTGCATCGGCGCCGCACCGGTGGTCGAGCCGCGCCATCTCGGGCACGCGCTGGCCGGCACACCGCCGCGCGTGCTGCTGCGCACTTATCGGCAGGCGCCGCTGGCGCACTGGGATCCGGATTTCTGCGCGGTCGCGCCAGAGACCATCGCCCTGCTGGCTGCGCACGGCGTGACGCTGGTCGGCATCGACACGCCTTCGCTGGACCCGCAGCAATCCAAGACCATGGATGCGCACCGCATGGTGCGCCGGCACCGGCTGGCCATCCTCGAGGGGCTGGTGCTCGATGCGGTCGACGAAGGCGACTATGAACTGATCGCGCTGCCGCTGCGCCTGGCGGGCCTCGACGCCAGCCCGGTGCGCGCGGTACTGCGCAGCCTGGCATGACGCGGAGCCGCGTCGCCACCCACCCGACACTGAACCACTGAACTCTTCCAGGACGCTTCGCCCATGACCGTACAAACCCGCGCGCAATGTCTCGCGCTAGACCAGCAGGACCCGCTGCGCAGCCTGCGCGACCAATTCGCGCTGCCCGAGGGCGTGATCTATCTCGACGGCAATTCGCTGGGCGCCCGCCCGCGCAGTGCCGCCGCGCGCGCCGCCGAGGTGGTGAGCGAGGAATGGGGCACGGGCCTGATCTGCAGCTGGAACACGGCCGGCTGGTTCGAACTGCCGCAGCGCCTGGGCAACAAGCTGGCGCCGCTGATCGGCGCCGGCGAGGACGAAGTGGTGGTGACGGACACCACGTCGATCAACCTGTTCAAGGTCCTGGCGGCAGCGCTGCGCGTGCAGCAGGCGCGCGACCCCAGGCGCAAGGTGATCGTCTCGGAAGCCAGCAACTTTCCCACCGACCTCTATATCGCGCAGGGCCTTGCGGACCTGCTGCAGCAGGGCTATTCGCTGCGCCTGGTGAATTCGCCGGCGGAGATCGAGGCGGCGGTCGATGCCGACACCGCGGTGTTGATGCTGACCCACGTGAACTACCAGAGCGGCGAGATGCTGGACATGGCCGCCGTGACCGAGATGGCGCACGCGTGCGGCGCGCTGACGGTGTGGGACCTGGCGCATTCGGCCGGCGCGGTGCCGGTTGCGCTGAAGGCATCGGGCGCGGACTACGCGGTCGGCTGCACCTACAAGTACCTCAACGGCGGGCCCGGTTCGCCGGCCTTCCTGTGGGTGGCGCCCGCGCTGCGCGATGCATTCTGGCAGCCGCTGTCCGGCTGGTGGGGCCATGCCGCGCCGTTCGCGATGGAACCGGGCTACCGGCCGCGCGAAGGGGTCGGCCGCTTCCTGTGCGGCACGCAGCCCGTGACCTCGCTGGCCATGGTCGAATGCGGGCTCGACATCTTCGCCCAGACCGACATGCGGGCGCTGCGCGCCAAGTCGCTGTTGCTGACCGATCTCTTCGTCGCGCTGGTGGAGCAGCGCTGCGGCCACCACCCGCTCGAACTGGCCACGCCGCGCGCGCATGCACGCCGCGGCAGCCATGTCAGCCTTGCCCATCCCGAYGGCTTCGCGGTGGTGCAGGCGCTGATCGAGCGCGGCGTGATCGGCGATTACCGCGAACCACGCATTGCACGCTTCGGCTTCACCCCGCTGTACATCGGCTTTACCGACGTGTGGGATGCGGTGGAGGTGCTGCGCGACGTGCTCGACAGCGGCAGCTACAAGGAAGCGCGTCACCAGGCCCGCGGCCAGGTGACCTGAACAGGAATTCGCCATGACGATCAACAAGGGATGCCCGATGTCGGGCGCGGGCAGCGCGGCGGCAAGCGGGAACGATGCCGCCTGGCACGACGCGCAGATGGACTTCGCCAGGGACATGAGCTACGGCGACTACCTGGCGCTGGACCAGATCCTCAACGCCCAGCATCCGCTCTCGCCCGAGCACAACGAGATGCTGTTCATCGTGCAGCACCAGACCAGCGAACTGTGGATGAAGCTGGCGCTGCACGAACTGCGCGCGGCGCGCGAATGCGTGCGGTGCGACCAGTTGCCGCCGGCCTTCAAGATGCTCACGCGCGTGTCGCGCATCATGGAGCAGCTGGTGCAGGCGTGGAGCGTGCTGGCCACCATGACGCCGCCGGAGTACACGGCGATGCGTCCCTACCTGGGCATGTCCTCCGGCTTCCAGTCCTACCAGTATCGCGAGATCGAGTTCATCCTCGGCAACAAGAACGCCGCCATGCTGCTTCCGCACGCGCACCGGCCGGAGCACCTGGCGCTGGTGGAAGAGGCGCTGCGCACGCCGTCGCTCTATGACGAAGCGATCCGCCTGATGGCGCGGCGCGGCTTCGCCATCGACGCGGCCTGCATCGAACGCGACTGGACCCGCCCTGCCGGGGAGAATGCCTCGGTGGAGGCTGCGTGGCTGGAGGTCTATCGCCAGCCCGAGGCGCACTGGGAACTGTATGAACTGGGCGAGAAGTTCGTCGACCTGGAAGATGCGTTCCGGCAATGGCGCTTCCGCCATGTCACCACCGTGGAGCGCGTGATCGGCTTCAAGCGCGGCACCGGCGGCACGGAAGGCGTGAGCTACCTGCGCAAGATGCTCGACGTGGTGCTGTTCCCCGAACTCTGGAAACTGCGCACCGATCTCTAGGCGTCTGCGGGAAACGCTTCAAGACAGGAAGGACCCCGGAGGACCCCGGCGCGGGCCGTGCTTCAGGACGCCGGGTCCGACAGCCGCGCCGCCAGCGCGCGCAGGGCCGGCGCCAGCTTGTCGTGGAATTCGGCCTCTTCCACCGAGCCGTACGACGCGCTGCAGCTCAGCATGTGCAGCTCCTTCTCCCCCACCGGCCGGAAGGCCACCGCGCAGGCGTGGATCGCCGGGTGCCAGTCGCGGAACGATGCCGCATAGCCCCGTGCAGCGGCCTGCGTCACCGACGCGCGCATGGCCGCCTCCTGGGTCTTCCATTGCTCCGGAAAGGCCTGTGCGAACTCCGCCAGCACGCGGTCGCGCCTGGCTGCCGTCAAGGCTGCCAGATAGGCGCGCCCCATCGAGCTGGATACCAGCGAGAGCCGCGATCCCACGCCCAGTCCGAGCATCACGCCGGCATCGTTGCGGATCGACTCGAGATAGATCACGTCCAGCCGCTCGCGCTTGCCCAGCGACACAGACACCCCGTACGCCTGCGCAAACGCCAGCATATGCGGGCGTGCCAGCGTCACCACGTTGGATGCCGCCAGATACGAATAGCCCAGCGCCAGCACGCCGGCGTCGAGCGCGTACTTGCCCAGGCTGTCGTCGTAGCGCAGGTAGCCGAGCTGCACCAGCGTGCCGGCCAGCCTGCTCACGGTCGCCTTCGGGAAGCCGGTACGGCGCACGAAGTCCTGGTTGCCCAGCATCGATTCGCCGGTGCGGAAGCAGCGCAGCAGTTCCAGGCCGCGCGCCAGGGCGGCGACGAAATTGGGATCGCTTTCGCGCGGCGCGGCGCCGGCGGCATCCGCATCCTTCGTGGCGGACAAGGCTTGCGATTCAGTGGCCAAGGGACGGCTCCGGCTGGTTGGATGGGAACGCACCGCGGCCGGTCAGCGAACGGTCGTATTGCGGGTGCCGATTCCGGCTATTGCACGGACGGCGCATTGCGCTATACTACATCATCGGAACAAGGTTCCGCAATGCGGAACTGAAAAGCGTCACGACAGACCGCGGAAYGCGCCGATGATGTTGAGTTCCGGGCCGCCCGCGAGACTGCCCGACCTATCTGCAAGACCACCTGCACTACGAACTGCACTACCGAAGGAGACCTACATGGCTGCCAACGCCGAATTCCACTGGGCCGACCCGCTGTTGCTGGACCACCAACTGAGCGACGACGAGCGCATGGTGCGCGATGCCGCCCAGGCCTATTGCCAGGACAAGCTCGCCCCGCGCGTGCTGCAATCGTTCCGCAATGAGAAGACCGACATCGAGATCTTCCGTGAAATGGGCGAACTCGGCCTGCTCGGCCCGACCATTCCCGAGCAATACGGTGGCCCGGGCCTGAACTACGTGGCCTACGGCCTGATCGCGCGCGAAGTGGAACGTGTGGATTCGGGCTATCGCTCGATGATGAGCGTGCAGTCGTCGCTGGTGATGGTGCCGATCCATGAATTCGGCAGCGAAGCGCAGAAGCAGAAATACCTGCCCAAGCTGGCCAGCGGCGAATGGATCGGCTGCTTCGGCCTGACCGAACCCAATCACGGCTCCGACCCGGGCTCCATGGTCACGCGCGCCAAGAAGGTCGCCGGCGGCTATGAGCTGAGCGGCGCCAAGATGTGGATCACCAACTCGCCGATCGCCGATGTGTTCGTGGTGTGGGGCAAGCTGGCCGGCGACGATGGCAAGGAAGCCATCCGCGGCTTTATCCTGGAAAAGGGCTGGAAGGGCCTGACGGCTCCCGCCATCCACGGCAAGGTGGGCCTGCGCACCTCGATCACCGGCGAAATCGTCATGGACCAGGTGTTCGTGCCGGAGGAAAACCTGATGCCCGGCGTGTCCGGCCTGAAGGGTCCCTTCACCTGCCTGAACTCGGCGCGCTACGGTATCGCCTGGGGCGCGCTCGGCGCCGCCGAATTCTGCTGGCACACCGCCCGCCAGTACACCCTGGACCGCCTGCAGTTCGGCCGCCCGCTGGCCGCCAACCAGCTCGTGCAGAAGAAGCTGGCCGACATGCAGACCGAGATCACGCTGGGCCTGCAAGGCTGCCTGCGCCTGGGCCGCATGAAGGACGAAGGCACCGCCGCGGTCGAGATCACCTCGATCATGAAGCGCAATTCCTGCGGCAAGTCGCTGGACATCGCCCGCGTGGCGCGCGACATGCTCGGCGGCAACGGCATCTCGGACGAATTCGGCGTGATCCGCCATGTGGTGAACCTCGAGGTCGTCAATACCTACGAGGGCACGCATGACATCCACGCGCTGATCCTGGGCCGCGCCCAGACCGGCATCCAGGCGTTCTACTGAAGCCTGCGCGGCACCGCCGCCCGTTGCGACCAATCTCTCCCGAGAAATAAAAAGGCCCGGCTGCGAAGCCGGGCCAAGCACACTACCAAGGAGAGACGACGGGCGAGCCCATCGCGTTACAACACCGTGACGCTCCGGCCCGGCGCAATGCGCCCGGCCGGCCGCAAGGCCATTACCTGTTGGGCTGCGGCGTCAACCGAAGATAGGGCCGCACGGCCTTGTAGCCCTTCGGGAATTTCTGCCTGATGACTTCCTCGTCCTTCAGCGAAGGCACGATCACCACGTCATCGCCGTCCTGCCAGTTGCCCGGCGTGGCGACGCTGTGGTTGTCGGTGAGCTGCAGCGAATCGATCACCCGCAGGATCTCGTTGAAATTGCGCCCGGTGCTGGCCGGATACGTGATGATCAGGCGCACCTTCTTCTTCGGATCGATCACGAACAGCGAACGCACCGTCAGGGTTTCGTTCGCGTTGGGATGGATCATGTCGTAGAGCTGCGAGACCTTGCGGTCGCCATCGGCGATGATCGGGAAGTTGACCACCGTGCCCTGGGTATCGTTGATGTCCTTGATCCACTCCCGATGGGATTCGACCGAGTCGACCGACAGCGCAATGGCCTTGACGTTGCGGCTGGCGAAGTCGCCCTTGAGCTTGGCGGTCAGGCCCAGTTCGGTGGTGCAGACGGGCGTGAAATCGGCCGGGTGCGAGAACAGCACGCCCCAGCTATCGCCAAGCCACTGGTGGAAGCTGATCTGGCCTTCACTGGAATCCTGCTCGAAATCCGGGGCGAGGTCGCCAAGACGTAATGCCATTAATGTCTCCTTCATGGGCCAAATTAGGGTTGAACCAGTCTAGTCCGATTGCGATCCAACCCAAACGAATATAAAGTCACTACAAAATCACCTTTGTGTCTTTAGGACCTTTGACATACGTTACTGTCCTACATGCGATGTCGGACCCGTGGTGTTGAAACCACGGCGGTTCCCCGCATATGCTAGGAAAGAGGGCGAGAAAAATGCCCGAGAACGTGCGAGGAAGGCAAAATGTCACAATCCGAAACCACCGCCCGCAAACAGGAGAAACTGATGAGCGATGTCAAGACCGTGTTGTCCGATGCCGAAGAACTGCTTAAGCAAGCGGCCTCGACCACTGGCGAGAAAGCCGCCGAACTGCGCGAACGCGGCATGGGCCTGCTGAAGCAAGCCAAGGAGAAAGCCCAGGACCTGCAGGACGCAGTCGTCACCAAGAGCAAGGCGGCAGCTCGCGCCACCGATGACTACGTGCACGATCACCCGTGGCGCGCCGTGGGCGTGGCGGCCGGCGTCGGCCTGCTGGTCGGCCTGCTGCTCAACCGCAAGTAATTCGGATTTTTCGAACTGCCGGGCCAGCGGGCCCGGCACCAGAACCCGAGCGCCCTGCAGGCCCGCCTGGCGGGCATGCAGGGCGAATGCCTCGCGGGCAGGCCTTACGCCGCCCGCCTGGCTTCCCGTCCGCAACCGGTGCAGCCTTCCGTTGCACGCCCTTGCCGGAATTGCATGAGCGACCCCACCCCTTCCCCCAAGTTCATGGACGCCCTGCGCAGCCTGGCAGGATCGTTGGTGGCGATGATGCTGACGCGCCTCGAACTTGCCACCGTCGAACTCGCGGAAGAACGAACCCGCCTGATGAAGATGGCCTTGCTGGCCTGCTTCGGCCTGGTGTTCTTCGGCCTGTCCATGGTCACGCTTACGTTCCTGATCGCCATCGTATTCTGGGATTCCTACCGCTGGCAGGCCCTGGGCGCGCTGGTCGCGCTCTACCTGCTCGCCTGCGTGGCCTGCCTGGCCATGGCGCGCCATCTCGTGCGCAACGCCCCGCCCCTGTTCGAGGCCACGCTGGCCGAGATCGACAAAGACCGGGAGATCCTGCGCCGATGAGCACGCCATCCACTCCCCCCGAGGCGCCCGACGACCAGGCGGATACGGCGGCGGCCCGCGCTACCGGGCAGCCCCGCGCGCATCCCCGCCCCGTGCGTCATTCCCGCGAAGTCCGCCTGCCACTCGCGATCCGCAAGGAATTGCTGATCACGCGTGCCCTGATTGAGCGCCATGACTGCGCCGAGGCCCTGCGCCAGGTGCGTGGCGGCGCGGTCCGGCTCGGCCGCTTCAGCACATGGCTGCCACGCATGACGCGGCCAGCCTCCTGGCTCAAGCTGCTAGGCCTGGCCAAGGACTATCCGATGCTCAGTTCGGCCGTGTCCCTGGCCCTGCCCCTGGTGCGCAGGACCCCGGTGCTGCGCTGGGGCTGGAAGCTCGCCAAGTTGGGCGGCCTGGCGGCGGCCGGCTACTGGGCCTACGAGACCTGGCAGAAAGGCACGGCCGAGGCACGGCAGGCACGGCCCGGCCCCGGCGATACCCCCGCCGGCACCATCGACACCGGCTTCCGCGACCCCCTGGTACGCTAGATGCCGTCATGCCGGGCCGCCGCACTGGCGGCCCTGTCCCGCGCACACGCGCCACGGGGCACACCGCGCAGCGCGCCGCGGCACCAGTCACGCCAGATCTCCACATGGCGCGCGCGGCAGGAACCCGTTGCGGAAACGAGATCCGGGCGAGGTCCTTTTTAGACCAGCCCCGAAGGATTTGCCACGCAAGGTAGAGCGCAATGACCCAACGAGCGGATATGCAGCAGAAGGCGTTCTATCTGCTCCTGGCGGCAGTCTCGATAGCCTTTTGCTTCGTGCTGTGGCCATTCTTCGGCGCCGTGTTCTGGGGCGCCATCCTCGCCATCATCTTCACACCGCCGAACAACTGGCTCACGCGCCGCATGGGCGGTCGCCGCAACCTGGCCGCGCTGACCACGCTCACGCTGTGCCTGCTGATCGTGGTGCTGCCGCTGATCTTCGTCACCGGCGCGCTGATGCAGGAAATCAGCATGGTCTACCAGCAGATCAAGTCGGGCCAGATCAACTTCGGCTCCTACTTCCAGCAAGCGGTGCATGCGCTGCCGCCTTCCATCGGCAGGGTGCTGGAACGCTTCGGCCTTTCGGACATCGCCGACCTGCAGCGAAAGCTGACCGCCGGCGCCGCCCAGGCCAGCCAGCTGATTGCCACACAGGCGCTGAGCATCGGACAGAACACCTTCCAGTTCGTGATCAGCTTCGGCGTGATGCTGTACCTGCTGTTTTTCCTGCTGCGCGATGGCCCCGAGATCTCGCGCCGCATCGTGCATGCCATCCCGCTGAGCGAGCCGCACAAGCTGCACCTGTTGCGCAAGTTCACCACCGTGGCGCGCGCCACCGTCAAGGGCAATATCGCCGTGGCGGCGGTGCAAGGCGCGCTCGGCGGCCTGATCTTCTGGTTCCTCGGCATCCAGGGCTCGCTGCTGTGGGGCGTGCTGATGGCCTTCCTTTCGCTGCTGCCCGCCATCGGCGCGGCGCTGATCTGGGGGCCGGTGGCAATCTACTTCCTGCTGACCGGCGACGTCGGCAAGGGCTCGATCCTGATCGGCTTCTGCGTGGTGGTGATCGGCGCGGTGGACAACGTGCTGCGCCCCATCCTGGTCGGCAAGGACACCCGCATGCCCGACTGGGTGGTCCTGATCTCCACGCTGGGCGGCATGGCGCTGTTCGGGCTGAACGGCTTCGTCATCGGTCCGCTGATCGCCGCGCTGTTCATCGCCAGCTGGGACCTGTCCACCTCCACGCGCGAGGAAATCGAACGCCGCGAGGCTGCGCAGGACCAGGCCGCGACACCCCCGCCGGCGCCCGACATGGCCGCCAGCCCTGCCGCCCCGGCCACGCCGGCCAGCCCGCAGGACCGCCGCCCTGCCGCGGACCGCACCGAGTAAGCACGCCGCGGGCATCCCCGCATCCATCCAGGAGCAAGCCTTGAACCAGAGCGACACAAAACCCAGGCACTACACGGTGCGCGAGCTGTTCCGCAAGCCGGACCGCTCCCAGTTCTCGATCTCGCCGGACGGGCGCCACCTGTCGTTCCTGGCGCGCCACCAGGGCCGCCAGAACATCTTCGTGCAAGCCATCGACGCCGAAGGCAACCTCCTTGGCGAAGCCCGGCCGCTGACCGGAGAAACCGAGCGCGACCTGCCCTTCCATACATGGAAAGGCAATGCGCACATTCTCTACATCAAGGACTTCGGCGGCGACGAGAATTTCCATGTGCTGTCGGTGCCAATCGACGGCGGCGATCCGGTCGACCTGACCCCGTACCCGGACGTTCGCGCGGACATCGTCGATGACCTCGAGGACGACGACCGCCATATCCTGCTGTCGCACAACCGGCGCGACCCGCAGGTGTTCGACGTGCTGCGCGTGGACGTGGTGACCGGGGAATCGGTACAGATCGCCGAGAACCCCGGCAATGTGATGAGCTGGGGCACCGACCATGCCGGCCGCCTGCGCGTGGCCACGGCAAGCGACGGCGTCAACACCACCCTGCTCTACCGCGATGCCGAAGACGAGCCGTTCCGCCCCATCCTCACCACGGATTTCCGCGAGACGGTCTCGCCGCTGTTCTTCACCTTCGACGATGCCCGGCTCTACGTGCAATCGAACCGCGGCCGCGACAAGCTGGCCATCTTCGAGTTCGACCCGCAAA
The DNA here is from genome assembly GCF_056397345.1 of Cupriavidus sp. 05N38. Classification (NCBI taxonomy): domain Bacteria; kingdom Pseudomonadati; phylum Pseudomonadota; class Betaproteobacteria; order Burkholderiales; family Burkholderiaceae; genus Cupriavidus; species Cupriavidus sp. 05N38. Next base: position 182,677 of record NZ_JBFTNF010000012.1, read on the forward strand.
CCGCGCAGGAAGGGCGCCTGGTGTTCGAGCACGGCGAGGTCGATGCCGGCGGCCTGGCGTATTCGCGCCACCGCCGCGTGCTGACCGCCGCCTGGTACACGGACTGGAAGACCCGCCGGCATTTCTTCGACGCGCGCAGCGAGCAGATCCATGCCGACCTGGAACGCCAGCTGCCGGGCTACGAGCACCACGTCACCAGCATCACGCGCGACGAGACCCGCATGATCGTCTCGGCATCGAGCGACCGCACTACCGGCACGCGCTACCTGTACGACAGCGACACGCGCAAGCTGGTCTCGCTCGGGCAGATCCTGCCGTGGCTCGACGAGGCCGACATGGCGCCGATGCAAGCGGTGAGCTTCACCTCGCGCGATGGCCTGCAACTGCACGGCTACCTGACGCTGCCGCTGGCAGCCGGGGCCGAGCCAGGGAACCTGCCGCTGGTGGTCAACCCGCACGGCGGCCCGTGGACGCGCGACGTGTGGGGCTTCAACCCCGAGGTGCAGTTGCTGGCCAACCGCGGCTATGCGGTGCTGCAGATCAACTTCCGCGGCTCGACCGGCTACGGGCGCAAGTTCTGGGAAGCCAGCTTCAAGCAATGGGGCAGGACGATGCAGAACGACATCGACGACGGCGTCGACTGGCTGACCGCGCAAGGCATCGCCGATGCGCGCCGCGTGGCGATCTACGGCGGCAGCTACGGCGGCTATGCCACCCTGGCGGGTGTGGCCTTCACGCCCGAGCGCTATGCTGCGGCCATCGACTACGTAGGCGTATCGAACCTGTTCACGCTGCTGGAGACCATTCCCGCCTACTGGACGCCGATGCTCGACATGCTCTACGAGATGATCGGCAACCCCGACGACGAGAACGACCGCAAGGCCATGCACGACGCCTCGCCGGTATTCTTCGCCGACCGCATCCGCACGCCGCTGCTGGTGGCCCAGGGCGCCAACGACCCGCGCGTCAAGCAGGCGGAGAGCGACCAGATCGTCGAGGCGCTGCGCGCGCGCGGCGTCGACGTGGCCTACCTGCTCAAGGAGAACGAAGGACACGGCTTCCACAACGAAGAAAACCGCTTCGATTTCTACGAGGCGATGGAAGCGTTCCTTGCCAAGCACCTGGGCAAGCCCGCCTGAGCGGGCGATCTGGCCCGGGCGAACACCGTCCGGGCCAGGTCCGGACCGAGCCGGAAGGCAAAACGGAACGCAAAACAAAAAGGGCCTGTGACTTGCGCCACAGGCCCTTCGTAATGCTGGTGGGTCGTGCGTGACTCGAACACGCGACCAACGGATTAAAAGTCCGCTGCTCTACCGACTGAGCTAACGACCCGGAAAAACTGAAGCCGCGATTATAGGAAGATACCGGCCTCTATGTCAACCTTGGAACGCAGGCACGGTGTGATAAGCCATGCTGGCTAGGCCATGCGCTCAAGGCGCCATATCTGGTAGCGAAAGCCCAGTACCGAGCCCGCCAGGATGCCGGCCAGCGCAATGAACGAGCCGATCGCCAGCGTCGACACGCCCGACAGGCCCTGCCCGATGGTACAGCCGAGCGCGGTCACGCCGCCGGCGCCCATCAGGATGCCGCCCACCATATGGTTGCCGACGTCCTCGGCGTTACCGAACCCTTCCCAGCGGAACGTGCCCGTGACCAGCGCGTAGGCGGCGGCACCGGCCACCACGCCGAACACGCTGACGATACCAAGCGTCAACACTTTGCTCTTGTCGCTGAACAGCATCAGCCAGTCGAGCGTATAGGCGTACGGCGCGACGAAGCTCAGGCTTTCCATGCGGCCGCTGTTGGTGGCAACGAACAGTTCTTCGAGCGTATTGGGATCCTCGGCGACATAGCCGAGATGCCCCGACACATACCACATCGCCACGATGATCAGGCCTACGGCAAGGCCGCCGAGCAGGTTGTCGAAGGTGCGGAAGCCCCGCCCCGCCAGCGCCCAGATCACAAGCGCCCCGCCCAGCACCAGCGCCATGCCGAGTTGCAGGGTCGGGCGCGCCATGCCGCTGGCGTGCGCCAGCACGGACGGCAGGTCCTGCGTGGTGGGCAACGTGAGCGATACCGCATCGACCGTGTTGACGCGGATCACGCCGAACAGCCCGCGCAGCGTCATATAGGCCGACAGCCCGAGGAAGACAAAGACCACCAGCGATTTCAGGTTGCCCGCACCGATGCGCACCAGCGTCTTGCTGCCGCAGCCCGAAGCCAGCACCATGCCAAAGCCGAACATCAGCCCGCCCACCAGCGCGGAAAGCCAGCCCAGCTTGCTGGCCGCATAGATGGTCTTGGTGGGGTCGATCAGGCCGCCCGCGGCCAGCGCGCCCGTGCCGATCATCGCCACGCCGATGGCCAGCCCCCACATGCGCATGCGGCTCCAGTCGCCCATGTTGACGATGTCGGAGACGGCGCCCATGGTGCAGAAATGCGTGCGTTGCAGCACCGCGCCGAAGAGGAAGGTCAGGATGAACGTGCTGGCCAGTATGGTACGGCTGAGCGCGGCGATGTCGATTTCAGGCATGGGTGTCCGGCGGGGGAAGCGGAACGGGGAAAGGGATGGGGAAAGGGGCGGATGTGGCGCCGGCCAGACGGCACGCGATCGCGCCGCCTTGCCGGTCAGCCGTCAGGCAGCATCCTGGTAGCGCGTGGGATCGGGCACGCCGGCGGCCTCGAAGCCGCTGCGGCGGATGCGGCAGGAATCGCAGACACCGCAGGCGCGGCCATCGTCGTCGGCCTGGTAGCACGACACGGTCATGCCGTAGTCAACGCCAAGGCGGACCCCGGCGCGGATGATCTCGGCCTTGGTCATGTCGATGATGGGCGCATGCACGCGAATGCGCTCGCCTTCCACGCCGGCCTTGGTGGCCAGGTTGGCCAGCGCCTCGTAGGCGGAGACGTACTCGGGGCGGCAGTCCGGATAGCCGGAATAGTCGACCGCGTTGGCGCCGAAGAACAAGTCGCGCCCGCCCACGGCCTCGGCCCAGCCGAGCGCCAGCGACAGCATGATCGTATTGCGCGCCGGCACGTAGGTCACGGGGATGCCGCCGAGGGCACCGTCGGTGGGCACATCGAGGCTGTCGTCGGTCAGGGCCGAGCCGCCGAAGCGGCGCAGGTCCAGGTCGATGATCTCGTGGCGCACCGCGCCGAGGGCCGCGGCCACGCGCCTGGCCGCCTCCAGCTCGGAGGAATGGCGCTGGCCGTAGCGCATCGACAGGGCATAGGTCTCGAAGCCCTGCGCATTGGCCATGGCGAGGACGGTGGCGGAATCCAGGCCGCCGGAGAGCAGGACGATAGCGCGTTTTTTCATGATGGCGGGGGCGCGGCGCCGCACGGCGGCACGCGGAAAATCAGGGCGAATCGCGTATTTTAGCGCGAGCATGACAAAGGCCCGCGAATGCGGGCCTTTGTCATGCTCCGGCAAGGCCGCCCTTTCGAGGCGCCGGCCCGCGCAACGCCTACTTCAGCGTCTTCAGGCGATTGCTCGCTGCCTGCGCGCCCTCGGTGCCAGGATACTTTGCCACCACCTGCTCCAGGGTCTTGCGGGCCGCGGGCTTCTGGCCCGATTCCATCTGGTTGTTGGCGATGGCGATCAGCGCGTCGGGCACCTTGGGGTGGTCCGGGTACGCCTGCACCATGTTCTGCAACACCGTGGTGGAACCGCGGTAGTCCCGCTGCGCGTACAGCGAGTTGCCGAGCCAGAACTGCGCCAGCGGGACATACGGGCTCTGCGGGTACTTCTTGATGAACCCGGCGAATACGTTGCCCGCGCCCTTGAAGTCCCCGGTCTGGAACTGCTTGAGCGCGGCATCGTACTCGGTCTTCTCGCCAGGTTGCGACAAGCCCTCACGGCCGTCCACGGTGACCTGCTGCGGCTCGAATTTCTTCAGGCGCGCATCGAGGTCGGCGTAGTAGTCCTTCTGCTGCTTCTGCAGCGTGGTCACCTCGTTCTGCAGCATCTCGTTCTGGCCGCGCAGCCGCGCCACTTCCTGGCGCAGGCCCTCGAGCTGGTTCTGCATGTCGAGCTGGGCGCGGCTGTTCTGGTCGATGCGCTGCGATGCCGTCGCCTGGAAACCGTTGAACTGGTCTCGCATGGTAACGATGGCGCGGCGCGCCTCGTCATCGTCGAACACGCCCGCTCGCGCCTGCGCCACCGGCAGCAGGCTGGCGCAGGACATCGCAGTGAGCAATACCAACTTGGAGACGCGTGCTTTCATGAGATGCCTATGCGCGGATTAGTACGTGATGTCCGCGCGGCGGTTTTCCGCCCAGGCGGCTTCGTCGTGACCGGTTGCCTTGGGCTTTTCCTTGCCCAGGCTGACGGCTTCCATCTGGCTTTCAGGCACGCCCAGCGAGGACAGCGAGCGGCGCACGGCCTCGGCGCGCTTCTGGCCCAGCGCCAGGTTGTACTCGCTGGTGCCACGCTCGTCGGTGTTGCCCTGGATCAGGATGCGGCGGCCCTTGTTGGCGCCCAGGTACTTCGAATGCTCGGACAGCATGCCCTGGTAGTCGGACTTGACGCTGTAGCTGTCGAAGTCGAAGTACACGCTGCGCTTGGCCAGCGGGCTGTTCGGGTCGTTCAGCGGATCGCGCGAGACGTCCACCGGCGCCACGGCGCGGGCATCGGTCGTCGGCGCGCCCTTGTTGGCGCCGGCGTTGGCGGTGTCGTCCAGCTTGACGCCGGAGCTGCAGGCGCCGAGGGCCAGCAGTGCGGCTACGGCAAGGGTCTTGGTCATCATTTGGGTCATGGCGTGATACTCCTCGTTATTGCATGAATGGGCCCCAGGACGGCTCGCGAACCTCGCCGGACTGGAGGGACAGAACCTGCCGGGTGCGCCCGTCGGTGGATACCGCCGCCAGCACCGCGCGACCGCCCACCCGGGTGGCGTAGAGAATGTACTTGCCGTTGGCGGCGAAGCTCGGGGCTTCGTCGTTGGCGGTATCGGTCAGCGAAGTGACATCGCCGCTGCCCAGGTCCAGCAGTTGCAGCTTGAAGCCGCCGCTACGGGTAATGTAGGCCAGTTGCTTGCCGTCCGGCGAAATGCGCGGGCTGACGTTGTAGCTGCCCTTGAAGGTCACGCGCTGGGCCGCGCCGGCTTCCTCGCCGCCGGTGGGCATGCGGTAGACCTGCGGCGCACCGCCCCGGTCGCTGGTGAAATAGATGTTGCGGCCGTCCGGCGCGTATTGCGGCTCGGTGTCGATGGCGCTGCTGCGCGTCAGGCGCTTGAGGCCGGAGCCGTCGGCGTTGACCTGGTAGATCTGGGTATTGCCGTCGCGCGACAGCGCCACCGCCAGGCGCTGCCCGTCGGGCGACCACGAAGGCGCGCTGTTGTTGCCCTTCTGGTTCGACACCAGCGTGCGGCGGCCCGAAGCGAGGTCATGCACATAGACCACCGGCTTCTTGGCCTCGAACGAGACGTAGGCAACCTTGCCCCCGTCCGGCGACCACGACGGCGAGATGATCGGCTCGTTGCTGGTCAGCGCCACCTGCGAGTTCTGGCCGTCGGAATCCGAGATCAGCAGCTGGTAGCGGCCACCCACGCGCGCCACATAGGACAGGCGCGTGGCGAACACGCCGCGCTCGCCCAGCAGCTTTTCATAGATGTAGTCGGCGATCTTGTGGCCGGTGACGCGCAGCTGGTTGGCACCGACCGTGAAGGCCAGGCCGCCGAGGCTCTGCCCCTTCTGCGTGTCGTAGAGACGGAAGCGGACATCGTACTGGCCGTTGCCGGTGGGAGTCACGCTGCCGGCCACGAAGGCATCCGCGCCGCGCGACTTCCAGCTGCCCAGGTCGACGTTGGCGGACTCGGCCACCGTGGCGCCGGCCACGTCGACATTGCGGAAGCGGCCACTGCGCTGCAGGTCGCTGCGGATGATGGCGGTGAGGTTCTGCGGTGCCTGCGCCTCGCCCTGGAAGTTGGCCGTGGCAATCGGGAACTGGGTCGGGCCTACGCCGGTGACTTCCACCGTGAATTGCGCCTGGGCGCCGGTTGCCAGCAGCAGCAGGCTACCGAGGAGAAGTCCCTTCATCCAGGCTATGTTCCGTTTGCAGAATCGCATGTCGTTTCCTAACAAATGGTTTAACTTGCCGGCCGTGCCCGGCCATGAGCGCTAGATAGTAGCCGCATCGTCGCCAGGCATCCGTTCACTATGCATATTGTTACGTTCGCCGCTTCAATTGGCATGCGGGCGCAGCCGGATGTCGAAGCTCGGGGGTGCCTTGCCGTTCTCATCCTTGGGCAGCGGATCCGAGTTCTGCACCGCCCTCAGGGCGGCGTCGTCCCAGGCCGCGTTGCCACTCGACGACTTGACCCGAGCCGACAGCAACGCGCCGTCCGGTGCCAGCCGGACCGAGATCACGGCCGCGAGGCTGGCCGGGAAATCCTCCGAATACTTGATATTGGGCTGCACCTTGCGCTGTACGCGATCCGAATAACCCGGCGAGGCCTTGCCACCCGAACCTGCGCCGCTGCCGGCATTGCTGCCCACGCCGCCGGCCCCGCCCGGCACGCCGGCTCCGCCGGCCATGGCCTGCAGCCGCGCCAGTTCGCTGTGGCGCTGCGCGTTGGCGGCGGCATCGCGCTTGGCCTTGGCGTCCGCGTCGGCCTTCGCCTTCGCGCTGGCGGCGGCCTTGGCGTCCGCATTTGCCTTGGCCTTGGCGTCGGCTTCGGCGCGGGCCTTGGCGTCGGCGTCCGCGCGGGCCTTCGCATCCGCGCGGGCCTTGGCGTCGGCTTCCTTGCGGTCGCGCTCGGCCTGCTCCTTGTGCTGCTGCTCCTGCTGGGCGGCAAGCTTGCGCGCGTCTTCCTTGCGTTGCGCGTCCTTGCGCAGGTCTTCCTTGCGTTGATCTTCCTTGCGCTGCGCGTCCTTACGCTGGTCTTCCTTGCGCTGCGCGTCCTTACGCTGGTCTTCCTTGCGCTGGGCCTCCTTGCGGGCCTCTTCCTGGCGCTCGGCTTCCTGGCGCGCGCGCAGATCGGCCTGCTTGCGTGCTTCCTCGCGGGCGGCAGCTTCGGCCTGCTTGCGCTTTTGCTGCTCGAGCGCGATATCGGCGTCTTCCTCGGCGCGGGACTTGACCGCGGGCGCGGGAGGGGCCGGACGCGGCTGCACCACCGGTTCGGGCACGGGACGCGGCGGTGGCGGCGCGACGGCCGTGTCCGGGATTTCTTCCCACAACTCGGCTTCGGCGCCGACCGGAGTGCTGCTTTGCCAGTGCACGCCGTAGTACAGCACGATGCCCAGCAGCAGGTGCATGAAGAGCGCGAGCAGGAAGGAACGCATGGTTCCCCGTTCCTTGACCGGCTGATAAGGATAGGCGACGGTCTTCATCTCGCGCTGCAATGTCTGATTACTTTGACTTGACCATCAGGCCGACGCGCTTGACGCCGTCGGCCTTGAGCACCGACATCACGTCGAGCACGGACTCGTACTTGACCGAGCGGTCGGCGGCGATCACCACGGGCTGGTCGGGATTTTCGTTCTGGCGCTGATGCACGAATGCCACCAGTCCGGCCTTGTCGACCTTGCGGTCGAAGGCGTTGCCGGCATTGTCCTTGCCGCGTGCGGTCAGCTGGCCGTCTTCATGCACGGTCACCACGATCGGCGGCGCCTTCTGCTGCGGCGTGGCGTTGGCCACGGTGGGGAGGTCGACCACGGCCGGATTCACGATCGGTGCCGCCACCATGAAGATGACGAGCAGCACCAGCATCACGTCGATATAGGGAACGACGTTGATCTCGGCGCTGGCCCGGCGGCGCGAACCGCCGCGGCGCTGTATCGCTGCCATATGCGGGTTTCTCCTTGACCTTGACTACGTAACTGCGTGGACTTGCGCGAGCCGGCGCGAACCGGCAGCTCAGCGAGTCTGGCGCTGCAGGATATTCAGGAACTCTTCCATGAAGCTTTCAAAGCGGATTGCCAGGCGATCGATCTCGGTGGCGTAGCGGTTGTAGGCGATCACGGCGGGAATGGCGGCAAACAGGCCGATGGCGGTGGCGACCAGCGCCTCCGCGATGCCGGGCGCCACGGAAGCCAGCGTCGCCTGCTGCACATTCGACAGGCCGCGGAAGGCGTTCATGATCCCCCACACGGTGCCGAACAGGCCGATATAGGGACTGACCGAGCCAACCGACGCCAGGAACGGAAGGTGCGATTCCAGCACATCCATCTCGCGCTGGTAAGCCGCGCGCATGGCGCGCCGGGCGGCGTCGAGCAGGGCCCCGGCTTCGTGGTTGCGCTCGCGTGCCTTCAGGTATTCACCCATGCCGGACTCGAAGATACGTTCCAGGGCACYGGTGCTGTGGCGGTTGTTGGCCGCGCTCTGGTATAGCGCCTGGAGGTCGCCGCCGGCCCAGAAATCGCGCTCGAAGCGCTCCGTCTGGGTGCGCGCGGCGCGCAGCGCCAGGTGCTTGCGGAAGATATATGTCCACGAGAACAGGGACATGACGAGCAGCAGGGCCATGACGGCCTGGGCCAGCAAGCTGGCGTGCAGCACCAGCGAAATGATCGACAGGTCTTGCGTGACGGTCACGGGGTTCATCGGGCGGTCTTGATGGTTGCGAGGACGGGAGCGGGGATGGGGGTCGGGCGGAACGTGCTGCGATCAACACATCCGACACGGATGGCGCCGGTAGCCAGCAACTGCTCCCCACGCCAGGCTTCCTGGGCGAATTGGACCGATGCCGGCCCAACCCGTTCAATCCGGGTCCGGATCTCGAGCAGGTCGTCCAGCCGGGCGGGGGCATTGTAGTCCACCGCCGTGCTCCTGACGATAAAGACCACGCCCGCTCCGTCCGCGAGCGCCTGCTGCTCGATGCCGAGCGAGCGCAGCCACTCGGTCCGGGCGCGCTCGAAGAATTTCAGGTAATTGGCGTAGAAAACCACGCCGCCCGCGTCAGTGTCTTCCCAGTACACCCGCAGGGCCCACACATTGTTGCTCATGGCCGCGATTGTAGCGGACAGGTGGCCCGACCCGGTGTAAACCCTTGTCTGACTTTACAACAATTACATTGTCTGACAGACAAGCCATTGACTTTATGCGCTGCCGCCGCCCGGCCCACGTCTTGCGGCCGGGCGGCGCCTCGCGTAAACTGCCGCCAACCATTCCATCTTGCGCGACTGGCGAAGTCAGTGGGTACTACCACGAGGAAGCGCAAGCTCTCTGGCGCGAAGTTTCAAGCGCCTGCCGCTCGCCTGGGCAGCGAATGGGAAGCAGGGTGCGCCCTGCGCCGGACTTCTGACGTGTCCGGCGCCGGTCGCCTGTGCCTTCCCCGCGCGCCCTACCCCGAAGCCATTCGGATCCCCATTTCTTAAGACGAGTTTTTCGCCATGTTCGAACGCAGCCGCTATACGATCGACCAGATCGACCCCGAGATTTTTGCCGCCATCCAGAAGGAAGACCAGCGCCAGGAAGAGCACATCGAGCTGATCGCCTCGGAAAACTACACCTCGCCGGCCGTGATGGCCGCGCAGGGCTCGCAACTGACCAACAAGTACGCCGAAGGTTATCCCGGCAAGCGCTACTACGGTGGCTGCGAGTACGTCGACGTGGTCGAACAGCTCGCCATCGACCGCGTCAAGCAACTGTTCGGCGCCGAAGCCGCCAACGTGCAGCCCAACTCCGGCTCCCAGGCCAACCAGGGCGTGTTCTTCGCCGCCCTCAAGCCTGGCGACACCATCATGGGCATGAGCCTGGCCGAAGGCGGCCACCTGACCCACGGCATGGCGCTCAACATGAGCGGCAAGTGGTTCAACGTGGTCAGCTACGGCCTGGACGCCAACGAAGACATCGACTACGACGCGCTGGAAAAGCTGGCCCATGAAAAGCAGCCCAAGCTGATCATCGCCGGCGCCTCGGCCTTCGCCCTGCGCATCGACTTCGAGCGCATCGCCCGCGTGGCCAAGTCGGTCGGCGCGCTGTTCATGGTCGACATGGCCCACTACGCCGGCCTGATCGCCGCCGGCGAGTACCCCAACCCGGTGCCGCACGCCGACTTCGTCACCACCACCACCCACAAGAGCCTGCGCGGCCCGCGCGGCGGTGTGATCCTGATGAAGGCCGAGCACGAGAAGGCCATCAACTCGGCCATCTTCCCCGGCATCCAGGGCGGCCCGCTGATGCACGTCATCGCCGGCAAGGCCGTGGCCTTCAAGGAGGCGCTCTCGCCTGAGTTCAAGACCTACCAGCAACAAGTGGTCAAGAACGCCCGCGTGATGGCCGAGACCCTGATCGAGCGCGGCCTGCGCATCGTCTCGGGCCGCACCGAAAGCCACGTGATGCTGGTCGACCTGCGCGCCAAGAAGATCACCGGCAAGGAAGCCGAACGCGTGCTGGGCGAAGCGCACATCACCGCCAACAAGAACGCCATCCCCAACGACCCGGAAAAGCCCTTCGTCACCTCGGGCATCCGCCTGGGCTCGCCGGCCATGACCACCCGCGGCTTCAAGGAAGAAGAAGCCCGCCTGGTGGCCAACCTGGTGGCCGACGTGCTGGACAACCCGCACGACGCAGCCAACATCGCCAGCGTGCGCGAGCAAGTGTCGGCCCTGACCAAGCGTTTCCCGGTCTACGGCTGATGCCCTGCGCCGCCCGCCTGAGCGCGGGCGGCCGGCAGCCCCGTGCCGCTGTGCGGCGCGGGCCTTGCCAACCCGGCCCGGCGCATCACAGAATGACAAGATAACGGGGCGCTGCCCCGCGCAGCCGGCGCCCAGGCTCAAACTACAAGGTGGTCAGGCATGAAATGCCCCTTTTGCGCCCATTCCAATACGCAGGTCCTGGACACGCGCATGTCGGAAGAAGGCGATACCGTTCGCCGCCGCCGCCGCTGCGAATCCTGCGACCGCCGCTTCACCACCTATGAGCGGATCGAACTGTCCTTCCCCGCCATCGTCAAGAAAAACGGCTCCCGCGCGGACTATGCCCGCGACAAGCTGAAGGACTCCATGCGCCTGGCGTTGCGCAAGCGCCCCGTCTCGGCCGAAGCCATCGACGCGTCGCTGGCCCGTATCGAAGAACGACTGCTTGCGCTTGGCGAAAAGGAAATCCCCAGCAGCCAGGTCGGCGAGCAGGTCATGCGCGAACTGCGCCGGCTCGACAAGATTGCGTATATCCGCTTTGCTTCGGTGTATCGGAGCTTCGAGGACGTGGCGGAATTCTCGGACGTGCTGGCCGAGGTGAGCGGGAACAATAGCAAGCGCTGAACACGCGCGGAACAGAGGGGGCTCCCCCCTGCCCCATACGCCATTTATTTCTGGATATAGACCTCCTTCCATGCCACTCGCTTGGATGTCCCCAGAAGATTGATGGGAAGCCGCGATGTGGACGAAGTTGCATTCGACTGCTGGGTAAGCGCATCGAGGTTGCCATTGGTCAGCGCGACCAGGGAGGGTCTCGACGACAGCGCAGTATTGGACAGCGCAATGCCTGTCCACGGAGACTGGCCAGTCAAGGTGAAATTCGTGCTGGGCAGTTCGCCGCCGGTGGTCAAGTCAACGGCGTACAGGTAACTAGACGAGCCACACGTCGCCGCCGAAGGGATGTCGGTCGTAAAGACCAGGATTCCCGCGACTGCTGTCGGATTGGTCACCACACGTTCGCCCGACCCTGGCAGGTCGAAATACCAACCCGGGTTCTTGGTGTAGTCGATTGCGGGGGTGTTACTGATATGCCGAACCGACCCCGATAGTGTCACGGCTCTTTTCACGAGAGCGGTCCGTACGTTGGAGATCAGCGGTGCCGCGGTCATCTTGTCGACCAGCGCATACATCGACTGCACATTGCTGACGCCCAGGTCTGATTGACCGAGCAACAGCCCCGTACCCACGAACACCATGCGCTGCCCGTTATAGACAGTAAGCTCCGGCGCCGAGCTGATCGGCTGTACCTTGCCGGTGCTATCAGCAAGGCTGGCCAGCTTGCTGACGTTCCATGCTGTAGCGGTGGTGCCAGACAGATCGAAACGCCACACATTCCCCAGCAGGTCACCGCCATAGACGTAGTCGATCGTCGCATCGGTGGCGCCGTTCGCCGCAAACGCTGAGATATAGGCCAGCCCGGAAGGCGTAGTGGTATCGCCAACCCCCGTCGAAATCGACTTGAGCACATTGCCGGTCGCAGGATCCAGCACAAACAGCCGGCCCTTGCCATCGCCCTGCGTTCCGCCATTGCGAACCACATTGTTGTTGTAGCCCGACGGCACCAGTACCACCCACCCCATTGCTTTGGTCTTGGCGAGAACAGGCTTGCCGAAGGTCAAGCCAAGGTTGGCTGCGTCCGTACTGCTGGTGGAAGAATTCGGAAACTCCCACTTCACCTTGCTGGCTACGTCCGCATCGCTCTGCGCCGTAGAGCTGGTCACGTCAAGCGCGTAGTAGCCACTCCCACCCGCCCCCAAGCCGCCGACAAGCAATGTTTGCCAGGTCTTGGTACCTGCCATGTAGACATCGCCAACCGCCGGCGTTGCATCCACATAGTATTGGTGCGTGTAGGGCGTCACTGTGTACGCATTCATCTTCCCGCTCGAGGTCAGGAGCGCGCCCGGCACGTAAGCCCAGAGTTCTGCCCCCGAGGACGCATCGAATGCATGCAGCATGCCGTCGTTTGCCCCTTGGTAGATCGCCGACTTGCGTGATGCCAACTGGCTCTGGAAGCTAGGGTAGCCCGGATCCGAATAGTAGGCTGCGGCACCTGCGACATACACGGGCTCCGCCGAAACGATATCGCCGAGAAGCGACGACCGTGTGCGATAGGTGCTGCCTTCCAGCGAACGGTCTCCGCGCAAGTAGCCCAACACGCTGGCTCCGTCAGTCTTCCCAGGAGTATTGAGAAGACTGATAGTGGCCGGCTGCAGGAACCCGGCCCCCGACCCCGCCGCGAACGCAACGCCCTTCCCGTTATCGTAGGTACCGATCCGACGCCCGCTCGGCGTGAGGCTGGTCAGTTGGTCGCGCGCCTTCCACAACGGCGCCGCCGCATTGATAAAGCCGGTTGTCGGGTCGATAGGAGCGGCAGTCAGTTCACCGGACCAATTCTGTCCGTTGTAGCTAGCCATGAACGCCGCGCCGCCGCCGTTGGTGGAACTGACAGCAATCGCCGCATTGGATGCGGACTTCGACAGCAGGCTCTGAAGGACCTGCTGAAAGAACGAAGTCAGGTCCGCGGCATTGGTGGCACGGAACATCTGCCCGCGACCGTTGATAGTGGCGTGCCAAAGGTCGTCCAGGGCGTTCGGACTGTAGTTCTGGGATGTAGCCACCCAGGCTGGCGGGTTAAGGTTCGGATTGGCGGTCTGCGCCGCGTTCTGACCATAGATATAACCTCTGGCTCCCAGTGCCACTGCATACGTATTCATATGCGGGTCGGAGTTCTTGTCGGCATTCCATGAGCTGTCCGTCGAATTCACCGGCACCAGTCCCTTAGTGAGATCGCCGCGCAAATTGTTGACGAAGTAGGAACTGGCAATGTCCGCCAAGGAAGGCTTGGGGATCGACGTGTAAGGCGCGCTATTTATGAAGTTGCTGCTCGCCGAATAGCTTGGCGGCGTCACGGTTGACTTGTTGGCATAGCCATCAGTCAGGATAAAGCCGGCATTCTGCTGGCATGCAAACTTGACCGGCGCATTAGCGTCCGTTCTCATGAACTGCTTGCCAATGAAGTTGAGTGTTTCAAGCGTGGGCGTACCGCCGGACGCTACACTCTGGTAAATCGCCCCCAGCAAGGCGGAGCCATTCTTCGAGTTGTCCGTCGAAGAAAAGTCGTACATGGTGACATCGGTGCCCGCGCCGGAGTTGAAGTTGGTATAGGCGCCATACATGCCCTTGAGATTCGTCAATACCTGGCCCATGCCCGAGGCCAGCATCAGCTTACGCTTGCGGTAGTACTGGAACCAGTTGGCGAAATTCTGCAATTCGGCGCTATATGTACGCCCGCCGGGAAACTTCAGGCTGTTGGCGGCGGTGATCTGCCACTCCCGCACATAGCTGCCATCCGGGGTGGCGTTACATCCGGCGGTATTGGCCTTGCAGGTCGCATCCTTGACGTAGTATGTCGCAGGGCGATACGGAAGCGACACGTCCCAGTAGGTCGCGGCGTCGGGTACCGTGAGATCGGACGCCATATTGCTTGACGTCCAATTGCCATTCTTGGGCTTGTAGTAGATCGTCGTGTAGCCGTTGTCTGACGCCCACTTCGCCGTGATCGTCATGCCAGAAAACATGCGGAAGGCCGTATTGCCCGCCGCGCTGTTTTGCGCAGCGACTGTCGTCGCCAGGTTCCACAGGTAGGGCGAGGACGAACTCTGGGTCGGGTAGTATGGGTGGCTGCGTGTAGCCGCCGTATTCGCGTCGCCGAAACTCTTCATGGCGCTACCCACATAGGCGGTAGGCCACGCGACGTAAGTTACGTTCGGGTTGTAATAGAGCGGGTTGTAGTCCGAACTGCGCATGTACGAGTACTGCGGCAGAGGCGGTATTGCGTAGTGGTCGGAGTTCGAGTCGGCATAGCGGCGCAGATCGCTGTCATTGCTCGTGCTCTGGCCGTTCGGGAACAGATAGGCATACTTCATCCACGGGCTTCCGGACGATCCCGTGTCGTTGAAGTTGAACGTGCCATTCGAGTAGAAGTTCTTGTTGCTCGTATTCCACCACAAGGCACCGTCGCTCGTACTCATCAGCACCTCGAAGTCCATCGACCCCGAATCGTCAACGCCAAAGATGACATTGGGAGGAGCCTGCGACGTTGCGGACAATGGGGTGACGGAGATGTCGGTCGAAGCTGGATAGGCCGAAATCACCGCTAATGCCGAAACTGCCAGACAGGCCTTGAGCAACGTAGAGAATTTCATGGCAGATTATCTGTTAAGGATTGCCTGAACGAATGTCTCGCCGCTACGCGGGCTTGTAACATGTACCGTCACACGATAAGCAACCTGCGGCAATTGCAGCGACGGTGAGCCTACCTGGTAGCTGCCCGGCCCCTGAATCGTCTTGGGACGGGCAGTACATTGTCCGTAAGGATCGGTTACCGGCGTCAGACCACAAAGGCGCTCGACAACGTACTGGTACTGCAGGCCACCGTTGGCGACCTTGACCTGCGGGAAAGTGTTGATGTCGCCCCAGTTCACATTGGGCAGGCCATTCTGGTCCACCGCGAAGGTCCCGGAAGTCGCGTAGTACTGCTTGGTGCTATCCGTGGCATCCGGATTGGCAATCCCGTCAAGAGTGGCCTTTGCCGCGGTCAAGGCCAGGTCGGTCGCATGGCTCGCAGCCTCCTTGAAGGCGATATTGCCGGCCGTGGTTCCGGACACCGACCCGGAGCGCAGCAACGAGACGGCGGACACCAGGATGGCCAGCAGGATGATCAGCACTACCGGAAGTGCGAGGCCTCTCTGGGCGCGAAGCGATCGCATACTTATTGTTCTCCGAACACGATATTCTTGAGCGGTATGACCAGGCTCTGCGTGCGATAGCGATAGCATTGCCAGTTCTGCGTCGCGCTCAGGTCGGCTGACACGGCCGCTCCCAGCGGCGATACGGTAGCCGGAAATATCACGGGCAGCGTCGCGGCCGTGGTTGCATCGCACGCAGCTCCCGCTCCTCCCGTCGGCTTTACCGCCGCCGGAATTCGCGTCACCAGGCCTACACGGATTGCGCGGATCTGACTCATGTTTGCCGCGCTCAGCGGCCATGCCCATGCCCCGCTTGCATCAACCCACTGGGAGACGCTCAGGCCCACCCCAGCCGCCACGCCGTATTGCGCGCGCATGTAGACCACATTCTCGGCCATGGGTGTCGCCGGGGTATTGGCTGCGGCAAACTGATTGACAAGTTCAAGCATGGCAGTCGCATTGTTCACCTGGTAGGCCGTCCAGGAGAATGCCCCCGCGTTCATTACGCTGGCGCCTGCGCCATATAGTTGTGGATTCGAGAATGCGACTGTCGCCGGAGGATTCCAGTTGCCGCTACCAGCCACATGTGCGATCTGCGTACTATTGGCTTGCAGCGATGTGCCGCTGACCTGCATGACTGTGCAGGGCGAGGTCACACTGCCGGTGCCGCTGTACGCGGACACCAGCAGCACCGAACCTTGCGCATTTGGGCCTGGCGCGCTGATCCCCTGGGCCGAAGCCACGTTCAGCGAATCCGATGCGGCGGCCATGCCAGTGGTGAGGGCAATGGGCGCGGCAGCGCTAATCGAGACGGCGCCCGCGACGGAAATCGTATCCGAAGCGCCCGCCCCGCCCGGGCGCGTCACCCATACCGGCGCAATGGCGGCATTGTCGACCAGCACGCCATTGAAATAGGCATTCAGCGCCTGGCAGATGATGGTGGATTGGTTGTTTCGCCCGCTCGTGGCAACGCCTACCCCTGCGCCCTTGATATCGCGCTCGATCGCCAGCATCGCCAGCACACTGCTGTCGGCGGCGGCGTTCGTACCGAACTGCGTACGCTTGAAATCTTCGAAAAAATAAGTCGCACTGACAATGGCGACCCCGGCGATCAGACCGACAACTAGGCCGACCAGCAACTCAATCAGCGTAAAGCCGCTAGTACGCAGATGCGAGTGAAGCCTGGCGTGCATGGAGTGGCTACCTGAGGTTAGTGGTGGTCACGAGGTTGTGCCACGTGGTGAGGCTCACGTAGGTCTTCTCCTGTGCCTCGCCCGCAAGCTTCCATTGCAGCGTAACGGTCATATTGCCTGAGACGGCGTCGTACACCACGCTAGGCGCATGCGGTACATCGCTGGGCAGCGCCGCCTTCACGCGCGTCAACCAGTCGGCAGCGATCGCCTGGCCCGTGCCCGCTGTGCAGCCACCCCCGGCGGGCACGGTGTAGCRAGCTGCGTTCGCGGAATCCACCGTGGCGACCCCGATGATCTCCGCGGCGTAGTACTGTGCCACCGTGCGGTAGCGCGTTTGCGAGTTCTGCTTGGCCGCGAGCAAGGTCGCCGCGCACAAGCCAACGATCCCGATCGAGAAAAGCGTCAATGACACCAGCGCCTCGATTAGCGCGAAGCCTTCGGTGCGTACTTTCATATCAGCACGCCATCACACTGTTGGCCGCGGCCGCAGGATTGCACACGCGCGCTTGCCCCAACGCTGACAGCGTCACGCGCAAGCACTGCATGGTCCCGCCCTTGGCCTGACAGGCGGCACTTCCGCTCACAGGCTGGACATCAAACTGCGGCAGCGCCACCGGCGGTCCGCCGCAATCCGCTGCCAGCACACGCCCAGTACCGTCGAAGCAAATCGATGCCTGGTTCGAGGCAATAGCCACCGCCCGGCTCATCTCCGGCGGAGAGGCAGAATAACCGGCGAATCCGGCAGCGCTTGGCACCGCGTAGGACCAGCCCTTTGCCGACATCGTGAATGTCGTCATCCGGTTGCGATTGAGCGCTTCAACGCGCGCAGCCTTGAGATCGGAGGACAATTGTTCGCCGACGGCACGCAAGCGGTTGTTCTGCAAATAGTCGCTCAGGCTCGGCACGCCCACCATCAACAGAATGGAGATGATGGCAAGCACGGCCATCATCTCGATAAGAGACAGCCCTTTCATCCTCATATCAGCAGTTCCCCGCAGTCAGCCACCAGCAGGCGCCATTTGCCGCCTGGCCCTTGTAGATAGTGGTTGCTCTATTGCCGGTCTGGTCAAGCGTATAGGTATACCCGGTGACCGGTCCCTTGCCCTGCGCAGTCACAAGGAAGCCTTGCCCAGCAGAAGTCAGGTTGCACTGGTAGGAGAAGTTCGCCGACGACGTGGAAACATTGCAAGCTGCCACGCCATAGTTGCCGTTGTCCTGAAAGCTCTGCTCCATGCGCAAGCCGAAAACGGAAAGCGTATCAAAGGCTTCGGACAGTTTGCTACGCGTGACGTAGTCCGAGTACATCGGAATAGAGATCGCCGATAGGATGGCCAGGATCGCCACCGTCACCATCAGTTCGATCAAGGTAAAGCCGCGCGCCACTCGACATCCGCGCCGGCCTGATCCAGGCGGAGCGTCTTGCTGAGTGAGGAGGCGCGGCGCGGTCGCGAAATAGCGAAGCGGCGCGGACATGTCAACGCCGCCGGTAAACAGCCGGATACGGGCGCTGCGCGAGCGAAGATTTGACCCAGTTCATATGACCCCCGGTTGAATAACTCATCCGGATTCCGGCATCCCACTCTGCGATGGAAGCACCGAACCCATCCCGAAATATCTTTTAATTTTCTGCGGGCCGGCGACATGCGCATCGGCCTTGCTTACTTCATAGCGCATCCAGCCGTCAGCGCCACCCCGCTATAGTGGGGGAAAGGACAGGGAAGTGTCAATTCAGGCGCTCTAGCCCATGATTTTCGATCGCCGGCGTTGGTTTGTGGCCACATATGTCTGCAACATGAATTTTCAAACTCGTCACTGCCCGGCACATTCACCTGATCTTTGGCGCGGCATCCTCGGCAAATCGTCATCCAGAGCGGATTTGCCATGCCCGCAGCGACACTTCATCCGGCTTACATGAATCGGTGCGCCCGGCGCGCGGGCTTTCTGCGTCCGCTCGGTGCCACTCATGTCAATACGTTCAGAGAACTGCCGCCGCGACATGTCATGCCCCCGATTTGCGAGGGCAATCCGCCCATGCGAGGTTTCTTCCTGATCGAGGCTCTTACCGCTCTCGCCTTGCTTGGCATTGGTCTCCTGCCGCTCTGCACGCTCGCACCTGTCGCACTTGGAACATTGCGCCACTACGAAGCGCTCAGCCATGCGACGCGCGCGGGCGCCGAGCTGGCCGAACTCGAAGCACCATCACTGGTACTGTCTTCGGTGCACACCCGCGGCATCGCTACGGAGCACCTGCGTCTGTGCAAATCACTTGCTTCCGCAGGCGACCAACACATCCTGCCGGCTTGCGTGGCTGGGCAGCAGTTGGCGGTCGTTGGTCCGCTCCATGCGTTCGCGGACGCGGCCAGCGGCAACAGCAACAATGCGCGCTTGCGCACGATTGCACTATGGGTGCGACCGTGACAAGCGCTTGTGTTCCCCTGCGCCAACGCTGGAAGGGCTACTCGCTGATCGAACTCTTGGTCGGCCTGACCCTTGGCCTGCTGGTTAGCGCGCTGGCGATGTCGGCCCTTCATATGGCCCAGGCCGCCTATCGCACCGCGGTCGATCTCGTGCTGCTGGAAGAACGCGGCCAGCGTGCGCTCGCCATCGTCACGCACTTGGTCCACCACGCCGGCTGGCTGCCGGACGCCGCGCCGGATCCCGCCGATGCGCCGCCGGCGCTGTCCGGGCGCGACGACTGCGGGCAGCCCGGCATCGCCGCCGTCCCCAGTTGCGCGCGCAGCGGCGTCAATGGCAGCGACGCGTTGCTGGTGCGCTTCAGTGGCAGCGGACGCGAACTGCAGCCGACCGTGCCGGACCGGACCATGGTGGATTGCAGYGGCTATGCGCTGGCGGCGCAAAGCGTGGGCGATGCGGCCGGCGCAGCGCCCGCCACGGCGTATGCGGGCGCCAACTTGCTCTACGTCGCCATTGGCGCCGATGGCGAGCCGCAGCTACTGTGCCGCTATGCAAGCCGGCGCGGCGGGCAGGTGCAGGCTGGCAGCTGGACATCGGGCGCGCTGGTGCGCGGCGTCGAGGCCATGCAGCTGCGCTACGGCATCGACACCAGCGGCGACGGCAAGCCGGACACCTTCCTGCGCGCCGAGGAACTGAACCGGCGGGGAACGTCTGCATGGCGCGGGGTACTGGCGGTGCAGGTGGCGCTGGTCTTGCGCGGCGAGCGGCCGCTGCCGCAGGCAGCTGGGGGGCAGCGGCTCGTGCTGTTTCCGCCCACGCCCGATGTCCAGGGCGGCGACACGGTATTCCAGCCGCCCGCGGGGCCGGGTGTGATGCGGCGCGTGTTCTCGGCCTCGGTACGGCTGCGCAATGCCGTGCCTTGCGCGGCAGCGGTATGTTGATGCTGCCCTTGTTGAACGCGCGGCACCGTGCCGCCGGCGGCACGACGCTGATGCTGACCGCCACGATGTTGCTGCTCACCGCAACCGCCATGGTGGCTGGCCTGCATTTCCTGCTCTCCGCACGGCAGATCGGCACCTACCAGCTCGATCGCGAAATTGCCTTCCGTGCGGCTGAGACCGGTCTGCTGGACGCCGAGGCCGACCTGCTGCAGGCACTGCGCGCCGGCAACGCCGGCGCGGATGCACGGCTGGGCACGTGGCCGCCGGCCGGCCAGTGCGGGCAGGGACCGCGGCTGGGGCTGTGCCGGCCCGGCGTGGGCCTGCCGCCGGCCTGGGACGACTGGCTCGATGCGCGCGGAGCGGATGTGGCCACCGGCRTCGCCATGGGCGCTTTCACGGGGACCACGCTGCCGGTGCTGCCGCCAGACGTCGCTGGCGCGAATGCGCTGCCGCGCTACGTGGTCGAGCTGCTCCACGAGCGGCCAGCCGGCRAATGGCTGACGCCAGGGTATGCGAGCGGCGGCCCGCGGCTGCGCTTTCGCATCACCGCGCTTGGCGCCGGGCGCGACCGGGCGGTGCGCAGGCTGCTGCAGACGGAATTCGAGCCATGAGGCGCGCTGTCCTGGGCTGCGGCCTGCTGGTCGCCTTCTTCGCCGGTCTCGGCGCCGGCGCGGTGCAGGGCTCCGTCACGGCGTCGCGGCAGTCGCTCATTTATATAGCGGAGCCCGGCCAGCAGCCCGGGACCGGCCGCCTGCTCGCCCTTGTCCGTCCGGCCACGACTGCGAAGCAACCTCCGCATTTGCCTGCGCCCTTCCTGCCCGCCTGGGAAGCCGGAGCACGGCTTGCCGCGCGCGATCCGGATTCACGCCGGCTGCTCTCCGCGCAACCGGACGTGGATGGCGCCGCGGCACGGCATCTGGCTAGGCTGCGTCGGGCGCCCCTGGCCCGCAGCCCGACCGGTGCGCAGCCAGTTCTCGTGCCGCCGCCGGCATGGATGCCAGGCCGCCCCGGCCACGCCAGGTTTGCCCGCAAGCATGCGGCCCGCCCCGCCCTCGTCTGGCTGGGAACACACGGCGGCCTGCTGCATGCCTTCGATGCCGGCACCGGCGAGGAAGTGCTGGCTTACGCGCCAGGCGTCCTGCCGGGCCAGGCGGCACCATCGGGACCAGTCGCGCGAGGAACGCTGTCAGCCCCCGCCAACCGGCCAGCCCAGGTTCCCTGCCCATTCCCCGAGGCCGCCGATGTCCTGCTCGGACCGGGACGCTGGCGAACTGTGCTGCTGTGCGGCATGGCAGCAATCACGGCCGCCCGCCCGGGGCAGGCGAGGCAGGCGGGGCAGCAGGCCCCGGCCGCCGTGTTCGCCCTCGATATCACCGATACCGCGCTCGAGCCCCCGCTCGGCCCGCTGTGGGAAGCCCATGCCTCCCCCGCGCTTCCGCTGGCGCCCGCGGGGCCGATCCGGGCGCTGGCCCTGCCCGCGCCTGACGGGAACAGATGGTATGCGATGGTGCCGCTGGCGCCGGGCGGACTCGCGCTGCTGCCACTGGACAAACCCGCCCACACCCCGTGGCTCGGCAAGTACGCCGTGCAACGCCTGCGCTTGCCCGCGAGCGGCTGCGGGGCAGGCACGGCCGGTACGGCGCTGCTCGCCGCGACCGTGCTGTCCGATGCTGGCGGGCTGGCCGTGGCAGCCTATGCCGTGGATGACGCCGGCCGCCTCTGGCGCTTCGACCTGCGCGGGCCAGCGCCGTGGCTCGGGGAGGACGGCCGTTGCCAGCACCGCCTGGATACGCGCGCCTCGCAGCAAGCGGCACCGCCCATACCCGTGGCGCCGGAGATCATCAGCGCGCCCGGCG
Organism: Cupriavidus sp. 05N38; assembly: GCF_056397345.1. Classification (NCBI taxonomy): domain Bacteria; kingdom Pseudomonadati; phylum Pseudomonadota; class Betaproteobacteria; order Burkholderiales; family Burkholderiaceae; genus Cupriavidus; species Cupriavidus sp. 05N38. The sequence goes on from NZ_JBFTNF010000012.1 coordinate 204,468, forward strand.
GCCATCTCGTGGTGTACGGCAGCGGCGGCGATGTCGCCGCCGTGTTCGAGCCTGCCACCTCGGCGAACGCGCAAGCCACGGGCGGCTGGAAACGAGTGCTTGCCAACCCCGGCGAGCGCCTGGAGCGGATCCTGCCCGCCGCCCCGGGTCACCTGGCCCTGGTTACGCGCACGCCCGACGCACGCCAGCGGGCTTACCTGCTCCGCGCGCTGAGCGGAGATGCCGCCCCGCCCGGCAAGCCCCTCGTGCAGCCGCCACGCGGGCAAGCCGTCGGTGCGGACGCCGCGATCAGCCTTGCCGCCACGCCGCTTTCCCCGGCACCGCCGAGCGGGCCTGGCCTAGGCGCGCGCGCGACGGTGACATTGACACTTTGGTCCCTTGAGGCGGGCCGTGCCACGCAACTCGCCAGCACGGTGGCCAGCCGCCGCACCGGCCGCCTGCGCTGGCGGGAGCTGATCCGCGCGGGCGCCCCTTGAAACGGCACGCCACACCTCCCCTCCCCTCCTCATTCACCGCCCGTCGCGCATCCCGTGGTGCGCCGGTCCGCAACCGGAGAACCGCTCATGTCGCACAGACCCCGCCCAACCGGTTTTACCCTGCTCGAATTGCTGGTCACGCTGACCGTCCTGGGCATCCTCGCCGCCATGGTCGTGCCCGCCTGGCACCAGCACCTGGAGCGCGGCTGGCGCGCCGAGGCGCGCAGCGCCTTGCTTGGCGGCATGCTGGAACTGGAACGCCACGCGCTGGCCGCCATGACCTTCGCAGCCGAGCCCGGCGGCGGACAGGTGGCAGGCAAGTGGCCGCGCCCCGTGCCGGCACCGCCGGCGCGCTCCCGACATCTGATCAGTGCCGGTGCTTGCCCGGGCGGGGAGCTGGAGCGCTGCGTCGAGCTTCGCGCCGTGCCGCAACGGCCCGATGCGCCATGCGGCACGCTGATCCTGCGCAGCACGGGCGAATGGCTTGCACATCCAGCGCATGCCGCCGAAGCGGTGCCGCTACCGCCGGTTTGCTGAGCGATGGGGCGACCGCTGGCGTGGCGCCCGTGGCACGGCGCCACGCTTGCCGAACTCCTGGCCTGCCTGGCCGTGCTTGCCATCCTTGCCGGGGCGGCCTATCCGTCGTTGCAGCACATGGTGGCGCGGCAGCAGGTCGATCTGGCGGCGGACCGCCTGGCCGGCTCGCTCGCGCTGGCGCGCGCCACCGCCGTGGCCAGGCGCAGCGACGTGATACTCGCGCCGCTGCCCGGTGCCACGACGCTCGACCGCGGCTGGCATTTGAGCGTGGTGACGGCGGGCGAACACGCCGCACCGCCGCTTGCGGTGGTGGAAATGCGCAGCGCCTGCCTGCGGATCGGCCTGCGCTCTACGGCGCAAGGCAACAATACGCTGCGCATGACAGCTGTGGGATACTCTCGCTCAGAGCAGGGTGGTTTCCTTGCCGCCACCTTCACCGTGTCCTGCCGCGGTGAACAACGGCAGCTGAGGCTCGGCGCGCATGGCCGGGTTCGCCTTTGCACTCCGGGACGGGATGCCGACTGCGACGGCGCCGCCCAGCCCGATCCACAGTGACATCGTGACATCCGGACGCCCGGGTATCCTGTTGCCGAGACCGATCCCCACCCAACGCGCCGCGAGCGACACCCTAGCCTCATGTTCTCTGACACCGACCACGCAGCCATGGCACAGGCTCTCGCGCTAGCTGCGCGGGGCATGTACACCACTACGCCCAATCCGCGCGTCGGCTGCGTGTTGTCGAAGGACGGCAAGATCATCGGCCAGGGCTTCACCCAGCCGGCCGGGCAGGACCACGCGGAAATCCAGGCGCTCAAGAACGCCGCGGCAAACGGCCACGACCCGGCGGGCGCGACGGCCTACGTCACGCTCGAGCCATGCAGCCACTTCGGTCGTACGCCGCCGTGCGCGGATGCGCTGGCGCGCGCCGGCATCGCCCGCGTGGTGGCTGCCATGGAAGACCCCAATCCCTCGGTCTCCGGGCGTGGCCTGCAGCGCCTGCGCGAAGCAGGCATCGACGTGCGCTGCGGGCTGCTGGAAAAGGAAGCGCGCGAACTCAATATCGGCTTTGTCTCTCGCATGACGCGCGGCCTGCCCTGGGTGCGGGTCAAGGTGGCGGCTTCGCTCGACGGCGGCACGGCGCTGCACGACGGCACCAGCCAGTGGATCACCGGCCAGGCGGCGCGCGACGACGGCCATGCCTGGCGCGCGCGCGCCAGCGCCATCCTCACCGGCATCGGCACCGTGCGCGACGACAACCCGCAGCTCAACGTGCGCGCCATCGAAACGCCGCGCCAGCCGCAACGCGTGGTGGTCGACTCGCGGCTGGAGATCCCGCTGGATGCGCGCCTGCTCACGCCGGACACCGGCGATTTCGCCAAGCCGGTGCTGGTCTTCTGCGCCTTCGACGACGCTGCCCGCCGGCGGGCGCTGGAAGCCCGCGGCGCCGAGGTGGTGGTGCTGCCCAATCCGCATGGCAAGGTAGAACTGCGCCGCATGCTGGAGGAACTGGGCAAGCGCGGCATCAACGAACTGCATGTGGAGGCCGGCTTCAAGCTCAACGGCTCGCTGATCCGCGAGCATTGCGTCGACGAACTGCTGGTCTACCTGGCTCCCAAGCTGCTGGGCGATGCCCAGGGCATGTTCAACCTGCCGCCGCTGGCGCGCCTGCAGGATGCCGCGGCCTTCCGCTGGCACGACGTGCGCATGGTCGGCGAAGACCTGCGCCTGATCGCCCGCCGCGCCGACCACGTCTAGGTGCCGGGCAGCGATCACGTTCAGGCGCCGGGCGGCGGCGCGGCCACGGCCACCGCCGCGTGCCGGGAAAACGAACTGGCCGCGCACCTGCTAGCATGCGTGTTTTCCCCTTGCATCCCGCACTGACCATGTTTACAGGCATTGTCGCGGCCGTCGGCCGCATCGAAACCATTTCCCCGCTGGCTGCCGGTGAAACCGCCGGCGTGCGCCTGCGCGTGCGCGCCACCGGACTGGACCTGAGCGATGTCATCCTCGGCGACAGCATTGCCATCCAGGGCGCCTGCATGACGGTGATCGCGCTGGATGGCGACGCCTTCGACGTAGATGTGTCGCGTGAATCGCTCGACAAGACCGCCGGCCTGGACCGCCCGGGCCGCGTCAACCTGGAAAAGGCACTGCGCCTGGCCGACCGCCTCGGCGGCCACCTGGTGTCCGGCCATGTCGACGGCCTCGGGGAGGTCGTCCATTTCGCCCCGGTGGGCGAGTCCCACGAACTGCGCATCCGCGCCCCGCGCGAACTCGGCCGCTATCTGGCGTACAAGGGCTCCGTGGTGGTCAACGGCGTCTCGCTGACCGTCAACAAGGTCAGCGACGACGCGCAGGGTTGCACGTTCTCGATCAACCTGATCCCCCACACCATCGAAGTCACCACGCTGCAGGACCTGAAGGCAGGCGCCCGCGTAAACCTGGAAATCGACCTGATCGCGCGCTACGTGGAGCGCATGATGAGCGCGCCCAAGGCCGGCTGAGTCCCGAACCGAGCCGACAGCCGGCGGCACCGCGCCCCGCGGCGCCGGCTTGACGTACAATATTGGGCCAGACCGCTGGCGCGGCCGGCCGGTTTTTTCCGAAAACCCGGCCAACGCGCCCCGCCAGCCGGCCAGCAATCCCATCCCGCCCCGAATTTCAAAGCACTCCGCCCCAATTTCAGCCAGTTCTCCAGCCTGCCATCCATGACAATCGCCCGTACCGAAGAAATCATTGCCGAAATCCGTGCCGGCCGCATGGTCATCCTGGTCGACGAGGAAGACCGCGAAAACGAGGGCGACCTGGTCCTGGCTGCCGATTTCGTCACACCCGAGGCAATCAACTTCATGGCGAAGTACGGGCGCGGCCTGATCTGCCTGACGCTGACCGCCGAACGCTGCCGCCAGCTGGACCTGCAACCCATGGTCAGCCGCAACGGCACGGTGCATGGCACCAACTTCACGGTCTCGATCGAGGCCGCGGAGGGCGTGACCACGGGGATTTCCGCGGCTGACCGCGCACGCACCGTACAGGCCGCGGTAGCCAAGGATGCCCGCGCGGTGGATCTGGTCCAGCCGGGCCATATCTTCCCGCTCACGGCGCAGCCGGGCGGCGTGCTGATCCGTGCCGGCCACACCGAAGCCGGTTGCGACCTGGGCGCCCTGGCCGGCCTGACGCCGGCTGCCGTGATCTGCGAGATCATGAAGGACGACGGCACCATGGCGCGCCTGCCCGACCTGATCGAGTTCGCGCAAGAACACCATATCAAGATCGGCACGATCGCCGACCTGATCCACTACCGCAGCCGGACCGAGAGCATCGTCGAGCGCGCCGGCGAACGCGCCATGCAGACCCCGTATGGCACCTTCCACAGCATCATCTACCGCGACAAGCCGAGCGGCCGCGCCCACCTGGCGCTGGTCAAGGGCGAACCGCGGCCGGAGCGCGAAACCCTGGTGCGCGTGCACGAGCCGCTGTCCACGCTGGACTTGCTGGAAGTGTCGTGCACTACGCATTCGTGGAGCGTGCCGGCCGCGCTGGAAGCCATCGCCGAGGCCGAGCATGGCGTGATGGTGCTGCTGAACTGCGGCGATACCGCCCAGCAGCTCTTCACCCAGTTTGCAGCGCTCGACACGCCCCAGGAGCGGCCGCGCCAGAAGCCGGACCTGCGTACCTACGGCACGGGCGCCCAGATCCTCAAGGACGTCGGGGTGGGCAAGATGCGCGTGCTGGCTTCGCCGCTGAAGATGCCGAGCATGACCGGCTACGACCTGGAAGTGACCGGGTACCAGCCCATGCGCGGCCAGGCAGACTGAAATATCGAATACCAGCGGCCGCCCCTTTCCGAACCGCGGCAGCCGCGAACCGAACCCAGGAGAATACAAGATGGATCACGGTTTCTACCCCAGCAACCTCGAAGGCGAAGGCCTGCGCATCGGCATCGTTCAGGCCCGCTTCAACGAGCCGGTTTGCGAAGAACTGCGCGAAGCTTGTGTCGCCGAGCTGGAAAAGCTGGGCATCGAAGGCGAAGATACCCTCGTGGTGACCGTGCCCGGCGCGCTGGAAGTGCCGCTGGCATTGCAAAAGATGGCCGAAAGCGGCCAATTCGACGCCCTGATCGCGCTGGGCGCCGTGGTACGCGGCGAGACCTACCATTTCGAACTGGTTTCGAACGAATCGGGCGCCGGCATCACCCGCGTGGGCCTGGACTTCAACGTGCCCATTTCCAACGGCATCCTGACCGTGGACACCGACGCCCAGGCGCACGCCCGCACCCGCGAGAAGGGCCGCGACTGCGCCCGTGCCGCGGTCGAGATGGCCAACCTGGTTTCCGCGCTGGATTCGCTGCGCGGCCAGGAAGAGGACGAAGACGAGGACGACGATGAGTGATGCGCCCGAGAGCAGCAACCCGGCCGGCAAGCCCGCAGGCAAGTCCGAGGCGAAGTCCGAGCCCAAGGCGGCACCCAAGAGCGCCCGCCGCCGCTCGCGCGAGCTCGCGCTGCAGGGCCTCTACCAGTGGCTGCTGAACCGCAACGACACCGGCGCCATCCAGGCGCACCTGCATGAGGCACAAGGCTTCAACAAGGCTGACCGCGAGCATTTCGACGCCCTGCTCAACGGCGCGATCCGCGAGGAAAGCACGCTGACGGGGGTGTTCGCACCGTTCCTGGACCGCCCGGTGGACGAGCTCTCGCCGGTGGAGCGCGCCGCGCTGCTGATCGGCAGCTACGAGCTGGTCCACTGCGTCGACATCCCCTACAAGGTCGTCATCAACGAGGCCGTGGAGCTGACCAAGACCTTCGGCGGCGTGGAAGGCTACAAGTACGTCAATGGCGTGCTGGACAAGCTGGCCGCCCAGGTGCGCGCACCCGAACTGGCCGCCCGACGCTGAGCAAGGCAGCCGGGGCCGCACTGCGGCGCCCGCGCCTGCCACAACGACACCCGCTTCAGGCGGGTGTTTTTACTTGAGCTGGAGCCTGTGCTCCCGCACCCGAACCGACTACGGGGCCAACCGCGCCCTCAACCGAGCCTTTTCCGCCATGGACCTGCAGCGCCTCGCCACCGCCTCCCGCCTCGCCAATATCGACGCCTTCCACGTGATGGAGCTGGCCAAGCAGGCTGCCGACCTGGAACGTGCCGGGCGGCACATCATCCACATGGGCATCGGCGAGCCTGACTTTACGGCGGCCGAGCCCGTCCTGAAGGCGGCGGAGGCGGCCATGCGGCGCGGCGTCACCCAGTACACGGGCGCCCTCGGCATCGCGCCGCTGCGCGAGGCCATCGCCGGCTACTACAAGACCACCTACGGGATCGACATCCCCGCGCGCCGCGTGATCGTCACGGCGGGTGCCTCCGGCGCGCTGCTGCTGGCCTGCGCGGTGCTGGTCGAAATCGGCGCCGAGGTGCTGATGCCGGATCCCAGCTACCCGTGCAACCGCCATTTCGTGGCAGCCTTCGACGGCCGCGCGAAGATGATTCCTAGCGGTCCGGCACAGCGCTTCCAGCTCACGGCCGACCAGGTCGAGGCCAACTGGGGCGAGCAGACGCGCGGCGTGCTGCTGGCTTCGCCCTCCAACCCGACCGGCACCTCGGTCCTGCCGGCCGAACTCGATCGCATCCTCAAGGCCGTGCGCGCCCGCCAGGGCTTCGCCATCGTCGACGAGATCTACCAGGGCTTGTCCTATGACGCGCCGCCGGTGTCGGCGCTGAGCCTGGATGACGACGTGATCACCGTCAACAGCTTCTCCAAGTACTTCAACATGACTGGCTGGCGCCTGGGCTGGCTGGTGGTGCCCGACGAACTGGTCGAGGCCTTCGAGAAGGTGGCGCAGAATCTGTTCATCTGCGCCTCTGCGGTCGCCCAGCATGCCGCGCTGGCCTGCTTCACGCCCGAGGCGCTGGCCATCTACGATGCGCGCAAGGCAGAGTTCCGCCGCCGCCGCGATGCCGTCGTGCCGGCGCTGGAATCCATCGGGCTGCGGGTGCCGGTCAAGCCGGACGGCGCCTTCTATATCTATGCGGACTGCCGCGGCGTCAACCACCCCGCCGCCGGCAACGCCGACAGCCTGACCCAGGCCATGCTGCGCGATGCCGGCGTGGTCATGGTGCCCGGACAGGACTTCGGGCCGTACACGGCCAGCGACTATATCCGCATCTCCTACGCCACCTCGATGGAAAACATCGAGGAAGCCATGGCGCGGCTGCGCAAGTTCTTCGCCTGACGCCTTGCCCGCTGCCCGGCCGCGCTGGCGCGCGGCGGGAAAAGCAAAAAGCAAAGAGCAAAAAGCAGAAAAGCACCCCGAGGGGTGCTTTTCTTGTCGATGCATGGCCAGGCGACGTATCAGGCGCTCTTGGGCACATTGCCCGCGGCTTCCAGCTTGTCGCCGGCGGTACCCTGGTTGTGCACCGCCTGGGCCTGCGCCTTGGCATCGGCGTCGGCCGTGACTTCCGGCTTGGCAGGCTCCGGCGCGCTGCGCACGCCCGGGAGCTGGCGCAGGCGGGCCCGCTCGGCCAGCACCTTGGCGCCATAGCCGCCATCGGTGTTGCTGGTCGCACCCACGTAGAACTTCAGGCCGCCTTCGAGCGAACCGGCACGGGCGATGCAGTCCTTCAGCACCAGCGCGCCGATCTTGATATTGGCGTACGGGTTGAGCGCGGCTGCCACGCCGCCCACGGCCTCGTATTTGTCCTGGTGGACCTTGGTCATGACCTGCATCAGGCCCTGCGCGCCCACGCCGCTCTCGGCATATGGGTTGAAGCTGGACTCGATGGCGATCACGCCCAGGATCAGCAGCGGATCGATACCGACCTCGCGGCCGGTCAGGTACGCGGCCTTCACCAGTTGCACGGTTGCCTGGGCTGCCACGCGGTACTTGCGGGCAATATAGTCCGCCACCACGGCCTGTTCGCGCGCGCTGCCCAGCGTGGCCGGGTTGCGGGCGTCCAGCGCTACGCGCTGTGCCGGGATCTGCGCGGCCAGGTGGGCCACGGAGGGCACCTTGCCGGCCGGCTGCTGGCCCCAGTCGTCCGTGCCGGACACCGTCGGCAGGCCCGCGGCCTTGGACAGCATCGGCGACGGCGCCAGGCCGAGCTTGGCCGCGGCCACGTCGGCCGTGGCGGCCGGCACCGCGGCTTCCATCAGCACCGCAGGCGCTTCCTCACCGGCCAGCGCGCCGGCCAGTGCAGTACGCCATTCCTGGCTGACAGCCAGCGATACCGCTGCGACTACAGACACCACCCCGAGACTGTTCAGGGCGTACTTCAGTGTTGCGCGGCCACCCCGGAAGGCGCGGCCGGCGACCCGGTGTGCGAGACGGACCTGCAATGCCCGACTCACCCCGGGAACCGGTTGTCTGAAACGGACCTGCAATGCCCGTCCGACACCGGGAAGATGAAGGGTTTTCCAACCACTCATACTTACCTCCATCCGCCGTCCGCATCGTGCCGCGCCGAAACGCACCACGCCGATGACCGCGTACTCAAAGTAAGGATGCTGCACTGCCCAGCAAAGGCTGCCAGCACCTGTTGGTGGGCGCTCCCCATGCGCCCAACGGGAAACAGGGTAGGCTCTTGGGGGAGCCTGCCCTGCCGCGAACTACTCAATGCACCCGGTCAGCGCCGGGGCAGTCGATCCGGATCCGCCCTTGCTCAGGCGATTCCGCTTAGATGATCAGATATGGATGATTCTTCACCAGCCCCTTGACAGGGCCGAAAAAAATGTGCTGCAACGCAACACTCCAACGAGCAGAACCGGATTGTAGGAACGCTTTTATACCTCGTCAAGAATAACGTTTGGCAAAATAATAACTAAAAGCTATATGTAACAAAGTCCTTTCCATCACTTTGACATGCCGTGGATTGGGGCAAAGTCAGTGCTGGTAAAGCATCGGGGCTATCGCCGCCGCAGTGGACAAGGCAAAAAAATTTACAATTTGGGCATGTAAAACAGGGCGATTTATTTGCGTCTCGCCGTGCCCATGTGATGATTAACACGCACTCACTGCCCGAAGAAGCGCGTCGCCGCGCCTGGGCATCAACACAATTCACTATGAAATACAACGACTTGCGCGATTTCATCGGCCAACTGGAAGGCCTTGGCGAACTGAAGCGAATCGGCGCGCCGGTGTCGCCCAACCTGGAAATGACTGAGATCTGCGACAGGTTGTTGCGGGCAGAAGGACCGGCAGTCGTGTTCGAAAACCCGAGCGATCCCCGGCGGCCTGGACACACTTATAGCGTGCCCGTGCTCGCCAATCTGTTCGGCACGACACGCAGGGTTGCGCTAGGTATGGGCGCAGAAAGCCTGGCCGACCTGCGCGACATCGGCCGCGTACTGTCCGCCCTCAAGGAGCCTGAGCCGCCGCGCGGCCTGCGCGAAGCCGGCAAGCTCTTCACGCTGGCCAAGTCAGTGTGGGACATGGCGCCCAAGCGCGTCGGCAGCCCGGCCTGCCAGGAGGTGGTCTGGGAAGGCAACGACGTGGACCTGGCGCGGCTGCCGATCCAGACCTGCTGGCCCGAGGATGCCGCGCCGCTGATCACCTGGGGCCTGGTGGTTACCAAGGGCCCGCACAAGAAGCGCCAGAACCTGGGCATCTACCGCCAGCAGGTCATCAGCCGCAACCAGGTCATCATGCGCTGGCTGGCCCATCGCGGCGGCGCGCTGGATTTCCGTGAACACGCGCTCGCCAGTCCGGGCAAGCCGTTCCCGATCGCGGTGGCGCTGGGCGCCGATCCCGCCACCATCYTSGGCGCSGTCACGCCGGTGCCGGACACCCTGTCCGAGTACCAGTTCGCCGGGCTGCTGCGCGGCAGCCGCACCGCCCTGGCGGGCTGCATCACGCCGACGCTGTCCGAACTGAGCGTACCGGCCTCGGCCGAGATCGTGCTCGAAGGCCATATCCAGCCCGACCCGAACCATCCCAGCGGCTACCAGCATGCGCTCGAAGGCCCTTACGGCGACCACACCGGCTACTACAACGAGCAGGACTGGTTCCCGGTCTTCACCATCGACCGCATCACCATGCGGCGCGACCCGATCTACCACTCCACCTATACCGGCAAGCCGCCCGACGAGCCGGCCATCCTGGGCGTCGCGCTGAACGAAGTGTTCGTGCCGCTGCTGCAGAAGCAGTTCCCGGAGATCACCGACTTCTACCTGCCGCCCGAGGGCTGCAGCTACCGCATGGCCGTGGTGCGCATGAAGAAGCAGTACGCCGGCCATGCCAAGCGCGTGATGTTCGGCGTGTGGAGCTTCCTGCGGCAGTTCATGTACACGAAGTTCATCGTGGTGGTGGACGACGACGTCGACGTGCGCGACTGGAAGGAAGTGATCTGGGCCATCACCACGCGCGTGGACCCGTCGCGCGACACGGTGCTGGTCGACAACACGCCGATCGACTACCTCGATTTCGCGTCCCCGGTCTCTGGGCTCGGCTCCAAGATGGGCATCGACGCGACCGACAAGTGGCCGGGCGAGACCACCCGTGAATGGGGCCGCCCGATCCGCATGGACGATGCGGTGAAGGCGCGCATAGATGGCCTGTGGGACTCGCTTTTCGAGGACCGCGCCAGCGCAAAGGGACGCAGCATGTAAGATCATGCAAAGCCGCACGCGGCAGCGCTGCCGCCGCGGCACCGAGCCAAGACCCAACCATCCGCACGTCCGCGAAAGACGGACCCGAGGAGGAGACATGACCACCCTTGAAGAAGGGAGACTGATGTGGACGCCGTCGCCGGCGTTCCGCGACGACAGCCATATCGCGCACTTCATGCGCTGGCTGGCGAGCGAGCGCGGCCTCGCTTTTGACGGTTACGCGGCCCTGTGGCAATGGTCGGTAACCGACCTCGAAGCCTTCTGGGACGCCATCCGCGCCTACTTCGACCTGCGCTTCGACACCGAGCCCGCACGCGTGCTCGGCGATCCCGCCATGCCCGGCGCACGCTGGTTCGAGGGCGCCACCCTCAATTACGTGCAACAGGTGTTCCGCCACGCAGGCAGCGGCACCGCGCGCCAGCGCGCCGCCATCCGTTCTGCCGGCGAAGCCGTCGGCGTGACAGACCTGAGCTGGGATGCGCTCGAGGCACAGGTAGCCTCGCTCGCCCACGCGCTGCGCGCCATGGGGGTGACGCGCGGCGACCGAGTGGCGGGCTACCTGCCGAATATTCCCGCCACCGTGGTCGCCTTCCTGGCCACCGCCAGCCTCGGCGCGATCTGGTCTGGCTGCGCCCCGGACATGGGCCAGGTGGCCGTGACCGACCGCTTCCGCCAGATCGAGCCCAAGGTGCTGATCGCCGTGGACGGCTACCAGTACGGCGGCAAGTACTTCGACCGCGCGCCGGTGCTGGCCGACCTGGCCGCCGCCCTGCCCTCGCTGACCGACATCGTGCTGCTGCCGGCACGCGGGCAGGCCAGCCACGTCGAGCTGCCCGCCGGCATGCGCCGCCACGCCTGGCAGGCGGTGCTGGCGCATCGCGTGGCGCTGGCGATCGAGCCGGTGCCGTTCGATCACCCGCTGTGGATCGTCTACTCGTCCGGCACCACCGGCATGCCCAAGCCCATCGTGCACGGCCACGGCGGCATCGTCATCGAGCAGCTCAAGCTCATGGCATTCCACAACAACCTCGGCCCGGACGATGTCTTCCACTCGTACAGCAGCAGCGGCTGGATCATGTGGAACGCGCAGGTGGCGGGACTGCTGCTGGGCACCACCATCGCGCTCTACGACGGCAACCCCGCCTACCCGGACGCCGGCGTGCTGTGGCGCTTCGTGGAGGCCGCGGGCGTTACTGCCTTCGGCGCGGGTGCGGCCTTCTTCACGGCCGGCATGAAGGCTGGCATCGAGCCCGCGCGCGTGGCGGACCTGTCACGGCTGCGCGCGCTCGGCTCGACCGGCTCGCCGCTGCCGGCCGAGGCCTACGACTGGATCTACCGCCATGTGCGCAGCGACATCTGGCTGGCGCCGATGAGCGGCGGCACCGATTTCGCCGGCTCCTTCGTGGCCGGGTGCCCGATCCTGCCGGTGTACTCTGGCGAGATGCAATGCCGCTGCCTGGGCGCGCGCGTGGAAGCATTCGACGAAGCCGGGCATGCGCTGATCGATGAAGTCGGCGAGCTGGTCTGCACCGCGCCGATGCCGTCGATGCCGCTGTTCCTGTGGGGCGACGCCGACGGCAAGCGTTACCGCGACAGCTACTTCGACACCTACCCCGGCGTGTGGCGCCACGGCGACTGGATCAAGATCACCGCGCACGGCGGCGCCATCATCTATGGCCGCTCGGACGCCACCATCAACCGGCACGGCATCCGCATGGGTACCAGCGAGCTGTACCGCGTGGTGGAAGACTTGCCGGAAGTGCTCGACAGCATGGTGGTGGACCTCGAATACCTCGGCCGCGATTCCTATATGCCGTTGTTCGTGGTGCTGCGCGAAGGGCTGGTGCTGGACGAAACGCTGCGCGAGACCATGCGCGCACGCATCCGCAGCGCCTTGTCGTCGCGCCATGTGCCCAACGAGATCCTGCAGGTGCCGGGCGTGCCGCGCACGCTGTCGGGCAAGAAGATGGAAGTGCCGATCAAGAAGCTGCTGCTTGGCCATGCCCCGGACAAGATCGCCAATCGCGACGCCATGGCCAACCCGGACACGCTCGACTGGTACTTCGCCTACGCCGAAGGCTTCCTGGCCGCGCGCGCCGGCACATCCGCGGCGGCCTGAAAGCGCGAGGCGCCGGGCCGCAGTCGCTGCGGCCCGGCGCCTTGCTTTGCGGCGCGCGCAGAGCGCTCGTTCAGAATTCCACTTCAAGCTCGCTGATTTCGTCCGGTTCCTTGCGCGCCTGCGCGATCCACTCCTGCAGTTCGGGCATGGCGAGGATCTCCTTGCAGTAGGCTACCGGCTGCGGATCGAGCTCGACGCCGTAGGTCAGGAAACGCGTCACCACCGGCGCGTACATCGCATCGGCCATGGTGCGCTTGCCGAACAGGAAGGGGCCGCCGTATTGCGTCAGGCACTCGGTCCAGATCTGCGTGATGCGATCGATGTCCGCCTGCGCGCGCGACCACACCTTGAAGCCGGGAAAATGGCCTTTGAGGTTCATCGGCAAGGCCGAGCGCATGGCGGCAAAGCCGGAATGCATCTCGCCGCAGATGGCGCGGCAGTGCGCGCGCGCGGCGCGATCGTCGGGCAGCAGCCCGGCCTTGGGGCTGATCTCGTTGAGATACTCGGCAATGGCCAGCGTGTCCCACACCGTCACGCCCTGGTGGAACAGGCGGGGCACGAGGATCGACGGCGACAGCAGCAGGATTTCCGCGCGCGCCGCGGCGTCGTCCGGCGGCACCAGCACTTCTTCGAACTCGAGCCCCGCGAAACGCGCGAGCAGCCAGCCGCGCAGGGACCACGACGAATATGTCTTGCTGCTGATGGTGAGGGTCGTCTTTGCCATCGCGCCTCCTTGCCAGTCCGATGAGCCGTTGCGCAGCGGGCCGGCTCGTTTGCCTCTGGTGCAAATCACGCCCCGCGTATCGCCATGCAATGCCGCTGCAATGTCTTGCTATGTGCCGCGGGCCGCTGCTTCTACTATGACGTTGTAGTACATCGCGGGTGCGAGCATCGCGGCACGGTCCGCCTGCTTGCGCGCGCGCCGGATACGCTACAAAAGACGCCGCACCTGCGCGGTGCGCCTGGCCGCACCAGCATGAAGCCACGCTGGTGCAGCAGCGATGCGGGCCTTTGCCGCACGCGGCGTGCACGCCGCAAACGAACCAGAACAGGTCACCCGCCATTCCACAGGCCCAAGCCCGCAAGCCTCATGCCAACAATACGCCGTGGCACGCATATTGCGGCGAATGAAGTCAATGCATAACAAGGGGGGCGGCCATGCTGTATCAGGTGTACCAGAGCTACGCGGACCTCATGCAGCCTGCCTGCGGCCTGGCCGACATGATTGCGGTGTCGCTGGCCGCCAATCCACGCATGGCTGGCTGCGATCCCATGCGTGCCACGCGCGCAGCCTGCGAGGTGCTGGCGTTGAGCCGGCTGACGCACCACCGCCCGCCCTTCGGCATCGACAGCGTCACCGTGGATGGCGTGCCGATGCAGGTCACGGAAGAAGTCACCGCGCGCACGCCGTTCTGTTCACTGCTGCGTTTTCGCAAGCACGGCGTGAGCAGGCAGCCGCGCGTGCTGCTGGTCGCGCCGATGTCTGGCCACTTTGCCACGCTGCTGCGCGGCACGGTGCAGACCATGTTGCGCGACCATGACGTCTACATCACGGACTGGCACAACCCGCGCGATATCTCCCTGATGCACGGCCGTTTCGGCTTTGACGAATTCGTCCAGCACCTGATCGACTTCCTGCACGTGCTCGGCGGCGGCACGCACCTGATGGCGGTGTGCCAGCCCACCGTGGCGGCGCTGGCGGCGGTGGCCCTGATGGCGGAAGACAACGACCCGGCGCAGCCGCCCAGCCTGACCCTGATGGCTGGCCCGATCGACGCGCGCATCAACCCGACCAAGGTCAACGAACTGGCCACCAGCCAGCCGATCGAGTGGTTCGAGAATTCGCTCACCAGCCATGTGCCGCTACGCTTCGCCGGCGCGATGCGCCGGGTCTACCCCGGCTTCGTGCAGCTCATGGCCTTCATGAGCATGAACAGCGAGCGCCACCAGCAAGCCTTCCGCGATCTCTACGACCTGCGCGCCAACGGCGAGCACAAGCGCGCCGACGCGATCCAGACGTTCTACGAGGAATACTTCGCCACCATGGACCTCAGCGCCGAGTTCTATCTCGAGACCGTGAGCATGGTGTTCCAGCGCTTCCTGCTGGCGCAGGGGCTGCTCGACGTGGCCGGCCGCCGCGTGAACGCGCGCGCCATCCACCGTACGGTACTGCTGACCGTGGAAGGCGAGCGCGACGATATCTGCGCCATCGGGCAGACCATGGCCGCGCAGGACCTGTGCGAAAGCCTGCGGCCCTATATGCGCATGCATCATGTGCAGACCGGTGTCGGCCACTACGGCGTGTTCAACGGCAAGCGCTGGGATGCGCAGGTCTATCCGCTGGTGCGCAACACCGTGCACATGAGCGGGTGAAGGGGCCCCTTCCTTCCTAGGCGGCGGTGCGGTCCGCCGGCCATGGCGTCACCGGCGGCACCGCGCACGGACCCTCGGCATCGACCGTGCCGAAGTCGGCCGGCCCCACGATCTCCAGGTATTCCATGTCGGGCGAATAGTCGAACAGGTAGTGCGTGATGCCGGGACGCTGGTGCACGCAGTCGCCGGCGGCTACCAGCGTTTCCTTGTCTTCGTACATGAAGCGCGCCCAGCCCTTGAGCATCAGCACCACATGGAACGCCGCCTGGTGCCGGTGCCAGCCGGTGCCCTGCTCGGGCGGGAGGTTGGCCTTGACGAGCTGTACCAGCAGCTTGCCGCCGGTGGCATCGGCCACGCCGAGGTCGCGGTAGAGGAAGAAGTCGCGCAGGCCCTGGTCGACGAAGGCCGTATCCTGCGGACGCACATGGGAGAAGCGCGTGGGAGAAAAATCCGCGGCGGGCTCGCCGGCGGTTGCGCTGCCGGACTTGCTGGTGGACTCGGCCATGACAAGCTCCTTTCGCTAGGGAGAGAACGCGCTGCGTGGCGACGCAACATCCGCGCCAGCGCGGCAAAGGTCGAACGCGGCGACGAATGTGAAGCGCCCGGCTCCGTGCCCGCCGCGGTTGCCTTGCGCAATCCGCCGCATGCACTCGCGCAGGGCGTGCAACGTCCCGGCTCGCCGGGAGCCGGCACCGGTGCGGTGCCGGTGCCATGCCGGTTATGATGCGCCGTTGCCCTCGTCATTCTCGTCGTCCCCTCACCGGACACGATACACCGCATGCAAGCCGTCGCACTCACGAATTTCCAAGGTCAGGACCTGGTCCGCGTAGGCGGGCAGGATGATTACCTGCTGCTCGCGCCGCACGCGGGCGCACGCCTGGTGCGCTGGGTGCATCGCGGCGAAGACATCCTGTTCTGGCCGGACGGCGCCGACTGGTCCCAGCCTTCCCGCGTGCGCGGCGGCAATCCATTGCTGTTTCCGTTCATTGCCCGGCACTTTGTCGATGGCGTGCCGGGCGCGTGGCGCGATGCCGGCGGCGAAGTGCGCGCCCTGCCCAATCACGGTTTCGCTCGCGACCTGCCGTTCGCGGTCTCGCAATACGAGGCAGACCGGCGCATCGCGATGACACTGCAAGCCTGCGACGCGACGCGCGCGGGCTATCCGTTCGAATTCGCGTTCGAGGCCGGCTACCGCCTGCTCGAGGACGGCATCGAGGCCACGCTGCGCACACGCAATACCGGTGCGCAGCCGCTGCCGTATTACGCGGGCCACCATTTCTATTTTGCCGTCGCCCACGAAGTGCGCGGCGCCACCGTGCTGGATATGCCCGACGCGCGGCGCATGCGCCAGCGCGCCGACGGCTCGCCCGAGGACCTCGGCCCCGGCGCTCCGGCCTATCGGCTCGACGATTCCCGCCTGCAGGACGCCTTCCACGTCCTGCGCGAGCCGCACACGGCGCCGCGCGCCTGCACCCTTGCCATCCCGCCCGACGCCACGGCGCCGCGCGGGCGCAAGCTGGCGATCGAGCTTGACGTCGCCGCCGCTCCGGCGACGGCCCCCTGGTTCGCGGTCACCACGTGGTCCGAGCACGCCGATTCCGACTTCTATTGCGTGGAACCATGGCTGGGCCTGCCCGATGCCATCCATCATGGCACCGGCCTGCGCTGGCTCGCGCCCGGCCAGGAAGAAACCGCGACCTGCCGCCTGCGCATCGTGGCCTGACCGCCTTCCGCATCGTCGGCACGAGGCAACGCCCTCCCGCTTCAAGTTTTCCGCCGGCCCGCCGTTGACCGAAATAGCGCCCCATGATCAGAGGCGTTCTCCGTGCTATGCGCCGGCGCATGTGCAGGCGACACGGAAGCCGAGTGCCATACTCAACGAGAGGAAGACAATGCTGAAGCACCTGTCCATCCGAGGCTATCTCAGCCTCATGGTCGCCTTTTTCGGTTTCGCCCTGGTGGTCGGGGCCGCGGCGGGACTCTTGTCCATGCGCGCGGGCAATGAATCGCTCAAGCAGATGTACACCGTCGACACGCCCGCGGTGGCAGACCTGGAAGGCAGCGCCGGGCAGTTGCTGCGCCTGCGCCTGGCGCTCGCGACCTACGCCTCGCTCACCGAGCTCAACGACCAGGAAGGCGCCAGCGCCGTGCTCAAGCGCTCCGACCAATACCTGAAGGCCTCCAACGAACGCCAGGCGCACTACCTTGCCGGCGCCGGCAACGGCGACGAGGAGCAACGCCTGATCAAGGACATGCAGGACAAGCGCGCCAGGTTCCTCGGCGAAGGCGTCGAGCCGGCGCTCGCGGCGCTCAAGGCAGGCGACAAGCCAGCCTTCCTGCAGCAGCAGGCGCACAAGCTGCCGCCGCTCTACAGTGCGTATGAGAAGGCCATGCTGGCACTGGAGAAGCTCCAGCTCGAGCGCGGCGCGCAGCGCTACCAGGAGGCGCAGGAACGCTTCAAGGCGGTCAGCATGGCAGTGGCCATCGGCCTCGCCGCCGCGCTGCTGCTGTCGTGGCTCGGGCGTGCCGCGCTGATGCGCGCCATCGTCGATCCGGTCAACGCCGCCATCGCGCAGTTCAATCGCATCGCCAGCGGGGACCTGACCGGCCATGTCCCGGTCGACAGCGACAATGAGATGGGCAAGCTCAGCGCCGGCCTGCAGAAGATGCAGGCGTCGCTGATCGAAACGGTCGGCACCGTGCGCGGCGGCACCGAATCAATCAACGTCGGCGTGCGCGAGATCTCCGCCGGCAACACCGATCTCTCCCAACGCACCGAAGAACAAGCCGCATCGCTGGAACAGACCGCCGCCAGCATGGAAGAACTCACTTCCACCGTGAAACAGACCGCCGAGAACGCCAGGCAGGCCAGCCATCTCGCGCAAGGCGCCTCGGGGCTGGCCGCCCAGGGCGGCGAACTCACGCAGCAGGTGGTCGGCACCATGCAGCATATCGTCGGCGACTCGCGCAAGATCGGAGAGATCGTCGGCGTGATCGAGAGCATCGCCTTCCAGACCAATATCCTGGCCCTGAACGCCGCGGTCGAAGCCGCCCGTGCCGGCGAACAGGGCCGCGGCTTCGCGGTGGTCGCCAGCGAGGTGCGCTCGCTCGCGCAGCGCAGCGCCGGCGCCGCCAAAGAGATCAAGGGCCTGATCGACGCCTCCACCGCACGCGTGGAAGCGGGCGCCGGACTGGTCGAGCGCTCCGGCGCCACCATGGCCGAGATCGTCAGCGCCATCGCCCGCGTCAGCGGCATCATGAACGAGATCGCCGCCGCCGCCGCCGAACAGAGCTCCGGCATCGACCAGGTCAACGTCGCGGTCACCCAGATGGATGAGGTCACCCAGCAGAATGCGGCGCTGGTCGAACAGGCCGCAGCGSCCGCCGGGTCGCTGGAAGAGCAGGCACGCAGGCTGTCGGCGGCGGTGGCCGTGTTCCGGATCGGCGACGGCGCCCGGGAGCCGCGGGCGCAGGGGGCGGCACCGGTAGCGGCGCGCATGGCGGTTCACGCCGCGTGATCCCGACTCCCGCCCCACGCACCCGCCTACCTGAAGAAGGTGCCAGGGTAACGTCCCGGAAAAATCCGGGAAGAGTGTCCCTCAGGGTACATGGATTGCCGCCGTACATCTTGGCGCACTAACTGTTTGAGACAGCCCGCGACTTCCAGGATTACGCCACCAAATGGCTATGGTCTTACAATCACGAGCGCCCGAACATGGCGCTCGGCGGCATGACCCGAAACAACGATCGGCCATCGTGGCCTAGCCTCAACTTCCAGAGACTGCTAGAAATGGGAGGGTTACCGAGGCGCACAGAGGCAGAAGCGGGGCGGTCTGAGCCGGTCGCCATTCGCAGCCGAGTCCGGGCCAGGAACAGTCATACCGTCATCCGTGTCGAATGGCCGCTTTCCCCGACGGGTTAGGCGCGGCTCGCACGCCACCGCGACTCGTCGCAAGCAGGTGCCGCGCTCTTGGCTGCTGGATATAGCCGCTTCCAATTGTAAAAGACGCGGATGCTGGAGTTGCTCGCCTAACAAGCGTGACAACCCGCAAGAATCCACTCAGAATTGCGCCCGAACTTCCGCTCACTGCTATGAGAACCTGCTTACTCGTTCCGATCCTACTGTTGGCTGCCTGTGCTACCCGCATTGATTACCAACCCGCCACCGTCAGCAATCCTCAGGTCATTGTGGAGCGCGTGCTGTACGAGCAGCCAGACAAGAAGCGTCCGGAGTCAGTCCAGGTCACGGACCGGTATGTGGAGTTCGGGAGCGGCGCCAGAGCTGTGTCCGCTCCTGGCTTGACATCTGTTACTACCACGTCCATTCGGAAAGCCACCAGGCTATATTACCGATCGATTGCTGAAACGCGCCTGTTCAGCAAGCGTAACTGGTTCGTGGTCGAGCCTCGATCATCCGGCGGCCGGACATTGGCGCAGATCTATGTCGAGGATGAACTGAATGCCAAGCGATTGATGGACGCCCTAGCCACCCTCAAGGAGCGCGCACCCGATGGAGAATAGGAGGGGCTTTCCGAAAAACCCTCGTGCTTGACCGAATGATGATGGAACAGATGGCCCGTACCAGACCGTCAGCGGTCGGCCGGACGGCCAGGCCTAGTAACTGGGCACGCATGGCAACAGCGGCCATTCGCCGGTAGCAGAGTTGACGCCCGTTTCGGGTCGAAAGTACCCATTCGCACCGGGAAGCAGATTGCCAGGTGGTGGGTCGCGATAGAAAAGGCATAGTCGGCCTCTACGGCCGAGCCTCAAATGCCGAACCATCTCTACAAAGATGGGAGTTCCCTCTCCGCAGCCTTACGATCGCAAGGACAGGGTGCGGACATTGCCATGCACACGCATGCCGGATTCCGCCCTCCATCGCCGCCCAAAATGATGCCAGCGCACCCAGCAAGCCGAGTTGCAGTGCATCCACTTTCGCATGCCGCGCCCACTTCCACCGCTTGCGCTCCCGCCTGAATCCCGCGTAAAATCCCGGCTCTTGCGGGCGTCGTATAATGGCCATTACCTTAGCTTCCCAAGCTAAAGACGTGGGTTCGATTCCCATCGCCCGCTCCACCTCGGATTGATACGAGCCGCCTTCGCCACCTGGTCACTGACCGATCAGGCTTCGCCCGGCGGCTTTTTTGTTGCCATGCTTCCCCAAGACCCCAGTTCCGACCCCACGCCAGCCGACGAGGCCGGCAACGCGCCCGACCAGGCCGCCGCCGTGGCGCATCCGCGCCGCATCCGCTCCTTCGTGCGCCGCGCCGGGCGGACCTCCACCGGGCAGCAGCGCGCCATCGATGACCTCGGCCCGCGCTTTATCCTGCCCTACGCGCCGCAGCCGCTGGACTGGGAAGCCACCTTCGGGCGCGTCGCGCCGGCGATCCTGGAAATCGGTTTCGGCATGGGCGAAACCACCGCGCATATCGCGCAGTTGCGGCCGCAGGACAACTTCCTGGGCTGCGAGGTGCACGAGCCCGGCGTGGGCGCCCTGCTCAAGCTGATCGGCGAGCGCGGCATCGGGAATGTGCGGATCATGCCGCACGATGCGGTCGAGGTCATCGCGCATATGCTGACCGACGGCTGCCTGGATGGCATCCATATCTTCTTCCCCGACCCCTGGCACAAGAAGCGCCACAACAAGCGCCGCCTGGTGCAGGCGCCCCTGGTGAAGGTGCTGGCCAGCCGGCTCAAGCCGGGCGGCTACCTGCACTGCGCGACCGACTGGGAAGAATATGCCCACCAGATGGTGGAAGTGCTGTCGGGCGAACCGGCGCTGGAGAACACGTCGGATGCGGCCGGCGGCTTTGCGCCGCGGCCTGACTACCGCCCCGTCACCAAGTTCGAACGCCGCGGCGTGCGGCTCGGCCATGGCGTGTGGGACGTGGTATTCCGCAAGCGGGCCTGAGGCCTGGCCGCTTGCCCAATAGAAAAGGCGTGGCCAGTGGCCACGCCTTTCTTGTTTGCGTCGCGCCCCGCGTGAACGGCCAGGCGCGGCCGCGGCTTGGCGCGATCAGGCGTGCCAGGCGATCAGTCCCGTGTAGGCGGTCACCAGCACGATCACGCCGAAGACGATCCGGTACCAGGCGAACGGCTTGAAGTCATGGGTGGCCACGAAGCGCAGCAGCCACCGCACGCACAGGAAGGCCGACAGGAAGGCAAACACGAAGCCGACGCCGAACACACCGAGATCGTCGGCGGACAGCAGCGCGCGCGCCTTGTAAAGCTCGTACACCGTGGCGCCGAAGATCACCGGGATCGCCAGGAAGAACGAGAACTCGGTCGCCACCTGGCGCGACAGCCCGAACAGCATGCCGCCGATGATGGTGGCGCCGGAGCGCGAGGTGCCGGGGATCAGCGCGAAACATTGCGCCAGGCCCACCTTGATGGCGTCGCGCCAGTTGAGGTCATCCACCGACTCGATGCGCGGCGCGCCGGCCTTGGCGGCCTCCAGCAGGGCATTGCCTGCGGGGTGGGAGACCCGGCCGCGATGCGCCTCGCGCCATTCGGCCCACAGGATCACCACGCCGCCGACGATAAAGGCGGTGGCCACGGTGACCGGGTTGAACAGATGCGCCTTGATCCATTTGCCGAACACCAGCGCCAGCACGATCGCCGGCACCGTGGCGACGATCACGTTGACGGCGAAGCGTCGCGCCTTCTCGTCGGTGGCCAGGCCGCCCACCACGGTGGTGATGCGGCGGCGGAATTCCCAGCACACCGCCAGGATGGCGCCGAACTGGATCACGATTTCGAAGATCTTGCCTTTTTCGTCGTTGAAGTCGAGCAACTGGCCAGCCAGGATCAGGTGGCCGGTGCTGGAGATGGGCAGGAACTCGGTCAGTCCTTCGACGATGCCGAGGATCACGGCTTTCAGGGCGAGCGCAATATCCATGCTGATTGGTGGGGCGAAGGAAAACGAAAAAGGAAAAAAGGAAGCCGCAGGGTACGGACCACCGTTGGCCGCGCGCCCGTCATGCGCGCACGCGCACTCACGGACGGTTGATCTTGACGTTGATCCCGTTGGGCAAAACGGTGATTGTACCGGGCTCGACACTGGAGCCGGCAAGGCGCAGCTGATCCGGACGGAAGGTATAGAGCGGATAGCCCTGCAATAGCTGCTCGGCGAGGATGCCGCCCAGCGCATTGAGCTGGCGCGTGAACTGCGCCGGCAGGCCGCCGATGTCGAACTGCTGGACCTGCGGATCCTGCAGCACCAGCGAGCGGCTGGGCGGGTCGTAGCGCAGGCCGCTATCGAGCGCGAAGCGCCCTGTCAGCGGCTGGCCGAAGAACAGGCGGTTGTCGATGGTCGCATCGAACTGCACGTTCACGCGGTTGCGCTCCGGGTCGAGCGTGAGCCGCGGGTTGGCGAGCTGGATGTCGAACAGCTCCATATAGCGCTTGTTGAATGGGAACTTGCGCTCCAGCGCTGCCTGCAGCTGGCTTTGCGAGAAGGTGTAGTCGTTGCCGAACATGGCGCAGCCCGCCAGTGCCGCGGCGAACGCGAGAGCACCGCTTGCTGCCAGCCAGCGCCGGCGATTCATCATGACCATGGGTTGGTTTCCTTTGCGGTTCAGCGGGCAATGGCAGCCGGCGCGGGCGCCGTGGCGGCCTCCAGCCGCGCCAGCCATGCCAGCGCCTGCCCCCGCGAGTCGCCGCACATGTCGGCGGCGGGCTTGAGGCCGGCGCAGAACGCCGGCCGCGAAGGCTGCCCGAAGATCGCGCAGCGGCGATCCGGCAGCAGCTGCACGCACGGCACGCCGGCGGGCTTGCCGTGCGGCATGCCCGGAATGGGTGACGTAATGGAGGGCGCAGTGCAACAAGCGCCACAATCCGGGCGGCAGGAAAGTTCAGACTGGACGGACATGGCAAAGGTTCAGGCGCGGACGGGCGTCCGGCAGGCCGTATTGTGCCCCATGCCCGCGGCGCCAGACCGTGAATGCCCCAGCTTGACCGCCCCAATCCACTCCACTACATTACTGACCCAAGAGTTATTTATTGGCAAAATCCGCGGAGAACGCACCGGCATAGGTGCGCAGCGCCCCAGTGAACAAGTCCCAAGACCAGAACAAGGCCGAGGCGAATCCCAAGCGTTGGGCCCGCCGCAAGGCCGCGCGCCCGCAGGAACTGGTGGCCGCGGCGCTCGAACTGTTTGTCGAGCGAGGCTATGCGGCCACCCGCCTGGAAGATGTCGCGGCCGCCGCAGGTGTGTCCAAGGGCACGGTGTATTTGTACTTTGCCAACAAGGAAGAGCTGTTCAAGACCGTGGTGCGGGAGAACCTGGGGCCGGCGCTGGCCCGGGGCGTCGACCTGGTGGAGACCTTCGAAGGCACCACCGCCGAGCTGCTGCGCGAACTGCTGCGCGGCTGGTGGGGCCTGATCGGCGCCACCTCGGTGGCAGGCCTGACCAGGCTGGTCCTGGCGGAGGCGAATCACTTCCCCGACATCGCCCGTTTCTACCACGAGGAGGTGACGGTACCGGGCGACGAGCTGTTCGCGCGCGTGCTGGCGCGAGGCGCGGCACGCGGGGAGTTGCGCGCGGTGCCGGCCAACCCCAACAGCGCGCTGATCTGCGCGCCGCTGGTGTTCCTGGTGTTGTGGCAACGCGGCYTCGGGGCTTCGTCGAGCATCGTGATCGACCCCGAGGCCTTTATCGACAACCTGCTCCAGATGCTGCTGTTCGGGCTCACCACCGGCGCCGCGCGCGATACGCCGCTGCCGCCGAAGGTCGGCCCCTACGTCTGGGAGCGGATACGGCAAGAACAACTAGAAGCGCTCGCACGAGCGCAAGCGCAGCAGGACGCGGCGGACTCTCCGGCGCGGCCGCCGGAGACAGCATGACCCGACGCACAAAGATACTGATTGGCACGTTCGCCGCGGTGGCCGTGATCGCGGTGCTCAGCGCCACCGCGGCCGTGCGCAAGAACGGCACCGGCAAGCCGGCCACGGCCCCGGCGGCCGTGCAGCCGGCCGCGCCAGGCCTGGTGGAATTCCTCCACTCCGACCTGGCCGAAGCCGCCACGCAGGATCTCCGCGTTGCACTGCCGCTGTCGGGCGGGCTGCGCGCGCTCAACCAGGCCTCGGTCAAGGCCAAGGTCTCGGGCGAGGTGCAGCAAGTGCTGGTGCGCGAGGGCGAGGCCGTACGCGCCGGCCAGGTCATCGTGCGCATCGACGCCACCGAATACCAGGCCAAGGTAGCCCAGGCGCGCGGCCAGATGCTGGCGGCGCGCGGCCAGTACGAGAACTCTAAGCAGACCTTCGAGCGCAACCGCGAGCTGGTTGCCAAGGGTTTCATCTCCAAGACGGCATTCGACAACTACCAGAGCAATCTCGACGTGGCGCGCGCCAACCTCGATGCCGCCCAGGGTGGGCTCGACGTCGCGCAGAAGGCGCTGGCCGATACCGTGGTCAAGGCGCCGCTGGACGGCCTGGTGGCGGCGCGCGCGGTGCAGCCGGGCGAGAAGGTCTCGCCGGATACGCGCCTGGTCGACATCGTCGACCTGCGCTCGCTGGAGCTGGAGGCGCCGATCCCGACCGCCGACGTGGCGCGCGCCGCCATCGGCCAGGCCGTGCGGCTCGACGTGGAAGGCAGCGGCCGCTTCGAAGGCAGGCTGGTGCGCATCAATCCCTCGGCCGYGCCCGGCTCGCGCAGCATCATGGTCTATGTGCGCGTGGACAATCCCGGCGCCCGCCTGCGCGCCGGCATGTTCGCGCAGGGCGCGCTGGTGCTGGGCCAGCACGCGGGCGTGGTGGCGGTGCCGGCCACCGCGATCCGCAGCGACGGCGAGCGCGCCTTCGTCTACACCGTGGAGAACGGCATGCTGGCCGAGCGAGAGGTCAAGCCCGGCATCCGCGACGACGAGCGCGGGCTGGTAGAGATCGCCGGCGGCCTGTCGGCCGGCGCACAGGTGGTGCGCAACAACCTCGGCACCTTGCGCGCGGGCAGCCGCGTCAAGCTGGTCAAGGCATAGGGCGCCCGCCATGTGGTTCACTCGCCTGTCAATCCATAACCCGGTGCTGGCCACCATGATGATGATGGCCTTCGTCGTGGTGGGGCTGTTCTCCTACCAGCGGCTGTCGGTCGACCAGTTTCCGGACATCACCTTTCCCATCGTGGTGGTGCAGACCGAGTATCCCGGCGCCGCGCCCGAATCGGTGGAGTCGGACGTCACCCGCAAGATCGAGGAGATCGTCAACACCATCTCCGGCATCGACGAGATCTTTTCGCACTCCTACCAGGGCACCTCGGTGGTGGTGATCAAGTTCGATCTCTCTGTCGACGTCGGCCAGGCCGCGCAGGACGTGCGCGACAAGATCGCGCTGATCCGCCCGCAGTTCCGCGACGAGGTGAAGGACCCGCGCGTGCTGCGCTACGACCCGTCCGACGCGCCGGTGTTCTACCTGTCGGTGTCCAACGCGCCGGGCGCCGAGCGCACGCAGCGGGAGTTGACCACGATCGCCGACCAGATCGTGCGCAAGCGCCTGGAAACCGTGCGCGGCGTGGGCGCCATCAGCCTCGTCGGCGGCACCAAGCGCGAAGTCGAGATCCGCATCCGCCCGGCCCAGCTCGAAGCACTCGGCATCGGCGTGAACCAGGTGATGGACGCGATCCGCAACGAGAACCAGGAGCTGCCGGCTGGCGAACTGCGCTCGACCTCCACCGAGACGGTGGTGCAGATCAAGGGCCGCATGCTCACGCCGGACGCCTTCCGCAAGATCATCGTGGCGCGCCGCGCCGGCCAGCCGGTCACGCTGGAGCAGGTGGCCGACGTACGCGACGGCGAAGAAGAGCAGGAAAGCCTGGCCATGCTCGACGGCAAGCGCGCGCTGTTCCTCGCGGTGGTGAAGGCGCAGGGCCAGAACACCGTGGACACCGTCGACGGCCTGATCAGGATGACCAACGAAGTGCGCAAGCTGGTGCCCGCGGGCGTGCAGCTCACCGTGGTCAACGATGCCGCGCGCGGCATCCGCAGCAGCGTCAAGGAAGTCCGCTCGACGCTGCTTGAAGGCGCCATGCTGACCGTGGCCATCGTCTTCCTGTTCCTCGGCTCCTGGCGCAGCACGGTGATCACGGGGCTGACGCTGCCGATCGCGCTGATCGGCACCTTCGGCGTGATGTACATGTTCGGCTTCACGCTCAACGTGATCACGCTGATGGCGCTGTCGCTGTGCGTGGGCCTGCTGATCGACGACGCCATCGTGGTGCGCGAGAACATCGTGCGCCACAACCTCATGGGCAAGGACCATCGCGCGGCGGCGCTGGACGGCACCAACGAGATCGGCCTGGCGGTACTGGCGACCACCTTCTCCATTGTCGCGGTGTTTCTGCCGGTGGGCTTCATGGGCGGCATCATCGGCCGCTTCTTCCATCAGTTCGGCGTCACCGTGGTGGCGGCCGTGCTGATCTCGATGTTCGTGTCGTTCACGCTCGACCCGATGCTGTCGTCGGTCTGGCATGACCCCGACCTGCACGGCACGGGCAACAAGAAGAGCCTGTACGGCCGCACCGTGGGCCGCCTGCTGGACTGGTTCTCGGCGCGCATGGACGCGCTCGGCCACGGCTATGGCAGCATGCTGGGCTGGGCACTGAAGCACCGCCTCGCCACCGCCATCATCGCCGCGGCGACCTTCTTCGGCAGCTTCGCGCTGGTGCCGCTGATCGGCACCGAGTTCGTGCCCGCCGCCGACCTCGGCGAAACCCAGGTCGGCTTCACCACGCCGGTGGGCACGTCGATCGCCGTCACCGAGGCCAAGGTCAGGCAGGTGGAGGCCGCGCTCAAGGCGTTCCCGGAAGTGGCCTATACCTATGCCACCATCAACTCGGGCAACACCTCGGGCCGCAACAACGCGCTGGTGTCGGTGCGGCTGACCGAGCGGCGCATGCGCAAGCTCACCACCACCCAGCTCAACCCGATGATCCGCGAGCGGCTCGCGGGCATCGCCGGCATCACCCTGACCATGGTCGGCATGCCCGATGGCGCGGGCGGGCAGAAGGCGCTGCAGGTGTCGATCCAGGGCGACGATCTCGAGACGCTGCGCCGCCTCTCGCTGGAGGCCAGCCGCCGCATGAATGCCGTCCGCGGCCTGGCCGACCTCGATTCCAGCATGAAGGACGACCGCCCTACCGTGGAGGTCCGCATCCGCCGCGAGCTGGCGTCGGACCTCGGCGTGGGCATCGTGCAGATCGGCAATGCGCTGCGCCCGTTGCTGGCCGGCGACGCCATCAGCTCGTGGCGCGCGCCCGACGACCAGAACTACGACGTGCGCGTGCGCCTGCCCAAGGACGCCCGCACCGGCATGGCCGACCTCAGCGGGCTGATGATCGCCAGCAGCCAGGTGGGCAGCGACGGCTCGCCACGCATGGTGCCGCTGCGCCAGATCGCCGAACTGGTGCCCACCACCGGGGCCAACCAGATCAGCCGGCGCGACCTCAGCCGCGAGGTGGAACTGACCGCCAACACCGCGGGCCGCTCGCAGGGAGAAGTGGCGCGCGAGGTCAAGGCCGCGCTGGACGGCATGAACTGGCCGGTGGGCTACAAATACCGCTTCGGCGGCTCCACCAAGTCGATGAACGAATCGTTCGGCTTCGCCGTGTCGGCGCTGGCGCTGGCGGTGATCTTCATCTACATGATCCTGGCCTCGCAGTTCGCCAGCTTCTTCCAGCCGATCGCCATCATGACCTCGCTGCCGCTCACGCTGGTCGGCGTGTTCGCGGCGCTGCTGCTGTTCCGCTCCACGCTGAACATGTTCTCCATCATCGGCTTCATCATGCTGATGGGGCTGGTGACCAAGAACGCCATCCTGCTGGTCGACTTCGCCAACCAGGCCCGGCGTGGCGCCGACGGCCAGCCGCCGATGTCGCGCGAAGCCGCGCTGGTGGCCGCCGCGCGCGTGCGCCTGCGCCCCATCCTGATGACCACGCTGGCCATGATCTTCGGCATGGTGCCACTGGCCTTCAGCCTGGGCGAAGGCGCCGAGCAGCGCGCGCCGATGGGGCAGACGGTGATCGGCGGGATCATCACCTCGTCGATCCTGACGCTGGTGGTGGTGCCGGTGATCTACACCTACCTGGACGATTTCAGCGCCTGGCTGGGGCGGCGCTGGCGCGGCAAGCCCGCCGCGCAGGCGGCGGATAGCCCCCACGTGCCGGTGCGCGAGCCGGCCAGCGCCGAATGACAGCGGCCACGGCCCGGCCCCCGCCGGTCGCCCGCAATGCCGCTTCCCGGGCCGGATTGCGGCATGGAGGCGACAATTCCTGTCACGCGCTTCGGCAACTGCCTTGGCAAGGGGTTAAAATGGCAGGTTTCACGGATTTCCCCGGCCCCTGGCACCGCGCGGCCGGACTCAGAACTGAACAAGCGGTTGGCACTGGAAGGAATGGCAAGATGGATCTCGAGAAAGCCCGATTCAATATGATCGAACAGCAAATCCGCCCGTGGGATGTGCTGGACCAGGAAATCCTGGACCTGCTGGCCGTGGTCAAGCGGGAACAGTTCGTACCGCAGGCTTACGCCGCGCTGGCCTTCGTCGACATGGAAATCCCGCTGCCCGGCGGCCAGAACATGCTGGCGCCGCGCGTCGAGGCCCGCATCCTGCAGGACCTGGCGGTGCGCAAGCACGAGCAGGTGCTCGAGATCGGCGCCGGCTCCGGCTACATGGCCGCCCTGCTGGCCCACCGCGCGCGCCACGTGGTGACCGTGGACATCCTGCCGGAACTGGCTGCGCTTGCCCGCAAGAACCTGGCCGATGCCGGCGTGACCAATGTCGACGTGGCCGAAGGCAACGCCGCCGCCGGCTGGGCCGCCAGCGCACCCTACGATGTGATCTGCATCTCCGGCGCCCTGCCCTCGGTACCCTCGTCGATCCTGTCGCAGGTCAAGGTCGGCGGCCGCATCGCCGCCTTCGTGGGCGCGCTGCCCGCGATGGAAGCGCAGATCATCACGCGCGTGAGCGAGACCGAGTACAAGACCGTCAACCTGTTCGAGACCGCTGTCACGCCGCTGAGCGGTGCCGAGCAGCCCTCGCGCTTCCACTTCTGAACGGGGCGAGCCACATGCAGGTCATCAACGCTCCCGAACTCGCGCAGTGGCTGGCCGATGCCGGCCGCCCGCAACCGGTGCTGCTCGACGTGCGCGAAGGCTGGGAGGTGCAGACCTGCGCCATGCCCGGCATCACCCACATCCCGATGGGCCAGATCCCGGCGCGCGCCGCCGAACTCGACGAAGACGCGGACATCGTCTGCATCTGCCATCACGGCATGCGCAGCATGCAGGTGGCGGGCTTCCTCGAGCGCCAGGGCTTCGCCAAGGTCTACAACCTGACCGGCGGCGTGGACGCCTGGGCCAGCCAGGTGGACCCGGCCATGCCGAAGTATTGACGGCCCAGGAAAGCACCAGGCAGCACCGGAAAGTACCAGCAGCACCAGTATTTCCAGCAGTACCGGCAGGACCAGCAGTACCAGCAGTACCAGCAAGCATTGAGCAGTAGCCCCTTGCACGGCGCCGGCAGGCTGGCGGCGCCGGCTCCCCCTGAACGCTGATCGAAAAACGTAAGCCTGGCGACTGCTGCCCGGCCGACTGGAGATGTCATGAGGTTTGCGCTGTTCCCTGCGCGGGGCCTGCCCACGACGCGCCTGGCACTGACGGGCTCGCTGCTCGCGCTGCTGCACCTGCCGGCCGCGCATGGCGCCGACCTGCTCCAGGTCTATCGCGACGCCCAGGCCAACGATGCACAGTTCGCCAGCGCGCGCGCGCAGCTGGTGGCCAGCCAGGAAAAGCTGCCGCAAGGACGCTCCGGCCTGTTGCCGCAGATCAACGGCACGCTCGGCGCCACGCGCACCAATGTGGACCAGACGGTCCCGATCGTGGCGGACCGCTTTCTCAACAACAACAACTGGTCGCTGCAACTGGTCCAGCCGCTGTTCCGCTGGGAT
The DNA here is from genome assembly GCF_056397345.1 of Cupriavidus sp. 05N38. Lineage (NCBI taxonomy): Bacteria > Pseudomonadati > Pseudomonadota > Betaproteobacteria > Burkholderiales > Burkholderiaceae > Cupriavidus > Cupriavidus sp. 05N38. The sequence continues at coordinate 234,503 of NZ_JBFTNF010000012.1, forward strand.
CGCTGGGAAACCTACAAGCAGGGCGAGCTGGCCGCGCTGGCGGGCGAAGTCACGTTCAGCCAGGCGCAGCTCGACCTGATCACGCGCACCTCGCAGGCCTACTTCGACGTGCTGGCCTCGCAGGACAACCTCTACCTGGCCGGCGCGCAGAAGAAGGCCATCGCCGAGCAGCTGGCGCAGGCCAAGCGCAACTTCGAGGTCGGTACCGCCACCATTACCGACGCCAATGATGCGCAGGCGCGCTACGACCTGGCCATTTCGACCGAGATCGCGGCGCAGAGCGACCTCGAAATCAAGCGCGCCAACCTGCAGCAGATCACCGGCAAGCCGGTCGACGAACTGCCGGGATTGCGCACCGCCGCCGAGCTCCCCGGCCCGCTTCCGGCCGACGTCAATACCTGGGCCAGCCAGGCCGAGAACACCAATCCGCAAGTCGGCCTGGCCCGCTACAACCTCGACACCGCACAGCGCGAATACAACAAGGCGCGAGCCGGACACCTGCCCTCGGTCGATCTCGTGGCATCGTACGGCTTCGTCAACTCCACCGGCAGCGCGGCGCAGCAGGTCAATATTTCCAGCCGCTACAACAGCGCCCAGATCGGCGTGCAGCTGAATGTGCCGATCTACAGCGGTGGCCAGGTCCAGTCGCGCGTGCGCGAGACCGCCGCGCTGGCGGACAAGGCCGCCAGCGACCTCGAGTTCGCCCGCCGCACCGCCGCCCAGAGTGCGCGCCAGACCTATTCCGGCGTGTTCAACGGCCTGGCCCAGGTCAAGGCGCTGGAAGCCGCCGAGCGTTCGGCGCAAAGCGCGGTGGAATCCAACCAGCTCGGCTACGAGGTGGGCGTGCGCATCAATATCGACGTGCTGAACGCCGAGGCGCAGCTGTTCTCCACGCGCCGCGATCTCGCCAAGGCGCGTTACGACACCATCATGAACGGCTTGCGCCTGAAGGCCGCCACCGGCGCGCTGGTCGAGGAAGACGTGTTGCAGATCAACACCCTGCTGACCTCGTCGCCGGGCTCGATGTACAAGCTGCCGGAGAGGCTGAAGCTGGGCACGGCGCCGGGCACCACGCCGGCAAGCGCGCCGGCAGGCAAGCGCGCCGCGCAGCGCCGGGAAGCCATCGCCGGCACGCCCGCGCCGCGCAGCTGATCGCCCGCGCCGGCAGAAAACAAAAACGCCGCGGCTACCACCGCGGCGTTTTTTCCTGGCGGGCGCCAGTGGCGCCTGCAGCGCTCAGTTGAAGCGCTCAGTTGACCCGCGTACGCGACTCCACCCCCAGCAGCTGCCAGCGGACCGACGAAGCATCCGCGGGGGGATTGTCCACTCGCGTCTCGCGCACGCGCAGCTTGTACGCCATGCCCGGCTCGAAATCGAGCCCTTCGATCGGGCCGTACCAGAGCGACCACGGCGCATCGGGATTCTCGCGCACGCGATAGCAGGTCTGCTTGCCGACGCCACTGCATTCCACGCGCTGTGAATCCACGTAGACGATCTTCTCCACGCCGCCGGCCTGCTGCGCATCCATCTTCTCGCCGCGCCTGCCCACCCCCTCGCGCTCGACGAACTGCAGCAGGTCGCCATCGACGGTCTTCCAGATAATCTGGCGCCCCGTCGACCCCGCCGACGGCTGCGTGCCCACGGTGGTGAACGGCGACTGCATGGCCTTGAGCAGCGCGGCCTCCAGCTCGCCGCGCGGCGGCACGCAGGCCATGCGCGTGCCGGCCATCCTGTCGAAGCGCATGCCGGTAGCCGTCTTGCCGTAGCCGCCGGTGAAGCGGTTGCAGCCGCTGTAGCCGCTGACCGTGCCTTGCGCCGAGTCGATGCCGCTATTGAACTCGAAGATGATCGGCTGGCCGTTGTCGCCATGCGGGATCTGCCTGAGCGTGCCGTCCGGCTGCTGCCAGCGCGTCAGTTCCCAGCGGCTGGGGCCGCCGCTCTGCGCCTGGTTCAGGCTGGGGCTTGCACCCGGGGAGTCGGGCGCGGGGCCGGTGGCGCAGGCACCCACGGCGGCGCAGAGCAGCGCGGCGCAGGCGGCACGCACCGCCCACGCGGCGGGCATGCGGGAGTGATCACGAGAGGTTTTCTGCATCTGGAAGCTCCTGGTAGGGGGCGCGCGGCTTGGCCGGCCCGCGCTGCTCGACGGCGGCTTGCGGGCCTGGTGGGGCCGCCAGACGGGCCCTCACGCCGAATAGTGTAGCGAACCGCGCGGGAGCGGCCCATCGGGCGCGCGCCTACATGAAGGCAGCCCGTGCCATCCGCGTCCCCCTGCAGGCCTAATGCGCCGCGCCGATCACCTGGGCGAGAGCGGCCATGGTCCGCTGCGTGGCGCCACGATGGAGCACCGAGAACTCGCGCGCGGCATCGCGCATGGCGGCCAGCCCGGGCGCATCGCCCAGCACCGCCGCTGCGGTGCGCATCAGTTCGTCGGCATCGGCCACGCGCCGGCAGGCACCTGCGGCAATGGCGTCTTCGGTCGCCTGCGCGAAGTTGAAGGTGTGCGGGCCGATCAGCACCGGCGTGCCTGCGGCGCACGCCTCGATCAGGTTCTGCCCGCCCAGCGGCAGCAGGCTGCCACCGATGAACGCAATGTCCGAGGCCGCGAAGTACAGCGCCATCTCGCCCATCGAATCGCCCAGCAGCACATCCGCCGCGACCGGCTCCGGCAGGCCCGCCTGCTCCCATGCCGCGGCATCGCCGAGAGCGCTGCGGCGAACCAGCGAGAAGCCGTTGCGCGCGACCAGCCCCGCTACTTCATCGAAGCGCTGCGGATGGCGCGGCACCAGCAGCAGCGCCGGGCGCGGCACGGGCACCGGTGCCGTCGCGGCCAGCGCCTGCCAGCGTGCGAATGCCGCCAGCACCAGCGCCTCCTCGCCTTCGCGCGTGCTGGTGGCGGCGAACACGGCGCGCTCGCCAAACCCCTGGCGCAGCAGGCGGCCGCGCCGCAGGCCGGCCTCGGGCAGCTGCATGTCGAACTTGAGGTTGCCGGTGACCTGCACGGAGGGCAGGCCGAGCGCGCGGAAGCGTTCGGCATCGCCCTGGGTCTGCGCCAGCACCGCGGTGAAGTCGCGATACATGGCGGTGGCGGCCTGCCCGAAGCGGGCCGTGCGCCGATAGCTGCGCGGCGACAGCCGGGCGTTGACCAGCAACAGCGGCACGCCCTCCAACCGCGCGCCGCGCACCAGGCTCGGCCACACCTCGGTTTCCATCAGCATGCCCGCCGCGGGACGGAAATGGCGCAGGAAACGCCGGACCAGCCAGGGCAGGTCGTAGGGCAGGTAGCACTGCGTCACGCGCGGCTGGTTGCCGAACAGCTGGGCGCCGGTCTGGCGGCCGGTCGGCGTCATGTGCGTGAGCAGGAGACGGTGAGACGGATACCCTGCCAGCAGCGCCTCGATCAGCGGCTGCGCCGCGCGCGTCTCGCCGACCGACACCGCATGGACCCACAGCCAGGGGCCGGCCGCGGGCAGCCGGCCGTACGCACCGAGGCGCTCGCCGACGTGCTGCACATAGCCCGGCTCTTTGCGCGCGCGCCAGACCAGGCGCAACAGGGCCACCGGCAGCGCGATCAGCCATAGCAGGTTGTAGAGGGCGCGCAGCATCAGCGCCCCAGCCCGCGCACGCGCCGCGCGGCCGCGTAGACCTCGCCGGGCGGCGGCACCACGCCGTCGTCGCCCACGTTGGCGATGCTGTCCGACCAATAGCCTTCGGTCTTCCAGCGCCAGGTGGCGGTATAGATTTCCACGGTAGGACGGCACAGCGCGGCGGCGATATGGACCAGGCCCGTATCGACGCCGATCACTACCTCGGCGCGGTTGATCAGGCCGAAGCCCTGCATCACGCTGAAACGCGGCAGCACCTGCGCGCCCGGCACGCCGGCGGCGATCTCCTCGGCCGCGCGCCGCTCGGCCTCGCTGCCCCACGGCAGCAGCATGTCCAGGCCTTCGGCCACCAGGCGGCGGCCGAGTTCATGCCAGCTGGCCAGCGGCCAGCGTTTCTTCGCGCCCGCGGTGGCGTGGAAGCACACCGCATAGCGTCCGGGCAAGCCCGACCACAACGGATCGTCGACATGCAGGCTGCGCGCCTGCGGCCCGAAGAACTGCGGCGGTTCGGGCGGCGCGATGCCGGTCAGCGCCGCGCCAAGCAAGCGCGAGCGCCGCACCGAATGGGTCTGCAGCGGCACCGCCACCGGCTCGGTGTAGAACAGCCGCGCGGCCGGCTCGTAGCCCGAGCCCTGCGTGGCGTTGCCCAGTCCGATCACCGGCGCGCCCGGGCGGCGGCGCGCCACGCGCGCCACCACGGCGGTCTTGAGCAGGCCCTGGGTTTCGATCACGGCATCGTAGGCCTGTTCGCGCAGCGCTCGCCGGAAGGCACCGATCTCGCGCCACGCGGCGCCCTGGTAGACCCGCTTGCGCCAGCGCCGCAGGGCGAACGGGATCACCTTGCGCACTTCGGGCAGCAGGCGCACCAGCTCGGCATAACCCTCTTCCACCACCCAGTCGATCTCGCACTCCGGCCAGCGCGCGCGCAGGTCATGCACCAGCGGCATGTTATGCACCACGTCACCCAGCGAAGAAACCTTGACCACCAGGATGCGCGGGCGAGCCGGCAGCGCATGCGGCGGCGCGGCCACGCCCGTTTCACCCACGCCACCCGTTCCGCCCTTCGTGGGCGCGGTCAACGGCATCCGCTCAGAACGGCAGTTGCGCGTCCGGCTTTTCGGCCAGGATCACGCGTTTGAACTCGGCCTGGATGCGGGCCAGCGCGGCATCGCTGTCGGCCTCGAAGCGCATCACCACCACCGGCGTGGTGTTGGAAGGGCGCGCCAGGCCGAAGCCGTCGGCATACTCCACGCGCACACCGTCGATGGTGATGACCTCGCGCGCGCCATCGAACTTCGCATTGGCGCGGATCTTGTCCAGCAGCGTGAAGGCCTCGCCTTCCGCGCACTTGAGCTGCAGCTCGGGCGTGCAGTTCGAGTTGGGCAAGGCGTTGAGCACCGCGCTCGGGTCGGCCTCCTTCGAGAGGATCTCGAGCAGGCGCGCGCCGGTGTACAGGCCATCGTCGAAACCGTACCAGCGGTCCTTGAAGAACACGTGGCCGCTCATCTCGCCGGCCAGCGGCGCGCCGGTTTCCTTGAGCTTGGCCTTGACCAGCGAGTGGCCGGTCTTCCACATCAGCGGCTGGCCGCCATGCTGGCGGATCCACGGCGCCAGCTTGCCGGTGCACTTGACGTCGTAGATGATCTGCTGGCCCGGGTTGCGGGCCAGGATCTCCTCGGCGAACAGCATCAGCTGGCGGTCGGGGAAGATCACCTGGCCGTCCTTGGTCACCACGCCGAGGCGGTCGCCGTCGCCGTCGAAGGCCAGGCCCAGCTCGCAGTCGGTCTCGCGCAGGCACTGCATCAGGTCCTGCAGGTTTTCCACATGGGCGGGATCGGGATGGTGATTGGGGAAGTTGCCGTCGACCTCGCAGAACAGCTCGGTGACCTCGCAGCCGAGCGCGCGGAACAGGTCGCCGACGAAGGCGCCGGCCACGCCGTTGCCGGCATCGAGCGCGATCTTCATCGGGCGCGCCAGCCTGACGTCGCCGACGATGCGGTCCAGGTACTGCTGGCGGATGTCGACCTGCTGGTAGCCGCCGGCGCCGCTTGCGAACTTGCCGGATTCAATGCGCTGGCGCAGGGCCTGGATCTGCTCGCCGTAGATCGCCTTGCCGCCCAGCACCATCTTGAAGCCGTTGTAGTCCGGCGGATTGTGGCTGCCGGTCACCATGATGCCCGAGGCGGCCCGGCGGCCCGCCAGTTCGACATTGGTGCCGAAATAGACCATCGGCGTGGCGACCATGCCGAGATCGATCACATCCATGCCCGCCGCGCGCAGGCCTTCGACCAGGCCGCCCAGCAGGTCGGGCCCCGACAGGCGCCCGTCGCGCCCGACCACCACCGCGCGTTCGCCCTGTTCGGCCGCGGCAGAGCCGAAGGACAGGCCGATCGCACGCGCCACTTCGCGCGTCAGGGTCTTGTCGACGATGCCACGGATATCGTAGGCCTTGAAAATGGAGGGATCAACTTGCATGGGTCACATCCTCTGGGTAATCGGTAGGTTTTGCCATCTTGCGGGTCGCCATTGCCGGCCGCGGCGGGCCGAGCGGCGGGCAATCGCGCCAAAGACCGTATTTTGCCGGAATGCGCAGGGCGCGCCAGTTATAATCGACTGGCTATGCTTGAAAATGGCGCCGCGTACCGTCCCGGCCGCCGTTGCCGGTAGTCCGTCCTTGCCCCGTGCCACCCGTGTCTTCTCCCCTGCCCGCTACCCGTCCTCGCATTGCCTACCTGATCACGAACTCCGAGATCGGGGGAGCGCAGACGCACGTGGCAGACCTGCTGACGGCGCTGCGCGACAGGGTCGAGCCGGTGCTGCTGGCCGGCGGCACCGGCCCGCTGCTGGACCATGCGCGGGCCCTGGGCGCGCGCACCGAGCGCCTGACCCTGCTGGACAACGCGCTGTCGCCGCTGCGCGCGCTGGCCGCCTTGCGCCAGCTGCTGGGGGCGCTGCGCGCCACCGCGCCCGACCTGATCCACGCGCACAGTGCCAAGGCCGGCGCGCTGGGCCGGGTCGCGGGCTGGCTGCTGGGCGTGCCGGTGGTCTATACGGTGCACGGTTTCGCCTTCAAGGCGGCCGCCCCGGCGCGCCAGCGCCTGGCTGCGCGCGCGACCGAATGGCTGCTAGCCCCGCTCACCGCGCGGCTGATCTGCGTGGCCCGGGCCGAACGCACGCTTGCCGCGACGCTGCCGATGGCCGCATCGCGCATCAGCGTGATCCGCAACGGCATTGCCGACACGCCGGCCCGTGCCACGCCCGGCGCGCCCCTGCGGCGCATCGTCATGGTGGCGCGCCTGGCCGCGCCCAAGCGCGCGGACCTGATCATCCGCGCGTTCGCGCGCGCCGCCCTGCCTGACTGCGAACTGGTGCTGGCCGGCGTTGGCCCGCAGGCCGACGCCCTGCGTGCCCTGGCCGACACCGAGGCGCCCGCCCGGGTCCGCTTCGCCGGCGCGGTCAGCGATGTGCCGGCGCTGCTGGCGTCCGCCCAGGCCTTCGCGCTGGCATCGGACCACGAAGGCTTCCCGCTCTCGGTGCTCGAAGCCATGCGCGCCGGCCTGCCGGTCGTCGCCAGCGATCTCCCCGGCATCCGGGAGCAGCTCGGCGACGGCGCCTGCGGCCTGCTGGTGCCCGGCAACGACGAACACGCCTGGAGCGCGGCGCTCACCCGGCTGGCAAGCGATGCCGGGCTGCGCGAGGACCTCGGACAAGCCGCCCGCGCGCGCTGGGCGCGCGAGTTCGGCCTGGCGCCGATGGCCGAGGCCACCTGGGAGGTCTACCAACAGGCGCTGGCCAGCAGGCGCCCGGCCGTCCGCACCGCGGCCAGCAGCTCAGCGAGCGGACAATGAACAAGACCCACAGCGTCGCCCGCCCGGCGCAACTCAGCCGCGCCCAGGGCTCCGAAACCGTCCGCCGCGCCAGCCGCATGCTGGCCTGGGCGCTGTTCGGCCTGTTGCTGTTCGCCCTCAATACCGCGCTGGCCGAACTGGCCCACCACGCCGGACTKGTCACCTACGTSTTYACCCGCACGCTGCTGTGGTCGGYRCTRCCCTACCTGTTCKCCTTCGTGCTGCTGCACCGCTCGCTGCACCTGCCCGCGATGGAAGGCAACAGCCTGGTCGGCCTCGCCACCACCCTGCCCTTCGCCGCGCTGCTGTTCGTCTTCGCCGCCTTCCACCTCGAATACTCGCGCGGCGCGCTGCTGCTCAGCTACCTCACCACGCTGGGCTGGATCTGGTTCGGCTACCGGCGCTACGTGCGCAACTACGTGCCCGTATTCGGCTACTCCGATCCCGCCACGCTCGCGCAGCTCGAACAGATCCTCGCCATGCCCGGCGCCGCGCCGGCCAGCCCCACCCGCTTCCAGGCCATCAGCTCGCTCGACGAAGCCGTGCACTGCGACGGCCTCATGCTCGAGCGCAACGCCACCGCGGACCCCGAACGCACCCGCCTTCTCGCCCAGTTCAAGCTCAGCCACGTGCGCATGTACTCCGTGGAGCGGATCGGCGAGATGCTGACCGGGCGCGTCGGCCTGGCCCACATCGACGAGAATTTCCTCGACGACTACGCCGCCCACTACTTCTACAGCTTCGCCAAGCGCATGATCGACCTGGCCGCCGTGCTGTGCCTGGCGCCGTTCGCGCTGCCCGTGGGCCTGGCCGTGGGCGCCGCGATCCGCCTCGAGTCGCCCGGCCCGGCGCTGTTCCGCCAGGCCCGTGTCGGCCTGTTCGGCAAACCCTTCACCATGTTCAAGTTCCGCAGCATGGGATACGACATCGGCGCCCCCGCCCAGTTCGCCGCCCGCCGCGATCCGCGCGTGACCCGCGTGGGCCGCATCATCCGCAAGTACCGCCTCGACGAAATCCCGCAGCTCTGGAACGTGCTGGTTGGCGACATGAGCCTCATCGGCCCCCGCCCCGAGCAAGTGCCGATGGTCGAAGAGTTCGCCCGCACCATCGCTTACTATCCCTACCGTCACCTGGTGCGGCCGGGCCTGTCCGGCTGGGCGCAGGTGCAGCAGGGCTACGTCGGCACGCACGAAGAAACCGTGACCAAGCTCAGCTACGACCTGTACTACGTCAAGCACTGCTCGTTCGCGCTGGACCTGCTGATCGCGGTGAAGACCTTGCGGACGTTGTTGACGGGGTATGGGGCACGGTGAACCAGCCACTCCGTCCCGGCCATCCTCCCCCCCCAATGCGCATCCTGCTGCTTAGCACCGGCCTCAGGATCGGCGGCGCCGAACAGCAGGTAGCCGCGCTCGCGCGGCAGTTCATCGCGCTCGGCCACGCCGTGGCCGTAGTCAGCCTCGCGCCCGGGCGCGAGGTCGACCTGCCCGAAGCGGCAACGCTGTTCTGCGTGGACATGCGCAAGACACCGTGGTCGATGGCACGCGCGCTGTGGCGCGTGCGCGGCTTCGTGCGCGACTGGCGGCCGGATGTCATCCACGCGCACATGATCCATGCCAATGTGTTCGCGCGGGTGTTGACGCGGGTTTCGCGCACGCCGCCCGTGGTCTGCACCGCGCACAGCTATCGCGAAGGCGGCCGGCTGCGCATGCTCGCGTACCGGCTGACCGACCGCTGGGCCACGCTCACCACCCACGTCAGTGCCGACGGCCGGCAAGGCATGATCGATGCCGGCGCGGTGCCGCCCGGTCGCATCGTCGTGGTGCCGAACGGCATCGACATCGAGCGCTTCCGCCCCCAGCCCGGGCTGCGGCAGGCTACGCGCAGCGCCCTCGGCGTGCCGCCGGGCACGGCACTTGTGCTCAATGTCGGCCGGCTGGTGCCGGAGAAGGCACAGGACCTGCTCCTGGATGCGTTCAGCCGCCTCGAAGACAATGCGCAGGCGAGCCCGCGGCTCATGATTGCCGGCGACGGTCCGGCCCGCGCGGCGCTGGCCGATGACATCGGCCGGCGCGGCCTGGCCGAGCGCGCATCGCTGCTCGGCATGCGCCGCGATATCCCCGCGCTACTGAACGCTGCCGACCTCTTCGTCCTGTCTTCGCAGATCGAAGGCATGCCGCTGGCGATTGCCGAAGCGCTGGCATGCGGATGCCCGGTCGTCTCCACCGATGCGCCAGGCGTCGCCGACATGCTCGGCGATGCGGGGCAGGTCGTACCGCGGGGCGACGCCGCCGCGCTGGCAGCCGCGATCCGCACCGCGCTGGCCGCCGGCACCGGCTCCCCCGCGGCACAAGCCGCGCGCCGCCAGCGCATCGCCGCGCGCTTCGGCATCGAAGCCGTTGCCCGCCAATGGCTGGCCTGCTACGCCAGGCTCGCCACCGCCGGCGCCGCAAGCTGCGCGGAGCCCGCCTGATGCGGCGCCGCGTCGCCGGGAACCTGCTCTGGATGCTGGCCGAACGCGGCATCCAGGTCGCCGCCGGCATCGGCATCGTCGCCATGCTTGCGCGCGCGCTGGGCCCAGAGGGCTTCGCCCACTTCCAGTACGCGCAGGCCGTCGTGCTGATCGCCGCCTCGGTGGCGCTCATCTGCGGCGGCGAAGTCATTGTGCCCCGCCTGGTCGCCACCACCCTGCCGCAGGCCCAGCACCGCCTGCTCGCGCACGCCTTCTCGCTGCGCCTCGGCGGCGCCATCCTTGGCTACCTGCTGATGTGCGGTTACCTGCTGCTGCAACATCCGGCACAGGAGACCTGGACCGCTGCCCTGCTGCTCGGCATCGCCATCCTGCTACGCGAGCCGTTCGGCATCGTGGTGGCCTGGATGCAGGCGCACACCAATAACCGGCCCAACACGCTGTTCAGCCTGGCATCGCTGGCCGTCAAGGCCGGCCTCGTGGCAGCCCTGTTCGTCGCGGGCAAGCACAGCGTGCCCTTGTATGCCGGCGCCTTCGCAATCGAAGCCGTCATCATGGCCTGCCTGCTGGCAATCCACTACTACACGCACGCACAGCGCGGCAGCGTGCAGTACGACTACCGCGTCACGCGCGAGCTGATGAGCAGCGGCGCGCTGTTCTGGGTCAGCTTCATGCTGATGATGGGCGCGCGCCGGATCGACCAGCTCGTGCTGCAGCCCGCGGTGCCGCTCGCCGACTTCGGCGCATACGCGGCCTGCATGCAGATACTGGACAACTACACGGTCGTGGCCACCATCCTGGCGGCAGGCGTCGCGCCGATGTATGTGTACGGCAAGGCCGAGCTGGCAATCGCGCGTGCGAACATTGCCCGCATTGTGCTGGGCATGACGGCGACCGGCCTGTGCGGCGCAATCCTGATCGCCGTCGGCGCACCTTGGATCGTGCAACTCCTGTACGGTCACGCGTTCGCGCCCACCGCGTCGCTGCTGCGCGCCGCGGCCGTCTCCTCCACGCTCATCTTCGCCGACGTGGGCCTGACCCTGTTGCCGGTCTACCTGCGCCGGCCGGATTGGATCGCCATCAAGTGGGCGGGCGTGCTTGGCGTCACGCTCGTGTTCGACCTGGCCACCGTGCCCACCTATGGCGCCTGGGGCGCGGTCGGCGGCTATACGGTTGGCAACGCCATCGCGGTTGCCTTTGGCGTGTTCCTCTGGTGGCGCAGCAGGAAGGCGCCGGCGCTGGCAACGACATGACATCACTTCCGACGATCTGCTTCCTGACCGGCACGCTCAATGCCTTTGCCGGCGCAGAGCGGATGACCGCGGTCATCGCCAACGCGCTCGCCGAGCGCGGCTATCCGGTCAGCATACTGAGCCTGTGGGACGAGCGCAGTTGCTTCACGCTCCATCCCGCCGTCAGGCACCACGCCCTGTTCGCGCAGCGGCCCTCATTCAAGCGGGCCTACTTCTCAACGGTGCTCGGCATCCGGCGCTTTGTCACGCAACAGGGCATCGACGTACTGATCGAAGTCGACACCATGCTGACCTTGTTCACACTGCCGGCGACGCTGGGGCTGAACGTACGCAGGATTGCGTGGGAGCATTGTCATTTCGATGAAGATCTCGGGAAGCGCGCGCGACGGATTGCGCGGCGGCTCGCCGCCCGGACCTGCGAAGCGGTGGTGGTATTGACGGAGCGCGACAAGCGGCGGTGGCAGACTGCCTTGACGCCGCGCAGCCGCATCGAGGTCATTTCCAACCCATTGCCGTTCCCGTTCCCCGAGATGCCCGCCAGCCGGGAGTCGAAGACGGTCCTCGCGGTCGGCCGCCTCGTGCGCGCCAAGGGCTTCGATGTCCTGCTGAACGCCTGGGCGCGGGTAGCAGCTGGCCACCCCGACTGGCGACTCGAGATCATCGGCGAAGGTGAAGAGCGTGAAGCGCTCGAAGCACTGGCCGGCGAGTTGGATATCGCCGGCTCGGTCAGCATGCCGGGAACGCGCGCGGACATGGAATCGTGCTACCGGAGCGCGGCGATCTTCTGCCTGAGTTCGCGCTATGAGGGCTTCGGACTGGTGTTGCTGGAGGCGATGGCGTTCGGGTTGCCCGTGGTGTCGACCGATTGCGAGACAGGACCGAGGGAACTGGTACGGGATGGGGAGAACGGGCTGGTTGCGCACCCCGAGAATTCTGGATCGTTAGGAGAAAAACTCTCACTACTGATGGGCGACGTATCTCTGCAAGAGTCGCTTGCCCGAGAAGCCAGACAGTTTGCCACCCCCTTCGGGGTCGACACGATCTCCAAAAACTGGCAGTCACTGCTTGCCATGGCGGGGCGCACATCCCGAATCAGCACCGTCTAGCAAGCTTGCACCAACAAAAGTAGGAAATGCGCATCAAATCAGGGCGTTGTTGTGATCCGCGTTACAATCAATGACTCATACGTACAAAGCTTCTTAGGCTTGTCCCCCCCATGCCGTTGACACCAGAAAACTCGCCCGAGAACCTCTCATCGAAAGCATTGCAACTGTTTTTTGCGAAATCAGCAAAGCTCCTGCTAGCAACCACCGTCATTGGTGTTGCCGGCGCGATCGGATATTCCTTCTTCCAGCCACCTCAGTGGACTGCCAAGATGACTGTCCAGATCGGCCAAGTGACGACTCCCAGTTCGGGCGGGAGCAATATCAGCAAGCTCATCGAGGCACAGCTGACGGCATCCGACCGTTATAACCTGCCAAGCTTTCGCCTGGACGTGCTCAAGAACATGGGTTTGCCCGCACCGGATGCCAATTCCCCGGAATCGGCGCTGCTGTTTGATTCGCTGCGCTCAGCGCCAGCGAAAAGCATCGACCTGATCAACGTCCAGGTCTCCGGATATTCCCGCGAGCAGGCCATTCGTGCGCTTGATGTCTCATTCAAGACGCTGTCCGCGGAACATGAGAAGGTATACGCACCTGCAGTGGAGCGTATGAAAGCCGATCTCGCCAACTCGTTGACAAAGCTTGCCGTAGCGGAACAGGACTATCAGCGTACCTACACGGCGTTGAAGTCAAGCGAGAGCCGAACGACCACGCARGATCTTTTCACTACCAATATCCTAGCCGTCGTCAGCGCGCGGGTTTTGGCCCTGGGGCAGCAAAAGATACAACTAGAAGACGGCCTTGCGACCCTGAGGACCTACCCGACACGGGTGCTGGGCGAATACTACGCTCCCCAGCGTCCCTCCTCGCCCGGTAAGTTGCTGTACGCGGTAGCCGGTGCGGCCATCGGGCTGATGGCCGGCCTCTTGATCGCGCTGGCGCGCAATTCGCGTCGTTCGTAGGCGTTACTCCGACGCGAGCCCCATAGCAGAATAGAGCCCGGGGCGTGGCCATGGATCCGCCCGTTGTGGGCCAGATGGCCTCGGCCCGGCGGCGGCCATCTAGATCCGCTGATATCCTCCGCTCGTCTGCTTGTGGATCACCTGCGCCGAGAGCCGTTCCTGCGGATCCGAGGAATAACGGTTGTCAGTGTGATTGAAGCAGGACGACTCCACCAGTTGGAAATGTGGAAACGCCGTGAACAGTCGGCTGTAGTCCAGCTTGTACGAGGTAATCCCGGCGCGGTGCGCATAGGGCCGCGCGGTCGGCACGTCCGGCATGAAATCCGTGATGCCGATCCAGCCGCCGTCGCGCAGGCAACGATCTGCCTCCGCCACGACGCGTGTGATGTGCTCGCGGTCAACCAGGTAAAGACAAAATCCAAACAGGATGAAGTCGAGGGAATGGTCGGCAAAATCCAGCCGGTCGGCAGTCCCGACGCGCAGGTCCAGATGGGGAAACAGTTGCTGGCCCTTGCCGACTGCGTCGGCCGAAGGGTCAATGCCGACGCCGCGGCACCGAGTCTCCTGGCAGATCGCTGCAAGATTGACGCCCGTCGAACTTCCGACTTCCAGCACCAGATCATCTGGCTTGATGTACTTGCTGTAGAGCACCGCGGCCGCGCTCAATTCGTCGGCCGAGCGTTTGTCTGAATAGAACGCGCGGTTGCGCTGGAAGTAGCGGTCACCTTCCCCGCCTGTCGAAAAAATTTCGCTCTGTCTTGCAGCCATTGAGGAATGCTCCGGTGTGGTCATGCGAAGGCCGATCGAAGGGGTTGCCGGGAGGCTATGCGCCCAGCGCAACACCCATGTCTTTTATAGCAGACATGTTACAGGCCTGACAAATGAGCGTACCAGAACAATGCAAAGCGTGGAAGGGCTCGCGGGTTCACCAGAATGCAACCGCCCAGGAAGAATCAGCCGGCAAGGTCCGCCGTGCGTTGCGCGGAGAACATTTTCCGGTGACGATCGACAGGCGACTAGCGTTGCGCCTGGGTTCGCCAGGAGAAGAACAATGACACGAGCAGCGCGCGGTTCTCAACAACCCGCGAGACGGCTATAGAGAGAAGGCTGACGCCGAGGATAGCAATGACCGAGGCCAGGACACTGCGGCCGATCGAATCTTGCACATGCGGTTGCAGGACGCCGAACGCAAAAAGAAGAAGCGGTGCGTGAATGATATACAAGGTGTAGGAGTACCTGGCCGCCTTGCGAGCAAAGGCGCGAACCCGGATACGGCCCTGCAGCATCAATGCAAGCAGCGCAAAGACACCAAAACCTATGGCAATGTTGAATCGCGCTATGGTGATCAGCTGGTCCGCGACAGGATCGTGAGCATAGCTTGCCCACAGGAAACGCAGCCCGAACCATAGCGCCGCCGCAAAGAAAACCGCCACCGCACACCACCACAACTTTGCGCGACGCAAGAGCCCGTCGTCGTGCAGCACAGCAAGCAGGTACCCTGCCCACCATACAGGAAGGTAATAGAGGAATTGTTCGTTGTTCGCGCCATGCCAGATCACGGTGCCGATCAGCGGTAGTGCCAGCAGTTTCCACCATCCTCGCGGCACGGCAAGAAGCGCTGCCAGAACGTAGTACCAGACCTCGATGGAAAGGCTCCACAGAGGACCGTTGGCGTTCGGCGTGTCGGTAACAAAACCATTGAGCATCAGCGCCGAGCCAAGCAGTTGGGTGTTGTCGCTGATAAAGGCGGACCGGGCCAGCGCATGTCCGGGCGCCGGCAAGAATGCGTTGGTTCCGCTTGGAAACAGCAGCGGCGCAAGCTTGAACAGACAGAAGATGAGCAGCAGGGAAACCAACAGCGGCGGCCAGATCCGGATGATGCGATCGCCGAGATACCTCGCCAGCGAAAACGTGCCACCGTGCCGGGCCACATTGCCTGACACGGACTTGCCGATCAGGAAGCCGCTCAAAACAAAGAACACCATGACCGCGCTCTGGGCCAGCAGCCCCATTAGCGGGCTGAGTTTGTCGGACGCTGGCGCAACCAGGATCTGATTCGCGTGCCCGACGACCACGGCAAACGCCGACATCCCCCGCAGCGAGTCAAGCTGGTCGGATTCTGCACCAGTGAGGGGTCTGAACGTCATGTGATACCTAGGCTCCCGCTTGCTGTCCGTACATTACGTGAGCACAGCCACGACAGTGCGATAAATGATGCGCAGATCGAGCCAGAGCGACCGGTTCCGCACATACTCCACGCAGTACCGCAGCTTGGCCGGCATCACTTCCTCGACATAGGTGCGCTCCGGATCCGCGCTCTTGCCGAGCAGCGCATTCTCGTCCTTGTACTCGATCGAAGCCAGGTCGGTGATGCCCGGCCTTACGCTCAGCACGGTCTCGCGCACGTCGGCCGGGTACAGCGCTACATATTTGGGCACTTCCGGCCGCGGCCCGACCAGGCTCATCTCGCCGGTGAACACGTCGATCAGCTGGGCCAGTTCATCGAGCTTGTACTTGCGCAGGAATGCACCGCTGGCGGTGATGCGGCGATCCGCGCCGATCGTGATCAGCGGCCCCTTCCCCTCGCCCGACACGACCATGGTGCGGAACTTGTGGATGTGGAACGTACGCCCGTGCAGGCCCACGCGCTCCTGGCGGAAGAACACCGGGCCGGGCGACTCGCGCTTGATGGCGATGGCAATGGCGGCAAACACCGGCGCCATCACGAGCAGGCCGGCCGCGCTGGCGACCAGGTCGAAGAGCCTCTTGATCAGCATTAGTTGAACGCGCTCCGAACGGTCCGGACGACGCGCTCGACGTCTTCGTCGCGCATGCGCGTGTAGAGCGGCAGCGTGAGCGTGCGCTCATAGATGCGCTGGCTGACCGGGAACATCTCGGGCGTGAGCTTGTAGGTGTCGCGCCAGTACGGCTGCAGGTGCAGCGGGATGTAGTGGACGCTGCAGCCGATGCCCTGCTTGAACAGGTAGTCGATCAGCGCATCACGCGTGCGCGGCGCGCCTTCGGCGAGCTGGATCACATAGAGGTGCCAGGAATGGATGTCGCCTTCGGCTGCGTGCGGAGGCAGGACCAGCGGCAGGTCGGACAGTGCTTCGTCATAGCGGGCGGCGATCGCGGCACGGCGCTTGTGGAATGCGTCCGCCTTCTTGAGCTGATGGATGCCGATCGCGGAAGCGACGTCGGTCATGTTGTACTTGAAGCCGGGCGCCACGATCTCGTAGTACCAGCTCGGCGCGGTCGACACGAAGCGGTCGAACGCGTCGCGGCTGATGCCGTGCAGGCGCATGACCTTGGCACGCTTGGCGATCTCCGGGTCGCGCGTGACCACCATGCCGCCTTCGCCGGTGGTGATCGTCTTGTTGGCGTAGAAGCTGAATACGGTGGCGTCGGTGTCGAGCGTGCCAACCAGCTTGCCGCCGCTGGTCGCGGGCAGCGAGTGCGCCGCGTCTTCCACCACGCGCAGGCCATGCTTCTTCGCGATCGCGATGATCTTCCCCATGTCCGCCGCGCGGCCGCCGAAGTGCACCGGCATGATGGCGCGCGTGCGCGGAGTGATGGCCCGCTCGATCGCGTCCGCGTCGATGCACAGCGTTTCGGCGCTGACATCGACGAACACCGGGTGGGCACCCAGGTAGCGGATGACCTCGGCCGTGGCCGTGAAGGTATGGGTGGTCGTGATGACTTCGTCGCCGGGGCCGACGCCCACGGCTTCCAGCGCGAGGTGCAGGCCGGCCGTGGCCGAGTTCACGGCGATGGATTCCACGCCGCCGCCCAGGAACGCCGAGAAATCGCTCTCGAACTGCTTGGTCTTCGGCCCCGTGGTCACCCAGCCGGAGCGCAGCGTTGCCACGACTTCAGCGATCTCTTCTTCGCCGATCTCCGGCTGTGCGAATGGAAGGAAATTAGTGTTCATGGTAAAGCCATCCCTTGGCTTGATTGCATCGAAAATGGGCCGCGCGCCGACCCGCCGGACAGCGCCGTGAGGCAGCGCGGCAGCGCTTATGATCCGGCGCCAGGCTGGGCCGCGCGGTGCAGCTCCGCCAGCCTGTCGGGGTCGAAATAGGTGTCGTCGAGCCCGCCGTTGCGGACGAACTCGAGATCGTATTTTTCCGTGGTGCCGACGATGCGGCCAGGATTGCCGACCACCACGGAGTGATCCGGAATCTCGCCCCGTACCACGCTCCCGGCGCCGATGACGCAGCCCTTGCCTATCTTCGTGCCCGGCAGAATAATCGCGCCGCTCCCGACAAATGTAAAGGCTCCGATCACCACCGGCGACTGGATGAAACCGGCGCGCTGCGGGGTCGGCGTGGAGATGAAGTGCCTGCCCAGCAAGCGAATCGACACGTGGCTGCTGTGCGACAACACGGCGTTGAGCGAGCTGATCTGCACGCCCTCCCCTATCTCCACGCCGCCGCTGGCGTCGATCAGGCAATGTGGCCCGATCCAGCAGTGGTCGCCGATGACCAGGTCGCGCTCCGACAGGATCTTGGCGCTGGAGCTGACCCGCGTGAAACGCAGGAACCTGCCGTCTCGCCGGGAAAAATATCCGTAGACCATGAACGGGCGCAACAACATGCCCAGGAAATTCAGCACGGCCGATATCGCGTAGCCGGCAGGAGAGAGATAGAGCCTACGGAACATGGCGTTTCCTCAACGCAGCGTTTCGGTAAAGCGCACGAACGCGTCGTGCTGCACATACTGGTCGAAGCGCGGAGCCAGCGCGGCGGAGTTGGCCTTGCAGGCGTCGAGCAGCTTGCGGTCCGCCACCAGGGCCTCGATGGCCGCGGCCAGCGAGTCGGCATCGCCGGGCGTGTACTGCCGCCCGAGTTGCTGGCCGGCGATCAGGCGCTGGATCTCGCGCTCGAGCGAATTCACGGTGGCCACCCCGGCCGCCAGGTAATCGTAGAACTTGATCGGCATCGACACAGTCGAATGCGCCAGGTACGTGCTCAGCCCGATATCGCAATACTTGTACATCAGGTTGAGGTCGTTCGGGTCGAGCCGGCCCAGGTAGACCACGTTGCCACCGGGCTCGGCGCAGGCGGATTCGAGCAAGCCGCGCTGCGGGCCGTCACCGGCAAACAGGAACTTGACCGGCTTGCCGCGCAACCGCTCAGAGCGGGCCGCCTTCAGGATCGACTCCATGTCATAGCCCGCGCCGAGCGTGCCGGCGTAGATCACCCAGACTTCGTCCGGCTTCTTCTGCTCGAGACCGAGCTTGCGCAGGACACCGCCGTTCTCCTCGGCCATGGCGTTGCGCATCTGCGCGACGTCCACGCCCCAGTATGAGACATCGGACGGCACCGACGGCGCCGAGCGCACGCCCACGTCGCGGTAGTCCTCGGACACGCCGACGATGCCGTCGCACGCGCGCAGGATCGCCGCCCGCCGCATGTAGAGTGGCGCCAGCAGCAGACGCTCGAACGGCCGCAGCGGCTTGGGCAGGATCATGGCGAACACTTCCGGCCAGATGTCGATGATGTCCGCCACCAGCCTGGCACCGATGCTGCGCGCCATGTCGACCACGTACTTGCCGTAGAAGATCGAAGGTTCCGCCAGGACGATCAGGTCGGCCTTGTCCTGGGGATTGGCCTTCACCCGCTGCGCAACGTTCCTGGCGAAGTTGCGCTCGCTGCGGATGCGCGCCATCGAGACGTGGCTGCTGTACGGGGTGGTCGGCACGATACGGACGTTGACGCCGGTCTCCAGCCGCTGCTCGCTGTAGCCCTCGCTGCGGAATTTCTTGGAGCGGTGCTCGAAGTTCGAGAGCCACCAGGTCACCTCGTGCCCGGCACGCGCGTAGGCTTCCGCCAGCATGGAACTGCGGTATTCGCGCCAGGCTTCGCCAGGCAAGCTTCCGTAGGGATTGACAATCCAGACTTTCATTTGATGAATTTTGCAATCAAGTAAATAAGGCCGAACTGGAACATGACGAAGGGAAACATCATCACGTCTGCCACAAAGAGAATCGGGCTGGCCAGCAGCACGCACATCAACGCGGTCAGGCACCCGAGAGACAGTATCGACGGCACGCTGCGATACCAGCTCTGGCACAAAGCGGCGAGCATGCCGAGCGCCGCGCCCGTCAGAATCAGCATAACCCATCCGCCCTGCAGGTACAGTGCGCCAGGCAACGAGGGAAATGCGCCTGCGAGGAACCAATCGGTATCCGGAGCCTGGATGATATGCAGCTTTGCAGCCAGACCCAGGGCCGTGATAAAGACTACCGTCGCAAAATTGTTCTCATGCCCATAGTCGGCAATCGCGACTGTAGTTGCGAAACTATGCGAAAAGTAGGAAACCGACATCACCAACAGGTTAAGCAGGCTGGTGATGGGATTCCGCGGATCCAGATCTTCCAGCCAGGCGTTGGGAAGCAAGCCCAGGTCCTGGATAACCCCGCTGGAATAGTCCGTTATCGATATTCCAGCTGCATCCGCACGCTGGAGGAAAATGAACACGAAATACAAACCGCTGACGAATATGAGCACCAGCATCAAACTCAGCGATCTCCGGCTGATCGTGCGACCGGCGGGCATGCCCTTGCCGGCCAGGATCCGCGCGGCAATATAAAACAGCAGCGTCAGGATCAGCGTGGATCGCCCCCCAGTCAGCATGGTGTTCGCAAAGGCAAGAAGGCCCGCGAATGCTCCGTAGGCGAACATTCTCCTGCCAAGGTCGGCCCGCGGGAACATGACGATCGCTACGATGTAGCACGAACTCAGGAGATACCCGAGCGCGCTCGCCGGCGATGAGATCGCCCCCTCGCGCTCCGCTCCGAGTTCCCGCCATTGCTCCCGCGCCACGGCCAGGCCGGCCGAGTAATCGATACCCTGAACCACAATCTTGTCGTAGGCAAGCGCCGCGGTGCCCAAGGCCGAAAGGGCCAGGGCGAACAGAACCAGCCGGCTGTCGACACCCCACTCCCGGGCAGCAGCCGGGCCGACCGGCCAGCGTTCCACCATCAGATAGCTGAAGACCACCGTCAGCACGAAGGACATCTGGATCATCAATCCCACGAGCACGGACTCCCCCATTGGCCGCACAGGCAGGATCACCTGCAGCAGCCAATAGAAGATCCAGGCAACAAGGAAGCTCTTCAGGATTTTCACAACAAACTCACCGACAAGACATTACTTGTAAGAAATGGGGCGTAGCACGTGCACGGGCGACATTCCCTCATCGAAGGCAGTGGCTGCGCGCCGATGACCGCGACAGAAGAAGCACATGCGACTAAAGCCGGCACGCCCGAAATCACTTGGCACCTCCGATCCTCAATGCAGCGAAACCAAAGACGAACGACAGGCACGAGAGCATGAACGTCAGCAATGACAGTTTGAACAGCATCGAAAGTGAAGCAGTATAGCGGGTCGCAATAAACCAGAGAAAAATCGCACCAAACAGGACCGCACCCTGACTTATGAATAACAGGCGTGTTTTTCTCGAAATGATCAGATAATTCGACCAAAAATCGGAAGCACGGAGCGCCGCCGCAGCAAGGAACAGCGGTATATAACTTATCACCTCGATGTACTGCGGGTAATATGCCTCGATACCCCACTTAATGATATAAAAGCCGGGCACGGCGCACGCCGCCAAGATCCCGAACATGCCAAGCGACACCCTGCGAGTCTGCGCAAGCACCGCCCCGGGCCCATCATGGTAGATGCGCGCCGCGAGTCCGGGAAACAGGTTTGCATTGATGGTCGCCTGAAAAGTGGATGCCATCGAAAGCAACGTCCAGCCGAATGCAAACTGCGCAAAAACCCGCTTGTCCAATGCGTCGACTGCCAACCAGCGATCAATATTCTGAATCAGAAAGGCGAGAATCACACTGACAAGCAATCCACTCGCCACCCGCCATTCCGAGCGGCGCAGATGGCGAACGGCCAGCATTGGCAACAGACGGAACTTCTGCCGGAACCTCGCCGCGGCCTGCACCGAAGCAATTGCCACTACAACGGCAGTGAGCCCCAGTTCCGCCGCCAGGACCGCCTCTGCGCTATCCCACATCAACGCGGCGCAGAAACCCGCTATCGAGACGAGGCAGCTGCGGCCGAACAATGTGACGGCAAACTCGACTTGCCGCAAACGGCTCTTGCTTTCCGTAGAGATCACGCCAAACAGCTGATTACTCAAACCATGGAGCGTCGCAAGGGCCAACAACATCCCGGCGCCTCCCGCGAGAGAGACGCCCGTCCAACTCAGAGCAATGAGCGGGATGGCCGAAGCGATGGTAACGAGCGAGACTTTCCCCATCAGCACCATGCCGCGGGTGACACGACCAGCGGCGAACAATCGCGGCATGTCCCTTTGCATCAGCAAATAGAGGCCGAACGCATTGACCATGCCGAGCGAAGCGGAAATCAGCAAACCGATGCTGAGAACGCCAAACTGCTCCACATCGAGCACTTTGGCGTACGCGAACATGCGACACATCATCAATACGGCCGCAAATCCGTTCAGGCACGTGGTTCCGAGATTTCGCTTATGGCTCATGAGATGTCACGATATTGACTCCCTCGCAGGCAACCAGGGCCATACTTAGATCGGGCAGGTAATGCTCCCCAAGACGACTCAGCCGTACTGGGGCACTCCGAAACAGTCCCAGGGAAATTCGCCGGGTTCGCCGTGAATTACTCTTCGCTGCTGCCACACTTCCATTTATCCCTCCGCCGGTAACCCGGCCAAGGAGCATATGAAAATGCGAAACCAACGCATCTCGCATACTTTCCGCGGTAGCTCCGGCCGGGCTTATCTATCGCCGATCGGCATGCGCTCGCGGATCGCGTCCAGGTAGCGGAACACGCCGCGGCGATGCACCGCACGGTAGTTCTGCGGAATCGGCTTCTGCGCTTCGCGCAATTCCTCCCAGCGCCGCTCGTGCAGCAGTTTGAGAACACGGTCCTCGCCGATGGTATCCGATGCGACTTGCGCATCGTCCGCCTCGATGCGGCGGGTGCGCAGCAGGCGCTCGAGCCGCGTGGCGTCCGGTTCCGGATTGTACGCATACTGCGTGGTCGTCCTGGCGCGGATGTCGTCCACGTACTGGTTGAAGCGGAAATTGAACGTGTAGGCAAAGCGCAGAACCTGCCGCGCGATCTCGTCCGGCGTCTGCTGCCCGACCATGGCCAGATTGGGCGCATCTTCAGGACCATAGAGCTGGATCTGGAAGCCGGCGGTCTGGTAGATCGAAGTGCCGAGCGCGATGACCTGCTTGCCCAGCGCGCCGGCCTCGAAGGCGGCGCTGCCGCCGTTGACCACCACGGCATCGGCCTGGGCGATCAGGCCGAGGGTGTTCGCCCGCTCCTTGCTGCCGATGATATGCACGCCGCGCCGCTGCGCCCACTCGGTGTACATGCGCTCGGCAAGGCCGCCGTCCCGCAGGCCGATCTTCTCGCCCCAGTTCGGGTGGCAGCGCAAGATGCAGCTGGCCGGATCCACTTCGAGATGGTCGAACAGGAAATCCAGCGCGGCGATCTGGTTGGGCCATTTGGTGCGCCAGTCGGGATGCCCGTCGAACTCGTTCAGGCTGCTGGGTGTGATCAGCAGCTTCAGGCCCTTGCGTTGCGCCGGCCATGCGAGGTCTTCGGCATTCCGGTTGTAGGCGCGCCACTCCAGCGTATTGGTGCGCAGGAAGCGGGCCGCGAGCAGCGAAGCCACGACGCGCGCCTGCGGCTCGGTGAGCGGCTTGTCCTTGTACGCGGCAACCACGCGGCCCACTTCGTCGAGCGCCAGGCAATTCTGGTCAGGGATCAGCAGGAGCCCGTCGCCGAACCAGGTGCGTTCCACCGAGATGAACGGAATGCCCTTGGCCTTGGCGGCTTCCAGCAACGCGCGCGGCCCTTCCATGCGGCCGTTGAAGCAGATGATCCCGTCGAGCTTGCGCTCCTCGATCCAGCGGCAGGCCGCGGCGAAGGCTTCGGCCGAGCCGGTGGCGAGCCGCTGGTGCAGCGCGTGGAATTCCCCGGTCTGCTTGTCGGACTGGCTTTCGGTACGCAAGATGGTGCAAGCACCCGAAAAACCCCACTGCTGGGCGGGCGCCGCGGCTGCCGCGGCACCCGCGGGATCACGATAACGGCGCATCGAATCGACCCCGGGTGCAAACGAGCGAATCCCGCCCATCGTGCATTTCAGGCATTCCTTGGCCGCGCTGGAATCGTCGCGCAGCTCGCGCGTGTAGCACTCCGACAGCGCGCTGTCGCAACTGAGGTAGAACACCTCGTGCCCGCGCGCCTGCATCATCGACGAGAGAAAGTAGACGTGCTCGACGTGCGGGCGATAAGCGTAAATTGTGGCGAAACCGAGACGCATATAGTAATAGTTATGGGGCCAAACGAGACAGGCTCGGCAAGACAGGGAAGGACCGGGCTCAGGCGAGCAGGTCCCATGCAAGCGGCGTCCCGCGGCTGATGTCCCGCTTCACGGCACGGCCGAGCACCTGGTCGAGGTGCCGCGGCGCGAGGCCGAAGCCCGGGCGGATGGCACGCACGCTGGACACATCGAGTACGTCGCCGGCCTTGAGATCGCGCGTGATGTAGAGCGAGCGGCGGAACACCAGCGATTTCTGCTCCGCTTCGGTGGGGCCGTAGCTGACGCCGCCAAGGGCTTGCCACGCACGGCGCGTTTCCACCACCAGCGACTTGAATTCGGCAGGCTCGAGCGAGAACGTCGAATCCACGCCGCCGTCGGCGCGATCCAGCGTGAAGTGCTTCTCGATCACGGCTGCGCCCATGGCGATGCTCGCCACCGACACGCCCACGCCCATGGTGTGGTCCGACAGTCCCACCTCGCAGCCGAACAGCTCCCGCATATGGGGAATCGTGCGGATATTCGTATTCTCCGGCGAGGCCGGATAGGTGCTGGTGCACTTCAGCAGGATCAGTTCCTTGCAGCCCGCCTCGCGCGCCGCGCGCACGCTCAGGTCGAGCTCGGCGATGCTGGCCATGCCGATGGAGATGATCATCGGCTTGCCGGTCCGCGCCACCTTGCGGATCAGCGGAATGTCGGTGTTCTCGAACGATGCGATCTTGTAGACGGCGGCATCGAGCCCTTCGAGGAAATCGACCGCGCTGTCGTCGAACGGCGTGCTGAACGGAATCATGCCGTGCCCGCGCGCGCGCTCGAAGATGGCCTTGTGCCATTCCCACGGCGTATGCGCCTCGTGGTACAGCTCATAGAGGGACTTGCCCTTCCACAGGCTCTTGGGATCCGAGATGAAGAACTCGCGCTCCCGGATATCCAGCGTCATGGTGTCGGCCGTGTAGGTCTGGATCTTCAGCGCATGCGCGCCGGACGCAGCCGCGGCATCGACGATTTCCAGTGCGCGGTCGAGCGACTGGTTATGGTTGCCGGACATTTCCGCGATCAGGAATGGCTCGTGCTCGCGGCCGATGAGGCGTCCGCCGATATTGATCGTCATTTCGATGCTCCTTCGGGCGAGAAACACAGCGCGCGCAGCGTCTGCCGGTCACTCTCCCATTGATTGCTGAATTTGGCGAAGCAGAGGATGTCCTCGCGCCGGCCTTGTTTCACGTAGTGCTCGACGAGGTGGCCMTCTTCCCGGAAGCCGAGCTTGCGATGCAGGCCCACCGAACCCTGGTTGAAGGCGAACGCCTCCGAGGCCAGCTTGTACATGCCCAGCGTGTCGAACGCATGGGCCAGCGACAGATAGCCGAGCGCCGAGCCGGTGCCTTTCGGCAGGTTCTGCTCGCCCAGGTAGAAGCCCCAGGTGCAGCGCTGGTGTTCGCGGCTGATGCCGGTAAACGAGCTGAACCCGACCGGCACGCCTTGCAGCGCGAACACCATGAACGATGCGCTCGGATGCTGCAGCGCCGAGGCGAACCAGCGCTCATGCTCCTCGGGCCTGATCAGGTGGTCCGTGTACATATTGCTGCGCACCGGCTCGCTGTTGCGCCAGGCCAGCAAGATATCCTTGTCGCCCGGACGGATCGGGCGCAGCTCGCAGTCCTCGAATCTATGCATGGGGCATGCCTTCGCAGATCAGGTCGGCCGCGGTCTTGGGATGGCGCCCGGCCAGTTCGCGGCTGCGGCGGGACAAGCCCATGCGGGCGGCCGCATCCGCGCTCAGTGCCGCCACCGCCTGGCCGACGGCTTCCGGCGTGACTGACGCGACGTCGCCCAGGCTGACGATGTAGCCTGCCGCCGCCAGGTCGCCGGCCGATTTGCGCTGGTTGTCGGCCAGCACGATGGCGATCGTCGGCAGGCCGAGCAAACAGCGCTCCCAGGTGGCGGAGCCGCAGGCGCCGATAGCCAAGTCTGCCCGTGCCATCAGCTCGGCCATATTGTCCACCTGCACATGCAAGTGCGTGTTCGGCATGCTGCCACACAGGGCCCGAACCTGTTCGCGGTGCGGAGCGGCCGCGCCCAGCACCACATCGATGGCGACACCATCGCGCGCGGCGTCTTGCAGGCCGAGCAGCGCGGTGCCGGTGGCGTTGTCCTGGTCCATCCCGCCCATGAAGAGCAGGATGCGCCTGACGGGGCCTTCCTCGCGGTGCAGCGCGCTGGCCGCGGCGGTGAATTCCGGCCGCAGCAGGGCGTAGCCGGGGCCCAGCAGGCAGGTGCAGTGCGGCGGCACCAGCGCGGCGTAGCGCTGGTCCATGTCGCTGTAGTAATTCTGGTCGAGCAGGAGGTCGCAATCGTGGCGCCGGTCGGCGACGTCATCGATGGCCATGATGCGCGGCGCATGGCTGCGCATCGCCTGCTCCCAGCGCCAGTCGATGCCATAGTGGTCAACCACCAGCCAGTCGGGCGACCAGCCCGCCAGGGCCGCGGCGCTTTGCTCGAGATCCGTTTCCCAGGCGACGCCCAGCCACGCGCTGTGGGCCAGGTCGCCGGCCGGCGCCGCCAGCGTTGCCGGAGGCAGCACATGGCATGCGTAGCCGCGCTGTTCGAGCAGTGCTTGCGCGCCGCCCTGGTGCGCACGGCTGACGAAACGCACTTCGGCCCCGCGCGCGCGCAGGACATCGGCAAGCGTCAGGCAACGCATGGCGTGGCCCGACCCGATCTGCACGGAAGCGTCGGCGCGAATCGCAACCTTCATGGCAATCAGCGCACCTTGAACAGCGGCTCGAGCGGAGCGCACTTCAGCATCTGCTCGATGCCGCCATCGCGCACTGCCTGGACCAGCATCGGCAGGGTATGGTCGTAGGCGGAGAACAGCTTGGCGATGTCCGCGTCGGTATGCTTGTAGCCAATGTTGTGCGTGCCGAAGGTGAGGACGCCCTGGGCCAGCATCTCCTGCATGAACAGGGTCTTGAGGTGCCACATCGGGTAGCGCGCAGTGTCCTTGATCAGCAGGAAGCTCCAGCTCGGATGCCCGGAAACCGAGAGGAAATCGTCGGCGCCCAGCGCGGCGATGCGCTGGCGCAGGCCGTCGATCACGACCTGTCCCTGGCGGGCCAGGGTGGCGGTGACCGGCTCGCGCTCGAGCTTCTTCATGGTGGCAAGTGCTGCCGCCAGCGACAGCGTTTCGCCGCCGAACGTGAACGAGAAGAAGATCTCCTCCATCAACTGCATGACATCGGCGCGGCCCGCGACGGCGGAAACCGGGTAGCCATTGGCCAGGCCCTTGCCGAAGGTGGCCAGGTCGGGGGTCACGCCGAACAGCTGCTGGGCACCGCCGTTGGCATAGCGGAAACCCGTGATGGTTTCGTCGAACACCAGCAACGCGCCGTGCTTGTGCGCCAGTTCCTTGACTGCCTGCAGGAAACCCGGGGCCGGCTCGACCACGTTCATCGGCTCGAGGATGACGGCGGCAACCTGGTCCGGATGCGCCTTGAAGATGGCGTCGAGGCTGGCGATGTCGTTGTATGCCCAGGAATGCGACAGGTCGCGCGTGGCCTGCGGCACGCCGCGGTTGCGCGCGGTGGTGCCGATATACCAGTCCTGCCAGCCGTGATAGCCGCACACCGCCACGTGATCGCGGCCGGTGAAAGCGCGCGCCACGCGCACGGCGCCGGCGGTGGCGTCGGAACCGTTCTTGCCGAAGCGGACCTTCTCCGCGCAGGGGACCATCGACACCAGTTGCTCGGCGACTTCCATCTCGAGGCGGTGCGGCAGCGAGAAGATGATGCCGTCCTCCAGCTGGGCCTTGACCGCGGCGTCGACGTCAGGGTCGCTGTAGCCCAGCGTCAACGCGCACAGGCCACTGATCATGTCGACGTACTCGTTGCCGTCGACGTCCCACACGTGGCTGCCGCGGCCGCGTTCGATGAAATACGGCGAAACGCCGAACGGGTATTGCGTGCGGCTCTTGCTGAACGTCTGCGAGCCGAGCGGAATGGTGCGCAAGGCGCGCTCGAGCAAGGCTTCGGACTGTTGGTAGCGTTGCGACATGATGTTCAGACCCTTCGAGGTTGTTGGTCGTCTTGCACAAGAGATTTCAGGTAGCCCGCGTTGCGGACCTGGCCGGAGTTGATCTCCAGCAGCTCGGGCCGCCGCGCCATCAGTTGCAGCACGTCGGCCATCAGGAAGCCGGGGGTGTCACGGTACAGCGCCTCGTAGACCGCCTCGACGAATACCAGGTCGGCGGGCTCGTCCACGGTCCAGCGCAGCGACGACAGATCCTTTTCGCGCGTGAGGCCGCCCAGCCGGAAGCGCTCCGGATGCTGGTAGATGAAGGAGGTCACATGCTCGCGCTGCGAAGGCAGGCTGGCTTCGCGCCAGATCGTCTCGAGCACGCTGAAGCGGAACACCTCCACATCCAGCCCGTCGGGATAGGTGGGGGGCAAAACGTTGCTGGCGTAGTCGTAGCCGCCGTCGCGATAGAAATCGACAACCGCGTCGATCACTTCATGGTCGGTCAGCGGGCAGTCGGCGGTCAGCCGCACCACGTGCTCGGGCCGGATGTTCTTCACCGCCGAGTAGAAGCGGTCCAGCACATCGTCGAGGCTGCCGCGGAACACATCCACGCCGGCCTCGGCGCAGCAAGCAGCGAGCGCGTCGTCGGAGGGGCTGTCGCTGGTGACTACCATCAGCCGGTCGATGGTGCGGGCGCGCCGCAGGCGTTCGATCTGGCGCAGGATCATCGGCTCGCCGAGCAACGGCTTCAGGACCTTGCCCGGCAGGCGCGTCGAGCTCGTGCGCGCTTGCAGCAGTGCCATCACGGTCATTGGTGCTCCTTCTTCAGCGCGGGCCAGTTCGACGGCGTGACAGCCGCCGACGGCGCCATATTGCATTCTGCGAAATCAAGGGAGAGACAGGCCGCGCTACGCTCCCATGCCGCGGCGATCTGTTCGAGCTGACCCTGGTCGAGCACGCCGACCACGACGTGGTCGATCGCGCCTTGCTGGCGCAGGAACGCGAGGCTGCCTTCGAGCTGGCTCGCGCCAGCCTCCCTGCATATTGCCCGGAAGCGGTCAAAGCCAGGCGCCAGCGCTTGCAGGAATGCCGGCAGCTGCTCGGACAACAGGACTCCCTGGAGGAACGCCGAGCGCGTGTGGATCTCCACGCCGGCTGCCTTGAGGCGCGTCAGTTCGCCGGAGGCGGTGAAAGACTGGTCAAGGACATTGAGCGGCAACTGCATGGCGTCGATGCCGAAACGCTGCGTCGCGGCGCGCGCTTCTTCGACGCTGTAGACCGATACGCCAAGACGCTCGACCAGCCCTTGCGCCTTGAGCGCCTGCAGCGCGGTGTACAGGTCCTGCCCGCCCTCGCCCAGCAGGTCGCCGGCGTGATGCACCAGCAGGCCGTCCAGGCGACCGACGCCGAGATTGCGCAGGGAATCGTGCACGCCCTGCACCACGCGCCGGACCGCGGCAGCATCCGCCGCCGCCCCGCCGAGCGGCAGCGTCTTGGTATAGAGCCGGAAGGCGTGCGCCTCGCCGCCGCGGCGGCCCAGCACGCTTTCGCTCTGGCCGTATGCCGCTGCCGTATCCAGCACCGCCAGCCCAAGCTCGCGGGCGCGGCGCAGGATGCGTACCACCTCGTCTTCGGAGACCTGCCCCGCGGTATTCGTGATGCCGTAGGGCAACCCGAACTGCACGGTTCCCAGTGCCAGCTTCATGCAAGGATCCCGCGCAGGGTGGAGGTGACGTACTCTTGTTGCTGGTCGCTCAGCCCCGGGAACATCGGCAGGCTGATCGCGCCGGCGTAGTACGCCTCGGCCTTGGGAAAATCGCCCGGCTTGAAACCAAGCTCGCGGTAGTACGGCTGCGTATGGACCGGGATGTAGTGCACGTTGACGTGGATGCCGGCGGCCCGCAGCGCGTC
Source organism: Cupriavidus sp. 05N38 (assembly GCF_056397345.1). Lineage (NCBI taxonomy): Bacteria > Pseudomonadati > Pseudomonadota > Betaproteobacteria > Burkholderiales > Burkholderiaceae > Cupriavidus > Cupriavidus sp. 05N38. The sequence continues at coordinate 263,998 of NZ_JBFTNF010000012.1, forward strand.
GAACACGGCCTTGCGGCGCGTGGCGTCGTGCAGCACCACGGGGTACAGGTGCAGGCCGGACAGGCCGTCGGGATGCTGGAAGGGCACGGTCAGCGCCGCCCCGGCCAGCAGCTCGCCGTAGCGGTGCGCGATCTGGTGGCGCCGCGCCACGAAGGCGTCCAGGCGATGCATCTGGCTGACACCGAGCGCCGCCTGCATGTCGGTCATGCGGTAGTTGTAGCCCAGCGCGATCTGCTGGTAGTACCACGCGCCGTCGGCAGGCCCCGTCATCTCGGCCGGATCGCGCGTGATGCCGTGCGAACGCGCCTTGCGCATCGCCTCGGCCAGGTCGGCCCGGCGGGTCATGCACAGGCCGCCTTCGGCGGTCGTGATGACCTTGACCGGATGGAAGCTGAAGACGGTGATGTCGGCGTAGTCGCCACATCCGATCGGCTTGTCCAGGTAGCGCCCGCCGATGGCGTGGGAAGCATCCTCGATGATGGCGAAGCCATACTCGTCGCCCAGCGCGCGGATAGCCTTCATGTCGCAGGACTGGCCGGCGAAGGCGACAGGGATCACCACCTTGGGCAGGGCGTCGCGCGCCGCGGCCTCCTTGAGCTTGGCCGCGAGCGCATCGGCGCACATGTTATAGGTGCGCGCATCGATGTCGACGAAGTCGACACAGGCACCGCAGTAGCGCGCGCAGTTGGCCGACGCGACAAAGGTATTCGGCGTAGTCCAGACCGTGTCGCCGGGTCCCACGCCAAGCGCCATGCAGGCGATGTGCAAGGCGGAAGTCGCGCTGTTGACGGCGACCGCGTGCCCGCCGCCGACATAGGCCGCGACAGCAGCCTCGAAAGCCGGCACCGCCGGGCCCTGCGTCAGGAAATCGGACTTCAGGACGGCAACCACCGCCTCGATGTCGTCTGCCGAGATGTCTTGCCGGCCGTAGGGAATCATGCCATCGCCTTGGCGTTGAAGTCGCGGATTTCCTCCGGGGTGAGGAAATGCGGGTTGTTGCCGGAGTTGTACTCGAAGCCCTGGCTGACGCGCGTGCCCGTCTCGCCCAGCGCATTGACGGTGTAGTCGATGTCCGAGTGATGGAACTTGATGGTCGGGCGCAGGACATAGTGGTCCTTGAACTCGAGCGTCAGGTGGGAGTCGTCGGCCGGGCACATGATCTCGTGCAGCTTCTCGCCGGGGCGGATGCCGATCACGCGGGTGGCCACGCCAGGCGCAACCGCTTCGGCCAGGTCGGTAATGCGGATCGAAGGGATCTTCGGCACGAAGATCTCGCCGCCATGCATGCGCTCGAAATTCTTCAGCACGAAATCGACGCCGTCCTGCAGGCTGATCCAGAAGCGGGTCATGTCCGCGTGCGTGATCGGCAATTCCTTCTCGCCCTTGGCCAGCAGTTGCTCGAAGAACGGAACCACCGAGCCGCGCGAGCCAACCACGTTGCCGTAGCGCACCACCGCGAACGAGGTCTGGTTGGCACCGACCATATTGTTGGCCGCGACGAACAGCTTGTCCGACGCCAGCTTGGTCGCGCCGTAGAGGTTGATCGGGTTGGCGGCCTTGTCGGTCGACAGCGCGATCACCTTGTGGACGTTATTGGCGATCGCCGCGTTGATGACGTTCTCGGCGCCGTGGATATTGGTCTTGATGCACTCGAGCGGGTTGTATTCCGCGGCCGGCACCTGCTTGAGCGCGGCGGCGTGAATGACGTAGTCGATCCCGCGCATGGCCTGCGAGAGGCGCTCGCCATCGCGAACGTCACCGATGAAGTAGCGCATCGGCGGCGCGTCGATCTCCTGCTGCATCTCGAACTGCTTGAGTTCGTCGCGCGAATAAATCACCAGGCGCTTGGGCTTGTAGCGACCGAGAATGGTGCGCGCGTACTTCTTGCCAAACGAGCCCGTACCGCCCGTGATCAAAATAGACTTGTTATCAAACATTGCGTATCTCTTCCGAATATGATCTGGGGCGCTTAAACAAAGCGCTTGAAGTAATCGACCGTCTTGGCAAGTCCGTCGCGGAAATGCACCGAAGGATTCCAGCCGATCACTTCCTCGGCAAGGCGGGTGTCGGGGCGGCGTTGCGTGGGATCGTCGGCCGGCAGCGGCTTGAACTCGATGGTCGAGCGAGAGCCGGTCAGCTCGATTACGTGGGTCGCCAGCTCGAGCATCGTCATCTCGTGCGGGTTGCCCAGGTTCATCGGGCCAGTGAATTCCTTCGGCGTGTCCATCATGGCGACGAAGCCGTCGATCAGGTCATCGACGAAACAGAACGAACGCGTTTGCTTGCCTTCGCCGAACACGGTGATCGGCTCGCCACGCAAGGCCTGCATGATGAAGTTCGACACCACGCGGCCATCGTTCTGGTGCATGCGCGGGCCGTAGGTATTGAAGATCCGCGCGACCTTGATCTCCAGGCCGTGCTGGCGGTAGTAGTCGAAGAACAGGGTTTCGGCGCAGCGCTTGCCTTCGTCGTAGCAGGAGCGGATGCCGATGGGGTTCACATTGCCCCAGTATGCCTCGGGTTGCGGATGCACGACCGGGTCGCCGTAGACCTCGCTGGTGGAGGCCTGGAAGATCTTGGCACCGAGCCGCTTGGCCAGGCCCAGCATGTTGATGGCGCCGTGGACCGAGGTCTTGGTGGTCTGCACCGGATCGTGCTGGTAATGCACGGGCGAGGCCGGGCAAGCCAGGTTGTAGATCTGGTCCACTTCCACGAACAGCGGGAAGGTCACGTCGTGGCGCATGAACTCGAAGCGCGGATTGCCGAGCAGGTGTTCGATGTTCTGCTTGGCGCCCGTGAACAGGTTGTCGACGCACAGCACTTCGTTGCCCTGCTCGATCAGCCGATCGCAAAGATGCGAGCCGAGGAAGCCGGCGCCACCGGTCACCAGGATACGCTGGCGGGAATTGTAATTTCGCATGTTCAAGACTTTGTTCTAGGAGCGGCCGATACCGAAATATTCGAAGCCCTGTTTCTTCATCGAAGTCGGGTCGAACAGATTGCGGCCATCGAAAATCAGGGGGGTCTTCATTTCGCTGCGCATGGCCTCGAAGTCGGGGCTGCGGAACGCCTTCCACTCGGTGACGATCACCAGCGCATCGACGCCGTCCAGGGCGGCCTCGGGCTGGTCGGCGAAATGCAGGTGCGGCAAGGCCTCCGGCATATCGGCCAGGTCCTGGGCCAGCACGCGGCGCGCCTCCTCGGTGGCCACCGGGTCGTGCGCGTGCACCACGGCGCCGCGCTCGAGCAGTTCCCGGATGATGATGCGGCTCGGCGCCTCGCGCATGTCGTCGGTTTCCGGCTTGAACGCCAGGCCCCAGATGGCAAAGCGCTTGCCCGCGAGATCGTTGCCGAAACGCGCCAGGATCTTGTCGATCAGCACGCGCTTCTGCGCCTCGTTGACCTGCTCGACGGCGTCCAGCACATGCATCGACTGGCCGAACTGCGCCGCCGTCCTCGCCAGCGCCTGCACGTCCTTCGGGAAACACGAGCCGCCGTAGCCGATGCCGGCGTACAGGAAGCTATAGCCGATGCGGGGGTCGGAGCCGATGCCCTGGCGCACCAGTTCGATGTCCGCGCCGACGCGGTCGGCGAGATTCGCCAGCTCGTTCATGAAGCTGATGCGGGTGGCCAGCATGGCGTTGGCCGCATACTTGGTGAACTCCGCCGAACGCACGTCCATGAAATACATGCGTTCATGGTTCCGGTTGAACGGGGCATACAGCGTACGCATCATCGCCTTTGCCTTGTCGCCGGCCTCGTCGGCCGACACGCCAACCACGATACGGTCRGGACGCATGAAGTCCTCGACGGCCGCGCCTTCCTTCAGGAACTCCGGATTGGAGACGACCGCGCAGCCGAGATGGGACGCTTCGCGCTTCGCCAGCTCTTCCGCGATCGCGGCCTTGACCTTGTCGGCGGTACCGACCGGCACCGTCGACTTGTCGACGATCACCTTGAACGCGTCCATGTGGCGGCCGATATTGCGGGCGGCCTCGATGACGTATTTCAGGTCGGCCGAGCCGTCTTCGTCCGGCGGCGTGCCGACGGCGATGAACTGGATTTCGCCATGGGCCACGCTGGCGGCCACGTCCGTCGAGAATTTGAGTCGGCCTGCCGCGCGGTTCCGGTCGATCAGGGCCTTGAGACCCGGTTCGTAGATGGGCACCCCGCCACCGTTCAGCAAATCGATTTTCTTGGCGTCTACGTCAAGGCAGAAAACATTGTTTCCCAATTCGGCCAGGCAGGTACCTGTCACAAGCCCCACATAGCCGGTTCCGATAATAGTAATTCTCATTTCTCAAGCCAATATTTGCTTACACAAAGCGGCGGCCGGAAAAAACTCTGCTCCGTCGCCATGACTCCGCATTCCCGAAAATAATCCGCCGTCGCCTTACATATCTTCACATTTCTAAATACAGGCATCTTCCGATGCGCAATCGGGCATTGACGGCTCATGACACGATTGGGGCGTTGCAGCCTGGCATGCAGGAATCTGCGGGCCAGGTGAGGAAGACGAGGGGGAAGGCGGCGCGAGCGATTGCGACGGGACGCAAGACTGCGTCCTGCCTCCGTCTCTTGCCCACTTGCCCAATGGCTGGCACAGGACAAAAACTCCCGGCATTTTGCCATAGTTTCAGTGCTCCGAAACGAAATGGCGCCGTGGCGCGGCGTTGCCGGCACACGGGGTGCGCCCGCCCGCGCATGCCTGCGCCTTGCGGCCGGATCAACGTTCCGGCCTTAGCGCAGCAGGCGGATACGGGGTGCCGGCTCTTCATGCAGGTGGTCCTTGATGTCGCGGTCGGGACGGAAACCCGATACGCATTCGAGGAGAATGGTGCGGATCGCCTCGCAGTCGTTGCAATCGCAGGCCGCGATAAGGCTGCGCATTTCTTCGTCGAGTTTCTCGCGGCTCAGGCAGGACTCGTCCGCTTTCATGATGCGCGGATGGCCCGTGCCGCTGACGGCGTCGCCGATCAGCAGTTCCTCGTAAAGCTTCTCGCCCGGGCGCAGGCCGGTAAATTCAATCTCGATATCCCCATCCGGATTGTTTTCGTCGCGCACCTGGAATCCGCTCAGGTGAATCATGCGACGGGCCAGGTCGACGATTTTCACCGGCTGGCCCATATCGAGCACGAATACCTCGCCGTCGCCCCCCATCGCRCCGGCCTGGATAACAAGCTGGGCCGCCTCCGGGATCGTCATGAAATAACGGATGATGTCCGGGTGGGTGACGGTCACCGGACCGCCGCTCGCGATCTGCGTCCGGAACAGCGGCACCACCGACCCGCTCGACCCGAGCACGTTGCCGAAGCGGRCGATGCTGAAGCGGGTGCGCACGTGCGGCTCCTGCGCAAAGGCCTGCAGGCAGAGCTCGGCCATGCGCTTGCTTGCCCCCATGACATTGGTCGGGCGCACCGCCTTGTCGGTCGAGATCAGCACGAACGCTTCGACGTTGGCACGGATCGCCGCCTCCGCCGTGACCCGCGTGCCAACGGTGTTGTTCAGGATGCCCTCGGTCATGTTGAACTCGACGATCGGCACGTGCTTGTAGGCCGCCGCATGGTAGATCGTCTGCACGCCGTAGCGGGACATGATCCCGTACACCCGCTCGCCGTTCTGCACCGAGCCGAGCACCGGCACCAGTTCGATCGACAGCCCCTTCGCCAGGATGGTCTGCTGCAACTCGTATTCGAGCGCGTACAAGGCAAACTCGGACTGCTCATACAGGACCAGCCGCAACGGATTGTTCTTGATGATCTGCCGGCAGAGCTCGGAACCGATGGAGCCGCCCGCGCCGGTCACCATGACGCTCTTGCCGTCGATATTGCCCATCAACAGCTTCTTGTTGGGCGCCACCACGTCGCGCCCCAGCAATTCGTCGATCTCGACCTCGCGCACGTCGTCCAGGCGCACCTCGCCGGAAACCATCTCGGCCATGCCGGGCACGGCGCGCACCTCGACAGCCAGCGGCTCGAGCGCGTTGACGATCTCGATACGCCTGCTGCGCGATGCCGACGGGATGGCGATCAGCACCTGCTGGACCGCGAGCCGCCTGACCAGCGCCGGCAGTTCGTCCGCGCCGTGGACCTTGATCCCGGCGATGCTCAGCCCGCGCTTGGCCACGTCGTCGTCAACGAACGCCACGGGCTCGTACTCCGTGCCGACGCCCAGCGCGACGGCAAGCTGCCGGCCGGCGTCGCCGGCGCCATAGATCACGACCTTCTGCCCCTGGTGCCCGAACGATGGCAGCATCCTGAACGCCGCCCGCACGAAGAACCGACTGCAGACGATATAGACGATGGCAAGCAGCCAGTAGATCAGCAATGCCCCGCGCGGCACGTTGGACAGGCCCAGGAAGAAAATCAGCGACCCGAATATACCGATCGAAATGGTGACTGCGGCCACGATGGTCAGAATGGCCCGGTCCTCCATATACCGCACCACCGACCGGTACAAGCCCAGCTTGATAAAGACCGGAATCGCAACGAGGGAGGTGACGAAGTACAGGCCGATGGGGTATTGCGAGCTGACCTGCCAATGATCCGTGCGCAATCCGACCGCCGACCAGAGCGACAGCGGCAGTAAAAAGAAATCGAGCACCAGCATCAGCAGAATCTTCTTCTGACGCGACATCTCCGAGATTTTCTTGAGCAGCATGATTGTTCTTGAATTAGTCGTCACAACGGACTGCCGGCACACGCGCCGGCACTGTGGCCGCGCTGGCTTCAGGCAAAGACATCCGCCTCGGCAAGGAGAGCGCCGTGGCGATCCTTCTCCGACAGAATCGGCCGCCCCTCGAGAGGCCAGGAAATGCCCAACTGCGGTTCRTCCCACGCGATGGTCCGTTCATGGCTCTGGCTCCAGTATTCTGTTGTCTTATAAATCACTTCCGCCGTGTCCGATAAAACCAGGAAGCCGTGCGCAAAACCCGGTGGGACCCACAATTGCTGGCCGCTCCTTCGTGACAGCGTCATTCCTACCCATTGCCCGAAGCGCGGCGACTGACGCCGCAGATCCACCGCCACGTCGAAAATTTCCCCCGCCACAACCCGGACCAGTTTTCCTTGCGGGCGCCCGATCTGGTAATGCAGGCCACGAATCACATTTCTTGCCGACAGGCTGTGATTATCCTGCACAAAAACACCGCTAAAACCCGTTGCATTTTCGAACTCGCGCGCATTGAAGCTTTCGAAAAAATGCCCGCGATCGTCGGCAAACACCCTCGGTTCAAGTATCAGCACTTCCGGCAGGGCCGTAGGCGTCGCTTTCAGGTTCATGGCTGGCCCACCTCCGGCAGGATCTGATCGAGCAGGTGATGCACGCCTTCGCGCCAGTCCGGCAAATGAATGCCGAAGGTAGCGCGCAGCTTGCCGGTATCGAGCCGGGCGCTGGCCAGCCGGGCCGCCGGCAACGGGTATTCGCTTGCTGGAATCGCCTGCAGCTGCGCGGGGCCGGTCTTCAGCGCCAGACCTTTGTCCGCCGCATACTGCAGCACTTCGCTGGCATAGCCATAAGGACTGGTTTCACCCGCCGCGGCAAGATGGTAGATACCGTGCGGGAACGCCTGCCGGTCGCCGAACAGCCATTGCCGCGCCACGATCTGCGCCGTCACGTCGGCAATCAGGGCGGCGCCCGTGGGTGCGCCGAAACGGTCCCGGATCACTCGGATCGAGGCCTGTTCGCGGCCGAAGCGCAGCATGGTCTTGGCAAAATTGCGGCCGTGCGCGCCAGCCACCCAGCTTGTTCGCAAAACAAGTGCGGCTGGCTCCACGTCTGCGATGGCCTGCTCCCCTGCCAGCTTACTCCGCCCATAGACGGAAATGGGATTCACCGCATCCGTTTCCGTATAAGGAACGTCTTGCCGCCCATCGAAAACACAATCCGTTGAATAGTGCACGAAGAGGCTGCCGAGCCGCTTCGCTTCCTCGGCAAGAATACCGACGGCGGTGGCATTCACGGCAAATGCGCCCTCCGCGTCGACTTCGGCCTTATCCATGCTAGTGCAGGCCGCGGCATTGACGATGACGTCGGGGCGATATTCCTGCACGGCATGGCGGATACTGTCGGCACGCGCCAGGTCGCAGGCAGCGCGGTCGAGCGCGATCACGCGCCCGAGTGGCATCAGGGCACGCCGCAATTCGAACCCCACCTGGCCGTTGCTTCCTGTTACAAGAAGCGTCGGCACGTGAGATGGATTATTGCGCACATCGGTCATTCTCGCGCCTTCCGATACTCTCCGGAGGTCATGCGCTCGATCCACTGCGGATTGTCCAGATACCACTGAACCGTCTTGCGCAGTCCCGACTCGAAGGTCTCCTCGCAGATCCAGCCTAGTTCTGTCCGGAGCTTGTGCGAATCGACCGCATAGCGCCGGTCGTGGCCGGGACGGTCGGCAACGAAGGTGATCTGGCTGCGATAGGAACCGCTGGCCTTCGGCCGCAGTTCGTCGAGGAGATCGCACAGGGCCCCGACCACGTCGAGGTTGGCCTTCTCGTTTCCGCTCCCGACGTTGTAGGTCTCCCCAGGCCGCCCATGGGCCAGCACCGCGCGGATAGCAGCGCAATGATCCGCAATGTAGAGCCAGTCCCTTACGTTAAGTCCGTCGCCGTAGACCGGTAACGGCTCGCCAGCCAGGGCCCGGGTAATGACCAGCGGGATCAGCTTCTCGGGAAAGTGATAGGGGCCATAGCTATTTGAACCGTTCGTGGTCAGGACCGGCAAGCCATAGGTATGGTGATAAGCCCGCACCAGGTGGTCAGCACCGGCCTTGGATGCCGAATACGGACTATTCGGAGTGTAGGCCGTGGTCTCCGTGAAGGCAGGATCACTATCTTTCAGGGAACCGAATACCTCGTCCGTGGAGACGTGCAGGAAGCGGAAAGCCTCGCGCTCCGGGACCGGAAGGCTTTGCCAATAGGCGCGCGCGGCCTCCAGCAAGGTGAACGTGCCGACAACATTGGTCTGGATGAATGCGCCCGGTCCTTCGATCGAGCGGTCGACGTGGCTTTCGGCGGCAAAGTGGATCACGGCGCGGGGCCGGTGCCTGTCGAAGAGCCGGTCCAGCGCCGCCCGGTCGCAGACGTCGGTGCGGGAGAAGGTGTGGCGGCTATTGCCCTGCAGCGATGCCAGGGATTCCAGGTTGCCCGCATACGTCAGCTTGTCCACGTTGACAACCGCGTCCGCGCTGTCATCGCGCAGCCAGTCAAGAACGAAATTGGCACCGATGAAACCGGCGCCACCAGTGACAAGTATTTGGGACAAGACCAGGGCTCCCTGCTATCTGATATTCGAGAACACGGCGAATGCCAAGTCTCCGCCGGGCCCGAAACGGGCGGCGTCATGTTAAGTATTTGCAGAAGTGGCGGTATTCTATCCGACAGACCCCCCCTGCTTGAGATGCTCCCCCTTTTTTTTGTAGCGTGTTGTAACGTATCCGTGCCACCAAATGCCAACCGGGTGAAGACCTGGCGCAATGCTTAACCGGCCCCTATTTGTGACCCAAAAACATCATTTCGCCATCGGCGACCTCCAGGGCTGTGCCGGTTCGCTGGACGAACTGGTCGCTCGCCTGCCCCAGGACAGCGCCCTGCGCTTTGTCGGCGACCTCATCAACCGCGGCCCCGCCTCGCTGCGTACCCTGCGCACCGTGCGCGAACTCGGCGCCCGCGCCGAATCCGTCCTCGGCAACCACGACATCCATTTCCTGGCGGTGGCCGCGGGCGTGCRCAAGCGCGGGCGCAGCGATACGCTGGACGATCTTCTTGGCGCGCCGGATTGCGATGAATTAATCACATGGCTGCGCCACCGCCCGATGGCCATCCATGAAAACGGCTTTCTCCTGGTCCACGCCGGCGTGCTACCCCAGTGGAGCGCCGACCAGACCATGGAGCTGGCCCGGGAAGTCGAGCGCGAGCTGCAGGGCCCCGACTGGAAAACCTTCCTGGCCGATGTTTTCGGCAACGCCGCGGACCACTGGGACGACAGCCTGCGCGGCATCGACCGCCACCGGGTCGTTGTCAACGCCCTCACCCGCCTGCGCTTCTGTCGTACGGACGGCGTGATGGACCTCAAGACCAAGGAAGGCCCGGGCGGCTCGCCGGCGGGTTACATGCCCTGGTTCGACATCCCCGGCCGCCGGACGGAGGGCACCACCGTGGTGTGCGGGCACTGGTCGACCCTCGGGCTGGTAATGCGGCCGAACCTGATGGCGCTGGATACGGGCTGCGTCTGGGGCGGCAAGCTGACGGCCGCGCGGCTGGCGGCGGATCCGGCCGAGCGGACCTTGGTGCAGGTCGAGTGCCCGCAGTATTGCGACCCTCTGGCGTAATGCCATCCGGGCGGCTTGCCGCCTACTGCGAGGTGGCTGGCGCGGGCGTGCCTTCGTCCGTGAGTTCGGGAAGGCCGGGAAGGCCGGGAAGGTCGGTGGCAGGCGGAGTCACGCCGCCATTGACCCGCCCCACCACCTCCAGCGCATGGTGCTGCGCCCCCTGGCTCAGATGCCCCACCACCTCCCACGCCGCCTGCGCCAGCTCCCGCCGGCTGGCACTGGCCGCGGCGATGGCCGGAGCAAAGCACAGCCGTGCCGTGATCGGCCTCGCCCGCAGCACCGCATCGAGCGTATCGAGCAAGCTCAGGTCCCCGATATACGCCGGTGCCAGGGTGGGCTGCCCGGTGGCGGTGTCCAGGTAAGCCAGCCCGACCGGTTGCACCGGCAGCCCGCCCGAAATCGGCGCCTGCATCAGGTTGGCGTGGAACGGCAGCACGCTGGTGCCGTCGGTGGTGGTGCCTTCCGGGAACACGCATACCAGGTCGCCCTGCAGCATCACGTCGGTGATGGCGTGCAAAACGCGGTGTGCGTCACGCTTGCGGGCCCGTTCGATGAAGATGGTGCCGGTCTGGGCGCACAGCCAGCCAATCACGGGCCAGTCACGGATCTCTGATTTTGCGACGAAGCGCACCGGCTGCCAGGTGTTGATGACGTAGATGTCGAGCCAGGAAATATGGTTGGACACCACCATGGCGCCGCGCGGCGGCGCTTCTCCCGGCTTGAGCCCTTGCACTTCGACCGTGATCCCGCAGATGCGCAGCAGCCGGCGCGACCAGCGCCGGATATGCCATTGACGCGATTCGGTGCCCAGCCACGGGAACAGCAGCGCGCACGTGAGCAGGCCGCGCAGCAGGTGCAGGATGAGCGCGGTCTTGCGCAGCCAGATCATGCAAGGCTCTCCGGCATGACGTCAGTGCAGTTCGTAGACCACGTGGCCGCTGACCAGCGTGGTGCGTACGCGGCCGCGCATGTCATAGCCGAGCCATGGCGAGTTCTTGCCCTGGCTCTTGAGCGCGCGCCGCTCGACCTTCCATTCCTGTTCGGGATGGAAGATGCAGATATCCGCGGTGCTGCCGCTGGTCAGGGTGCCGGCCGGCAGGCCGAGCACGCGGGCGGGTTCGGCGGTGATGCGGGCGAGCGCCTTGGCCAGGGGGACCTTGTGTTCCGCGGCCCAGCGCAGCGTCAGCGGCAGCAGCAGTTCGAGGCCGGTGGCGCCGGGCGAGGCTTCGGCGAAGGGCAGCAGCTTTTCGTCGTCGTCCACCGGGGTGTGGTCGGAGCACAGGGCATCGATGGTGCCGTCGGCCAGGCCGGCGATGATGGCGTCGCGGTCACGGCCGCTGCGCAGCGGCGGCGAGAAGCGCATCTGCGAGTTGAAGTAGCCGATGTCCATGTCGGTCAGCGAGACGTGATGGATATTGACGTCGCAGGTGACGGCGAGGCCTTCGCGCTTGGCCTGGCGCACCAGTTCGATACCGGCGGCGGACGACAGGCGGCACAGGTGCACGCGCACGCCGGTGCTGCGCATCAGTTCGAAGATGGTGTGCAGGCGCACGGTTTCGGCGATCACCGAGACGCCGGACAGCCCCAGGCGCGACGCCACCGCGCCGCTGGCGGCCACGCCGCCGCCAAGGTAGGGGTCCTCGGGGCGCAGCCACACCGTGAAGCCGAAGGTCTGCGCGTATTGCAGCGCGCGCAGCAGCACCTGGGTGTTGTGGATCGGGGCCTCGGCCTGCGAGAAGCCGATGCAGCCAGCTTCGGTGAGCTGCGACATCTCGGTCAGGGTCGTGCCCTTGAGGCCGAGCGTGAGCGCGCCGAGCGGATAGACGTGGGTCTGGTTGAGCGTGCGCGCGCGGAACTTGAGCATTTCCACCAGGCCGGGCTCGTCGAGCACCGGGTCGGTGTCGGGCGGGCAGACCAGGCTGGTCACGCCGCCGGCGGTGGCGGCGGCCACTTCGGACTCCAGCGTGGCCTTGTATTCGTAGCCGGGCTCGCGCAGGCGCGCGGACAGGTCGACCAGGCCCGGGCAGACGACCAGCCCGCTGGCGTCGATGGTCTTGTTGGCATGGAAGTCCGCCGGCGCGCTGCCGACGCCGACGACCTTGCCGGCGGCGATGTAAAGGTCTTGCTGCGCATCGATGTTCGCGGCCGGGTCGATCAGGCGGCCGCCCTTGATGTGGATCTTCATATCGTGTCGCTTGGCTTGTTTCGGTTGTTCTGGCTGGGACGCAATGGTGCGGCTACGGCGCGATTCAGTCGTGGTTTCCGGCCACGATCCCCATCACCGCCATGCGCACGGCGATGCCGAAGGTCACCTGGTTGAGGATCACGGATTGCGGGCCGTCGGCCACGGCGGAGTCGATCTCCACGCCGCGGTTCATCGGACCCGGGTGCATCACGATGGCGTCGGGCCTGGCCAGCGCCAGCCGCTCGGGCGTCAGGCCATAGGCCTTGAAGTATTCCTGCGCCGACGGCAGCAGCGCGCCGCTCATGCGCTCGTTCTGCAGGCGCAGCATGATCACCACGTCGACGCCCTTCATCCCTTCTTCCATGTTATGGAAGACGCGCACGCCCATCTGTTCCAGTCCGGACGGCAGCAGCGTGCGCGGGCCGATGGCGCGCACTTCGGGCACGCCCAGCGTGGTCAGCGCGTGGATGTCGGAGCGCGCCACGCGCGAGTGCAGGATGTCGCCCACGATGGCCACCGTGAGCTTGGTGAAGTCCTGCTTGTAATGGCGGATCGTGTACATGTCGAGCAGCCCCTGCGTGGGGTGCGCGTGGCGGCCGTCGCCGGCGTTGATCACGTGGACATGCGGCGCGACATGCTCGGCGATCAGGTAGGGCGCGCCGGAGCTGGCATGGCGCACCACGAACATGTCGGCCGACATCGCCGACAGGTTGTTGATGGTGTCGAGCAGCGACTCGCCCTTGCTGGTGGACGAGGCGTTGATGTTCAGGTTGAGCACGTCCGCCGAGAGCCGCTTGGCGGCGATCTCGAAGGTGGTGCGGGTGCGCGTGGAGTTCTCGAAGAACAGGTTGAACACGCTTTTGCCGCGTAGCAACGGCACCTTCTTCACGTCGCGGTCGGAGTCGGACAGCGAGACGAACTGGCTGGCGGTGTCGAGGATGTGCGCGATCATCTCGCGCGACAGGCCTTCGATCGACAGCAGGTGCTTGAGCTCGCCGTTCTTGGTCAGTTGCGGGTTGCGGAACGTCTTGATCATGGCAGTTGGAGAGGGCCGGGCGGCGGCGATTGGCTGGTCTGGAGCGGACTTGTGTTGCTGAGCTTGCAAGCCAGGCTGGCGTGCCGGGGTGGATCCCCGCGCGCCAGCCCGGCAGCGGGCGGCCTCAGTTGCCGGTGGCCTCGACGGCGAAGGCGAAGCGCATGTCGGCGCCGGCGCCCTGGTGCGACAGCACCAGCGTGGTGCCGGGCGGCAGCTCGATATGCGCGGCGACGAAATCGGCGGCGGCCGGCAGTTCGCGCCCGCCGCGGTCCGCCAGCACCGCCAGCGCCACGCGGGCCGGGCGGCCGTAGTCGAACAGTTCGTTGACGGCGGCGCGGATGGTGCGGCCGGTGGCGAGCACGTCGTCGATCAGCAGGATCTTGCGGTCCTGCACGTCGAACGGCAGCGTGGTGGGCTGGGCCTGGCTGTGCAGGCCCTTCTTGGCATAGTCGTCGCGGTGAAAGGCGACGTTGATGACCCCGTGGCCGGCCAGTTGCAGGTCGGCGGCCAGCCGCTCGGCAATCCAGGCGCCACCGGAATAAATGCCGGCCACCGACCATTGCGCGCGCTCGGCCGCAGGCAGCGCTGCCTGCACCTGGTCACGCAGCGTTCGGTAGAGCGCCTCGGCGTCTGGAGAGGAAGTCTGGGTCATAGGGGATGCTGGTCGAAGTACTGTTGCAGGATAAGGCGGGCGGCTTCCGCGTCGAGCTCGCCCGGGCGATAACCGGCCATCTGGGCCAGCCGCGAGGTGTAGCGCTCGTCCACCCATTCCACCGGCAAGCCGAAGCGGCCGTTGAGCTGGTTGCCAAAGCGGCGCGCAAGGCGCATGGAAGGCTGCTCGCCGCCATCCGGCTTGATGGGCATGCCCACCACCAGCTGGACCGGCGCCCATTCCTTGATCAGCGCCGTCACCGCCTCGAAGCGGGCTTCCACGGTGGGATTGGGCAGGATGGTGAGGGGCCGCGCCTCGCGCGTGATGAAATTGCCAAGCGCGACGCCGATCTTCTTTTCGCCGTAATCGAATGCCAGGACGGTGCCGTCGGTGGGCAGCGGGCGCGGCACGTGCGCCGCTGCGCCCTCAGGCATGCCCGGCCTCGCCCGAGAGCATGGTGAAGTCGATGCCCAGCAGGCGGATGGCGGCGGCGAAGCGCTCTTCGGGAGGCACGCTGAAGATGATCTCGGGGTCAGCCTGGACTGTCAGCCAGCCGTTGCGGCTGAGCTCCTCCTCGAGCTGCCCCGCGCCCCAGCCGGCATAGCCCAGCGTGAGCAGGAAGCGATGCGGGCCGCTGCCGTTGGCCACGGCTTCCAGCACGTCCTTGGAGGTGGTCATCTCGAGTCCGCCAGGCACCGCCAGCGAAGAGACGTAGATGCCGACCGGATCATGCAGCACGAAGCCACGCTCGGTCTGCACCGGCCCGCCGAAGTACACGGGCTGCTGCGCCACCGGCTGGATCTCGAGCTTGAGGTCGATCTTGTCGAACAGCGTGGCCATATCGATGTCGATAGGCCGATTGATCACCAGGCCCAGCGCGCCGCGGTCGTTGTGCTCGCACAAGTAGACGACGGAACCCGAAAAGGTCGGGTCTGCCATGCCGGGCATGGCAATCAGGAACTGATTGGTGAGATTGATTGGGGCTTCCAGCGTCGCCATCCCTGCATTTTATCAAATCAAAGCCGTCCGTCCGGAAAAGATTCGCCCATGCCGCATCGCAGCATGCCGGCGCTTCCGCTCCGGTCCCCGGTGCGCGTCGCCGCGCGCACCCTATTCCATGCGCTTCAGCGCGGCCAGGTCGTCCGGCGTCAGCCAGCGCCATTCGCCCAGCGCCAGCGCCGCTTCCAGCACCAGCCCGCCGATGGCGCTGCGGTGCAGCGCGTCCACGTGGTTGCCGGCCGCGACCACCATGCGCTTGACCTGGTGGTACTTGCCCTCCGACAGCGTCAGGCGCAGGCTGCGCTCGCCGGTGGCCTCGCAAGCCACCGCGGCGATCGGCGCGGGTTCGTCTTCCAGCTGCACGCCGGCCACCAGCGCGTCGACCTGGGCCTGCGTGACCGGCTCGGCCGTCGTCACCTCATAGACCTTGGGCACCTTTTTCTTGGGCGAGGTCTGCGCGTGGATGAACTGGCCGTCGTCCGACAGCAGCAGCAGCCCGGTGGTGTCCTGGTCCAGCCGGCCCACCGCCTGCACCTCGCGCTGGCGCAGCGGCACCGGCAGCAGGTTGTAGACGCTGGGATGGTGGCGCGGGCGCTGCGAGCACTCGTAGCCGACCGGCTTGTTGAGCATCAGGTAGGCCTTGGCGTGGCCGATCCACGCCTCGCCGTCCACGGTCAGGCGCAGCCCTTCGACCTCGAACTGCGCGCGCGGGTCCTCGCACAACACGCCGTCGACTTCGACCAGGCCAGCGCCGATCAGGTCGCCGCAGTAGCGGCGGGTGCCGAAGCCTTGCGATTGGAGGATGCGGTCGAGTGTGGTGGCCATGTCTTGCTTCTTGCTATCTGGAAATCTTGGAAAACTGGAAATTCGGACGCGTCCGTCACAGCGCATTGCGGCAATGCGGCGCCTCGGCCGCCTGCACGCATCCGTATGGTAGGGTAGCAGGCTTCATCCCGCGGAGCGTCCGATCTTGCCCCTCTCCCCTGCCGGCGCGCGCCAGCCCTACCGGATCGACAGGCAGTTCGAGCGCGGCCTGGTCTGGTTCCGGCGCGACCTGCGCGCCGACGATCACGCGGCGCTGCATTATGCCCTCAAGCACTGCCGCCGGGTGTGGTGCGTGTTCGTATTCGACCGCGAGATCCTCGATCCGCTGCTCGCGCGCGGCCTGGCCGCCGACCGCCGGGTGGCGTTCATCCTGGCCTCGCTGGCCTCGCTGGAGGCCACCCTGAAGGCAGCCGGCGGCGGCTTGATCGTGCTCAATGCCACGGCGCGCGCGGCGATCCCCGCGCTGGCCGCCGAACTGGATGCCCAGGCCGTCTTCGTCAACCACGACTACGAACCCGCCGCGCAGGCTCGCGACACCCATGTCAGGCAAGCCCTGGCCGATGCGTCCCGCGTCTTCTTCACCTTCAAGGACCAGGTGATCTTCGAGCGCGACGAGATCCTGACCGGCCAGGGCAAGCCGTTCTCGGTGTTCACACCGTACAAGAACGCCTGGCTCAAGGCGCTGCTGCCGTTCGACCTGCGGCCCTATCCGGTCGAGCCTTGGCTTTCGGCGCTCGCCCCGGTGCCCAAGGCCCATGCGCGGGCGTTGCCCACGCTGCAGGCGCTGGGCTTCGCGCCGTCCAACCTGGCCGAGATCGCCATGCCGACGGGGAGCGAAGGCGCCCACGCCCTGTTCGAGGAGTTCTGCGAACGCATGGGCGACTACGCGCGGCGGCGCGACTTTCCCGCCCTGCGCGGCCCGAGCTACCTGTCTGTGCACCTGCGCTTCGGCACGCTGTCGATCCGCACGCTGGCCCGCGCCGCACACGCCGCCACGCTGCGCGGCGGCGCCGACAGCGCGGGCGCAGCCACCTGGCTGTCCGAGCTGATCTGGCGCGATTTCTATTTCATGATCCTGCATCACCATCCGCGCGTGGCCGCCGGGCATGCCTTCCATCCGGCCTACGATGCCATCCGCTGGGCGGCCGGCGCCACCGGCGAGCGCTACTTCGAGGCTTGGCGCGACGCCCGCACCGGCTACCCGCTGGTGGATGCGGCCATGCTGCAGATCCGTCAGAGCGGCTATATGCACAACCGCCTGCGCATGGTGGTGGCCAGCTTCCTGGTCAAGGACCTGGGCGTGGACTGGCGGCGCGGCGAGCAGTATTTCGCCGACCAGCTCAACGATTTCGATTTCTCCGCCAACAACGGCGGCTGGCAATGGGCCGCCTCCACCGGCTGCGATGCGCAGCCGTATTTCCGCATCTTCAATCCGGTGACGCAGTCGGAGAAGTTCGACCCGCAGGGGCGCTTCATCCGCAAGTACCTGCCGCAACTGGCGCGCCTGCCCGACAAGTACATCCACGCACCCTGGACGGCACCCGACGATGTCCTGGCGGGCGCCGGGGTGACGCTCGGCGAGGACTATCCACGCCCGCTCGTGCAGCACGATGTGGCACGCAAGGAAACGCTGGCGCGGTATGCGGTGGTGAAGGAGAACCGGACGGAATCCGGTCAGGGCGGGGAGGAATGAGGTTCGCCCGATGAGGTTCGCCGGCGCACGGCACCGCGCGCCTTGCAGCCCGCGGCGCCAGCCTTCACGCTGCCAGCATGGCGCTTTCCCGATAGTGCTTCTGCGCTTCCTCGGGCCGCTCGGTCTCCTCGTAGAGGCGGCCCAGCGCCAGGTGCGCGCGCACCCGCAGCCTGCGCTGTGATTCGTCGTCGGCATACTTGAGCGCCCGCTCGAAGCTCGACTGGGCCTTGCCCCATAGCTTCTCGCCCAGGCACAGCGTGCCCAGCGCGAAATACAGGTCGGCATCGACAGGATGCTGCGCCAGCCATTTCTCGGCCTGCTGGATCTGCGGCAGCGCGTGGCCGGGTTCGGCGCATTCGGCATAGCGCAGCACCAGGCGGCTGTCCCAGTTGACCTTGAGCGCGTCTTCCACGATCTTGCGCGCCTCGTCCTGGCGTCCCAGCGCCGCGAAGTAGCGCGCGGCTGGCTCGGCGATGCGCGCGGCACGGCGCTCGTCGGAGGACAGCGAGCGCCACAGGTCATGCAGTGCCTCGCTGTCGTGGCGGCATTCTTCCAGCAGGGCCTCGCAGGCCAGTTGCTTGAGGCGCAGCGCCAGCACGGGATGCAGGGCATTGCGCTTTTCCAGCGAGCGCGCCAGGCGCAGCACTTCGGACCAGTTCTTCAGGTGCTGGTGGGCGCGCAGCGCGATACGCTGCACGTGGATCTGGCGGGAGCCCTGCGATTGCAGCTGCGCGATGGTGTCGAGCGCGCCTTCCGCGTCGCGGGCGTCGACCAGCATCTCGGCCATCGACACCAGCCGCGCCTGTTCGCGCTCGGCGCCGGTGACCTGTGCCATCCAGGCGTCGCGGCGCTCCATCTCCTGCATGCGGTGGGCGGCGCGCGCACCGATCAGCGCCGCGGTCTGGGCCTGGTCGGGCCAGGCCTGGGCTTCGCGCGCGGTGCGCTCGGCCCGGGCGAAGCGGCCGGCGAACAGGTTCTCGATCGCCTCGCGCAACGCGGCCTGCGCGCGGTTCATGCGGCTGCGCTCGCGATAGGCCGCCGCGCGGCCCGGCATTTCCGACAGATGCCGCACGGTGGTGAGGATGGTCCAGACCACGAAGAACGCCAGCAGCAGCAGGGCCAGCGCCAGGTTCAGCGAGAGTTCGACCCGGTACGGCGGGTAGAACAGCACCACGTTGCTTTGATTGAATTGCGTAAACAGCGCCAGCCCGACCGCGCCGCCAAAAAGGATCGCCACCCAGAACAGAAGCCGCATGCGCTACTCCTTCTTGAGCGCCTGCAGCGCGCCGAGGCTTTCCGCCATGGTCGGCAGCTGGACTGACACGGCGCCGGCCTGGGCCTGCTTGAGCAGCGTCAGCACCGCCTGCACGCGGCGCGACTTGGTATCGAAGTAGCGGCCGATCATGGCTTGCGCGGCAGCCAGGTCGTTGCGGAACACCGGCTCGTTGCGCGACAGCAGCGCGAGGCGCGCATTGAGCAGGCGCAGCTTGACGTTCTCGCGCAGGAACCAGCCCTGGTCGCCGGTCAGCAGCAGCGCCTGCGCATCGTCGACGCGGCGGATGCGGATGACCTGCATCAGCTCGTCGCGCACGCTGCCCCACAGCCCGCCGAACCAGTTGACGATGGCGTTGCCCGCCTGGGGCGCGGCATCGGCGCGCGCGCCGTTCCTGGCGCCGGTGGCGCCCTTCTCCGTCCTGGGATCGGCCTTGACGTCAGCCTTGATGTCGGCCTTGCGCGCATCGGCTTCGCTGCGCTCGAGCATGCGCTCGCTCGACAGCAGCGGCAACACGTCGATCTGGTTGATGGCCTCGTCGAGCTTGATGGCGGCGCCGGTCAGGTCGGTATCGGGCACCGCCTTCATGCGCGCGACATCGCGCGCGATGGCCCGCCGCAGCAGGTTGTACTGCGGCTTGTCGGTACGCGCCAGGCGCGTGTCGGCACTTTGCAGCGCGGCCAGCGCCACCTGCACATTGCCGGTCAGCTGGAGCTGCTGGCCCGCGTTGGTGAGCAACTGCTGGATCTCGGCGATCTCCCAGTCGTCGCGGTTGCGCATCAGGTCCTGGTAGACCTGTTCCAGCGCGGATTGCTTGTCGCGCGCCTCGCCGACCTGGCCGTCGAGCGCGCCGACCTTGGCCTGCAGTTCCTTGACGGTGTCCTGCGCATTGCGCGACAGCACGCGCGTCTCCTGCACCAGCGCATCGTTGTTCTGCTGGCGCCGCGCCAGCTCCTGGGTCAGGTGCTCGACACGGTGCTGCAGCCACCAGAAGCCCCCGCCGATGGCGAGGATCAGCAGCGCGAGCAGCAGCCACCACGGATTGAAACGCGACGCGCCGCGGACGGGCATCACCGGGGCCGCGGACGGCGGGCTGGCGGCGGGAGGAGCGGTATGTTCTTGCGTCACGCGATCGGCCTTCGTTGACGTTGATGACGATGTTGCGGGTGATCGATTGTCTTGCCCGGGCTCGGGCGCCGCCGGTGTCGGCAGCGCGGCTGGTGCGGCCGGCGCCGCTGCCGCGGCAGACGCCGCAGACGCCGCGGATGCCGCGAATGCCACTGTTGCCCCGGGCCCCGGCACCACCGCAGCCGTGGCCACGGCCAGCGGGGGCGCCGCYGGCATCGGCGCCGGTGGTCCGGCGTGCGCCTGGGCCCACCGGCGGCACGCGGCGAGCAGCCCTCCGTCGCCCGGTGCGGCGCGCCGCACATGGGCGAAGCCCAGTGCGGCGGCCTGTTCGGCGATTCTCGCATGGGGGGCAATGCACTGCACCTGGCGCAGGCCGGCCAGCTCCTGCGGGCTAAGTGCCTCGCGGGCCATGCGGTCGAGATTGCGCACCGCTTCGGAGCTGGTCAGCAGCCACGCCTGCGGGGATGCACCCGGCTTCAGGCCATCGCGCACGGCTTGCCATTGCATGCTGCCGGGCGTCGGCACGGAGCGCTGGTAAGCCTCGACTGCGCTCACCTCTGCGCCGGCGCCACGCAGGCGCTCGGCCAGCCAGTCGCGCCCGCCGTTGCCGCGGATGATCAGGACCTGGCGCCCGGCCAGCGTCTGCATGCCAAGCCGGCTTTCGATCTGCTGCCAAAGGGCCTCGGAATCGAAGCGCGCATCGCCGTTGTCGATGCTATCCGCGCTATCGGGAATGTCGTTGCTGTCTGCGCCCCCGTTGGCGCCATCCGCTTCATGCGCATGGCTGCCCGCCGGCGCGATCACCCGGTAGTCGGGCGAGGCGATCCCGCGCTCGGCCAGGGCACCCACGCTGGCGGGCCCCACCAGCGCGAGCGGCACGGATGGCGGCCACTGCGGCGCGGGCTTGTCCTGCACCTGGGCCAGCGCGTCGAGTGCAAAGGCCACCGCATTGGGGCTGACGAAGACCACCAGCGCAAAGTCCGCCAGCCGCGCCAGCGCGGCGCGCAGGGGGCCTTCGTCGGCCGCGGGACCGATCGCCAGCAGGGGAAAGCCGAGCACGTCCAGGCCGGCTGCCGAGAGCGCCTCGGTCAGCTGCCGGGACTGCCCGGCGGGTCGTGTCACAACGACGGTCGGGCGGGGCATGGGCCGGCCTCAGGCGGGGGCTTGCGGAGAAGCCGGATCGGCCAGCGCAGCCAGGATCCCCGCTGCGCCCTGGTCCAGCAAGTCCTGCGCGACGGCCTTGCCGAGCGCCTCGGCCTGGGCGGCTGCGTCGGCACCCGCCACGACGGCCGCCGAGCTGGCGCGCACGCCGCGCGTGCCGTCCGGTAGCGCCACGAAGGCGTCGATGCTCAACCGGGTGCCGTCCCACTGCGCATGCGCGGCCAAGGGCACCTGGCACGAGCCGCCCAGCATGCGCGACACGGCGCGCTCGGCGGTCACGGCCAGCGCACTCGGCGCATGGTTGAGCGGGGCGATCCAGGCGGCCAGTTCAGGGCGGCCAGCGGGAATCTCGATGCCCAGCGCGCCCTGCCCCGCGGCCGGCAGCGAACTGACGGGATCCAGCACGGCGCGGATGCGGCTGGCCAGGCCCAGGCGCTTGAGCCCGGCCGCGGCCAGGATGATGGCGGCGTAGTCGCCGCGGTCCAGCTTGCCCAGGCGGGTATCGAGATTGCCCCGCAGCGGACGGATCTCCAGGTGCGGGTAGCGCGTGCGCAGGGCGGCTTCGCGACGCAGGCTGGAGGTGCCCACCACGGTGCCGGCGGGCATCTCGTCGAGCGAGCCGAACTGGCTCGAGACCAGCGCGTCGCGCGGGTCCTCGCGCTCCATCACGGCGGCGAGCAGGAAACCCTCGGGTAGCTCCATCGGCACATCCTTGAGYGAGTGCACGGCGAGATCGGCGCGGCCCTCGGCCATCGCGATCTCCAGCTCCTTGACGAACAGCCCTTTGCCGCCGACTTTCGACAGCGTACGGTCTAGAATCTGGTCTCCGCGCGTCGTCATGCCGAGGATGGACACATCGCACGCGGGATAGTATTGTTGCAACGCAGCACGCACATGCTCGGCCTGCCACATGGCCAGACGGCTCTCGCGGGAGGCGATGACGAGCTTGCGCGGCGAGCCGCTGGAAGGAGTCGGGGGGACGGATGCTTGCATCCGCGCATGTTAGCACGCACCCCAAGCCACTCCAGGCCACGAATAAGAGATATGAGACAACAGGAGATTGYATGACGCAGCAAGCTGCGCGCCCTGCCGGCCGGCGCAAGCCCACCGCCGCCCGGGCTGACGCCCCCGACGCCGCCCTGGCCCTGGCCCCGGCTCCCGCAAGCACCCCCGACGCGCCCGCCACCAAAGCCGCCAAGACAGCCCG
The DNA here is from genome assembly GCF_056397345.1 of Cupriavidus sp. 05N38. Lineage (NCBI taxonomy): Bacteria > Pseudomonadati > Pseudomonadota > Betaproteobacteria > Burkholderiales > Burkholderiaceae > Cupriavidus > Cupriavidus sp. 05N38. The sequence continues at coordinate 286,487 of NZ_JBFTNF010000012.1, forward strand.
GGCAAAAGGCCGGGCAAGCACGCGGGCCGCAGCGCCCGCGGCTGCCGCCATCCCGCTGGCCGGCGCGCCGGCGCGCCGCGCCAGCGACAAGGACCTGCCGCTGCGCGAGGACATCCGCTTCCTGGGCCGCCTGCTGGGCGAGTGCGTGCGCGAGCAAGAAGGCGAAGCCGCCTTCGAGCTGGTCGAGACCATCCGCCAGACCGCGGTGCGCTTTCGCCGCGAGAACGACCGCGCCGCCGGCGCGGAGCTGGACCGCCTGCTCAAGCGCCTGTCGCGCGACCAGACCAACTGGGTGGTGCGCGCCTTCAGCTATTTCTCGCACCTGGCCAATATCGCCGAGGACCAGCACCACAACCGCCGCCGCCGCGTGCACGCGCTGGCGGGCTCGCCGCCGCAGCCGGGCAGCCTGGCGCGCGCGCTGGAGGCGATCGACGCCGCCGGCGTGACCGGCAAGACGTTGCGCAAGTTCTTCGACGAAGCGCTGATCGTGCCGGTGCTCACCGCCCACCCCACCGAGGTGCAGCGCAAGAGCATCCTGGACGCCGAGCGCGAGATCGCGCGCCTGCTGGCCGAGCGCGACCTGCCCATGACCGCGCGCGAGCGCGACCACAACACCGCACTGCTGCGCGCGCGCGTCACCACGCTGTGGCAGACCCGCATGCTGCGCAACACGCGCCTGATGGTGGTGGACGAGATCGAGAACGCGCTCTCTTACTACCGCACCTGCTTCCTGCACGGCATCCCGCAACTGATGAGCGAGCTGGAGGAGGACATCGCCGCGGTGTTCCCCGCCTCGCGCAAGAACAAGGGCGCGCCGGCCGCCGGCGGCACGCAGCTCGCGCCCTTCTTCCAGATGGGCTCGTGGATCGGCGGCGACCGCGACGGCAATCCCAACGTCACCGCGGATACGCTGGAGCAGGCCGCCAGCAAGCAATCGTCGCTGATCCTCGAGTGGTACCTGGACGAGGTGCACGCGCTCGGCGCCGAGCTGTCGATGTCGAGCCTGATGGTGGAGGCCAGCCCCGAGTTGCTGGCCCTGGCCGAAGCCTCGCCCGACCACTCCGACCACCGCGCCGACGAGCCCTATCGCCGCGCCCTGATCGGCATCTACGCGCGCCTGGCGGCAACCTGCCTGGCGGTGACCGGGCAGGCCGCGCCGCGCCATGCGGTGGCCGACGCCGCGCCTTATGCCGATGCGCAGTCGTTCGGCGCCGATGTACAGGTGGTGATCGACTCGCTGCGCGCCCACCACGGCGCGGCGCTGGCGCGCACCCGCGTCGATGCGCTGGCCAAGGCCATCGCCGTGTTCGGCTTCCACCTGGCGTCGATCGACATGCGCCAGGTCTCCGACGTGCACGAGGCGGTCATCGCGGAGCTGTTCGCCGCCGCCGGCGTGGAGGCCGACTACGCCAGCCTGCCGGAGCCGCGCAAGCTGGAGCTGCTGCTGGCCGAGCTGCGCCAGCCGCGCCTGCTGACCCTGCCGTGGCACACCTATTCCGAGCAGACCCGCAGCGAACTGGCCATCCTGGAGATGGCGCGCAAGCTGCGGGCACGCTACGGCGCGCGCGTGGCGCGCAACTACATCATCTCGCACACCGAGACGCTCTCCGACCTGGTCGAGGTGATGCTGCTGCAGAAGGAAGCCGGCATGCTGCGCGGCACGCTGGGCAGCAAGGCCGATCCGGCCCGCATGGAGCTGATGGTGATCCCGCTGTTCGAGACCATCGAGGACTTGCGCAACGCCGCCGGCATCATGCAGTCGCTGCTGGAGCTGCCGGGCTTCGCCTCGGTGATCGCCCACCACGGCGGCGAGCAGGAGGTCATGCTGGGCTACTCGGACTCCAACAAGGACGGCGGCTTCCTGACCTCGAACTGGGAACTGTACAAGGCCGAGCTGGCGCTGGTGCAGCTGTTCGAGCAGCGCCGCGTCAAGCTGCGCCTGTTCCACGGGCGCGGCGGCACCGTCGGGCGCGGCGGCGGCCCGACCTACCAGGCCATCCTGTCGCAGCCGCCGGGCACGGTCAACGGGCAGATCCGCCTGACCGAACAGGGCGAGATCATCAACAGCAAGTTCGCCAACGCCGAGATCGGCCGGCGCAACCTGGAGACGGTGATCGCCGCCACGCTGGAGGCCTCGCTGCTGCCCACGCAGAACGCGCCGAAGGAGCTGGCCGCGTTCGAGGCGATGATGCAGCAGCTCTCGGACCGCGCCTTCTCCTCCTACCGCCACCTGGTCTACGACACGCCGGGCTTCAAGGACTACTTCTTCGCCACCACGCCGATCACCGAGATCGCCGACCTGAACCTCGGTTCGCGACCGGCCTCGCGCAAGCTGATGGACAAGAAGCACCGCCGCATCGAAGACCTGCGCGCGATTCCCTGGGGCTTCTCGTGGGGCCAGTGCCGGCTGCTGCTGCCGGGCTGGTACGGCTTCGGCAGCGCGGTCAAGGCGGTGCTGGACGCGGCGCCGGACGACAAGGCCCGCAAGGCGGTCGAAGCCACCCTGCGCCGCATGGTCAGGAACTGGCCGTTCTTCTCCACGCTGCTGTCCAATATGGACATGGTGCTGGCCAAGACCGACCTGGCGGTGGCATCGCGCTACGCCGGGCTGTGCGAGGACGCGGCGCTGCGCAAGACCGTGTTCTCGCGCATCAGCGCGGAGTGGCACCTGACCAGCGAGATGCTGGCGCTGATCACCGGGCGCCAGGAACGCCTGGCCGACAACCCGCTGCTGGCGCGTTCGATCAAGAACCGCTTCGCCTACCTCGACCCGCTCAACCACTTGCAGGTGGAGCTGCTCAAGCGCTACCGCTCGGGCAAGGACGGCGACGACATCCGCGTGCGCCGCGGCATCCACCTCACCATCAACGGGGTGGCGGCGGGACTGCGCAACAGCGGCTGAGGCAGCAGGCGCCGGCGGCCGCATGCCGGCGTAAAAAAGCCGCCATGGTGGTTGACCATGGCGGCGGAAACCCGCCCGGCCCGCAGGCCGGACGGCGCAGAGGGAGGCGCTCAGCCGACGAAGGCGCCGGGGACCGGGTCTTCGCCGAGCGCGGACAGCAGCACCGCCCAATGCATGGCTTCGTCGCCCAGGATGCTGCCGGCGGCCTTGGTCAGCTCGCGGTTGTGGAAATTCGGCAGCACGCCCAGGTAAGCCGCGGTGGCGCCCTYCTCCAGTCCCGCGGCGAAGCGCAGCACATCCGCCTGGGTCTTGAGCTGGTCGGCGGGGAAGCCGTATTCGCCCGGCTTCTTGGTCATGACGGGACTGCCGCCCAGCTTGGACACCGTGCTTGCCAGCACCTGCGCATGGGCCTTGTGGTGCGTCTGGAAGCGCACCGCGGTGTCCAGCAGCGGCTTTTGCAGCAGGCCGCTCTCGGCGCCCACCTGATAGGCGGCGATGGCCTGGTATTCCAGCCCGAGGGCAACGTTGAGGATGGCGATATCGTCCTTGGTGCTGCCGGACTGGGCCTGCGCCCATGCCGGCATCGACTCGCCCAGGCTCATCACCGCCAGCGAGCCCAGCGCGAACAGCCCGGGCACTTTGAGCAGGCCGCGCCGGCGCGCATCCGGTGCCACAAGGATGCGGTCCTGCGTGTCCTCGCCGGCAAGGCGCGACGCCTGCCCGGGCTTCGACTGCATGCGTTCCATGGTCTTCTCCTGTCTCTTGGGGGTAGGTGGTGCCCTGCTCGTTCTGCCGCGCGCCCGCTCGGGCTGCGGCGGGTACAACCCGGGCACCTGACCCATCTACGCAGCGCCCTGCCGATCGGATGCAGCGGGATGCGGCGATTGGCGGTGTGCCGCACCCATGAAACGCGCAAGCCGTGCCTATAATCCGGCAACGTCACTTGCGAGTTCCGCCCCCGGTGTCCTCCCCCGACGATTCCACCTTCGCCCCCAGGCCGGCCGACGCCGACCGGCTCGCCGCGCTGCTGCAGGGCACGGCCATGGGCGACCGGCACGCCCTGCGCCAGCTCTACGACCAGACGGCAACGAAACTGTTTGGCCTCGCGCTGCGTATCACCAGCAGGCGTGACTGGGCGGAGGATGTCGTGCAGGAGAGTTTTGTCAGCATCTGGCATCACGCCGGCGACTACCGGCCGCACCTGGCCGCCCCGATGACGTGGATGACAGCCATCGTGCGCAACCGCGCGCTCGACTGCCTGCGCCGGCAGGCAGCCGCGCGCGCCAGCCAGTCCGTGGAACTGGACGACAGCCTCGGCGAATGGCTCGCCGACGACGCGGCCGGCCCGGCCGAACTGGCGCTGGCCAGCGAGCAGGCCCAGGCGCTGAACCGGTGCCTGCAGCGRCTGGAACAGCCCCAGCGGCAGGCCATCGCGCTGGCCTACCTGCGCGACATGAGCCATAGCGAACTTTCCGAGCAGCTGCGGGTGCCGCTCGGGACCATCAAATCATGGATACGCCGCGGCCTGGAACGCCTGCGCACGTGCCTGGAAAGCCTGTCATGAACCTCGGCCGCCACCCCGACCTGATCGATCGCCTGGCCGCCCAGTACGCGCTG
>NZ_JBFTNF010000013.1:0-128885 GCF_056397345.1 Cupriavidus sp. 05N38
GTGCGGCGTGGCGCCGGCCAGCCCCGCCAGCGCCGGCGGCGGCGCCTTGGCCAGCGCCTGCATCACGCCCAGGCAGAAGGTGGCGCTGCGGATGCCTCCGCCGGACAGGGCCAGCGCCCAGTTGCCGTCGCCGTCGCGCATCCGCCTGGCGATACCGAGTTGCCGGCGCCGCCGCGCGATGCGCGCCGATTCGTCACCGGAAGGCTGGTCTTCGGCTGGCATGCGGCTCTCCCTCGCAGATACCCGCCCCAGTATAGGCAACGCCACCTTGTATCCAAGTCCGCACGCAGCCAGGCCTGTACCATTTCAACAGCATCATGCAGCCGCATGTGGCCACTTCCGCGCCGGTGGTGGGCGTGGCGCTGACCGCGCAATCGGTGGTCTCGGGCAGCGCCACCAGCGCCAACCACGAGATCGACATCGCCGAGGCGGTGCGCTTCTGCGTGGAAGTGGCCAAGCGCTTCGGCCAGGACAAGTGCCGCTTCTTCAACGCGGTGGAGTGGGACAAGATCCGCGCGATCTATCCCGACATGACGGCCTTCCAGCGCGCCGGCACGGCACGCTGAAGACCGGCGCCTGCCGGCGCGAGGCCGCGCTGGTGGCGCCGTGCGTGCGGCAGGCCACATGGAGGATGTTCAGAGCGCCCGCTTCAGTGTATGGTTGCGCACCTGACGCGGTCCCAGCCCCAGCGGCTATTCTTTTTGCATGAAGTCCTGCCTCAACGCCCCCGCCAGCGCGCCGCTGCTGCGCTGCCTGTCCATCCTCGCCGCCTGCGCCGCGCTGACGGCGCTGACGGGCTGCGAACGCGAGCAGCCGGCACCGGCTGCCCCGGCGGCGGCCGACGCCTCGACCGCGCGCGCCGACGATGCCGGCCAGCCCGACGACTCGCCCGCCTTCGCTCCGGCCCCGCTGGCGCGCCCGCTGGTGGCGCTGCGCGGGCTATCCAGCATGGCGGACGTGCAGGCTGCCTGGGGCAAGCCGCCCAATATCACGCCCAACCAGGAAGAATGCGGTACGGCACTCGACGAAGAGAACCTGGTGGACTACCGCTACCCGGACGCGCTGATCGAAGTGGGCCGCAGCGGCGACGCCGTGATCCGTTCCCTGCACGGCATTCCGGCGGGACTGACGCTCAAGCTCGAGGGCCACGACATCGCCGCGACCACGACGCTCAGCGAACTCAACTCGGCCCTGCGCAAGAACCCGCGCTGGAAAATGGCGGAGGCACCCGGCAAGGTGCGCAGCCCGGCCGACCGCGACGAAGACGATCCGCTCGAGCACCTCGCCTACACCACGCTGTACACGCTGGATGGCGACGGCGACCAGTACCGGCTGTATTTCCTTGGCGAGCGGCTGGTCGGGTACGCCTACTGGGTCGGCTGCTAGCGCAGGCGGATCGCTAGGACGTGCGCGGGGCGGGCTCCCGCGCGGCGAGGTCGTCCGCGGCGGACGCCGCGTCGTGCAGGCGTTTCCATTCGTCGAAGCCGCCGGCCAGCGCCCACGTGTTGAGATAGCCCGCGCCTTGCAGCCGCTCGGCCAGGATGGCGGCGGACACCTCGTTCGGACATGCGCAGTAGATGACGATCTCGACGTTGGCCGGATGGGTCGACAGCAGGTCCAGCGGCGCGTGCAGATCCATCGTCAGCGCACCGGGAATCCTTTCGATGGCTTCGGTGCGCACGTCCACCACCAGCGGGGAAGCGTCGCCCTGGCGCCGCGCCTCGAGCTCGCCCACCGTCATGCGGCGCACCAGGCGGGTCCGGCGCAGCAGCCGCACCCGCCGCACGAACTTGTACGCGACGAAGGCCGCGAAAGCGGCCAGCACCACCGCCACCGCCACCGGGCCATAGGTGCTGAAGGCAAGCAGGATGGCTTCCACGAAATCGGTAAACACCACGCCGATCAGCAGCGCCCCGCCGGCCCACACCAGCGCGCCCAGCGCATCGTAGAACAGGAATATCGCGAACGGCGTGGCGGTCATGCCCGCCATGGCGGTGGACAGCGCGCCGGCGCCCGGCAGCAGCTTGGAGAACACCAGGCTGCGCGGGCCCACGCGCAGATACAGCGACTGCGTCTGGCGGATGCAGCTGTCGGGGGAAATCGAGACGCGGCAGATGGTGCGCAGCATCGGCTGGCCCAGGCGCTTGCCGGCAAAGTACCACGCGGTATCTGCAATCAGGCAGGCCAGGATGACCGCCCCCAGCACCAGCCCGATCGACGGCCCGGTGTCGCGCATGCCGAGCGCCCCGGCCACGAACAGCATCGGCACGGCCGGCACCGGCAGCCCGGCCTGCTCGGCCAGCACATTGAGAAACACCAGCATCACGCCGTGGTTCTCAAGCAAGGTCTTCAATTCGCCCAAACTGCCCACGCCACTCTCCGCGCTTTTCTGCCCCTCAACTCAGGCGGCGCGGGCGGGATGCCCGCGCCGGCGGGCATAGGCGTAGTGTGCCACCATGGCGGCACCGTGCGGCGCAGAGTCTTGCATGGCGGCCTCAAAAACCCTGAATGAAGAGCCGCCGGCCAGCCGCTGCTGTCGCCGCGCGCATCGTCCCGATGCACCTCAGGCGTGGGCGCCGTCCTGGAACGTGTCGATCTTGCGTGCCGGGTCGGACGACACGCCGGTGCGATCCCAGCCGGCCAGCTTCTGCGCGCCATCGGAGTACGGGTCCGGCCTGCGCAGCTGGCTGGCGGACGCCACGGGGACGGGCGGCGCGGCGGGGTCGAGGCGCGCGCCGTCGCTGTACACGTCGAAGCGCGACGCGTGGAACGCGTGGAATACATAGCCATAGCGGTCGGCGGACACGGCGCTGTCCCTGGGGCCGGTGGCCTGCGCCGGGATCGCCAGCGTGGCGAGGCCCGCAAGTGCGGCAGACGTCATCAGGAGCTTCAGGCTGGGGGTCTTCATGATGCTCTCCTTCTTGGCGATCGGCGGATCGCAGTATTGCTAGCAAGGCGCAGCGCGTTGCGCTGTTCCGGCCACACGTGAATCGCGCGGTTGAAGACAGATACGCCGCGCGGCGCGCGGTGGATGCAGCCAATCGCGATGCCGGCGCGGGTCAGGCTTGCAGGTCAGGCTTGCAGGTCGATCCCGGCCGCGCCGGCCGGGCGCCGGACCAGCCTTCGCCGCTGACTTCTCCCCGGCCAGCAGGCATCATGTCGGCTATCCGTTTCCCGTCCCGCCTTGCCTGTCCCGGAGCCACGCATGCCCGCCCGACCCGCCCTGCAAGACCAACTGATCCAGCGCTTCGGCCTGCAGGCACATCCCGAAGGCGGCTACTACCGCGAGACCCATCGCGACACCGCGCGCGTGGCGCGCGAAGGCGGCCCGGCCGGCGTGGCCACGCACGCCGCGTCCACGGCGATCTACTACCTGCTGTGCGACGAGGCGTACTCCGCCTGGCATCGCATCCGCGCCGACGAGGTTTGGCACTTCTATGCGGGCTGCCCGCTGCATGTGCACGTGCTGGAAGCCGATGGCAGTCTCACCACGCACCGGCTAGGCGATGCGCTTGCGCATGAGGACACGGTGTTCCAGGCGGTAGTCAGGGCGGGTTGCTGGTTCGCCGCCGAGCGCAGCGATCCGGACGGATTCTCGCTGGTCGGCTGCACGGTGGCGCCCGGCTTCGAATTCAGCGAATTCGAGCTGGCCGACGCCGCCAGCCTGCAGAAGGCACACCCGCGCCACGCCGCGCTGATCGCGCGGCTCGCGCCTGCCGTGGCGGGCTGAACACGCGTGGCGGCGACGCCGGCGCCGAATACCCGCCGAATACCCGCCGAATACCCGCCGAATACCCGCAGAGTACCCGCCGGGTACCGGAACGATTCCCAACCCTGCCGTACTTTCCCGAGAGCCTTGGCTATGAAATGGTTGTCCCTCGCAGCGGTCGCGCTGGTGGCGCTGGAGCATGTCTACATCATGGTGCTGGAGATGTGCCTGTGGGACAAACCCCGCGGCATGCGCGCCTTCGGGCTAACGCAGGAATTCGCCACCGCGACCCGGGCGCTGGCGGCCAACCAGGGGCTCTACAACGGCTTCCTTGCCGCCGGGCTGCTGTGGGGCCTGGCCAGCGCGGCGGTGCCGGTGCAGTTGTTCTTCCTGGGCTGCGTGCTGGTGGCCGGCGTGTTCGGGGCCTGCACGGCGAGCCGGAAGATCCTGTGGATTCAGGCCGTGCCGGCGGCGGTGGCCATCGGACTGGTGCTGCTGGCCCGCGCCTGAAAGCTCAGTTCGGCCGGCGGTATGCGTTGTCGATCCACGCCGCCGCGCTGGCCTTGCTCAGCTTGAACGCGGGAGATACGCGCACCTGCGCCAGTTCCGCGCCGAGTTCGTCGCAGGCGCGCAGCACGGCGTAGGGATTGTCTTCGTCGGGCACGATATCGAGCGTCACGGCGATGCGGGCCGTGTCGGTATCCACCATCACGCTCTTGTGCAGCATGGCGTGGAGCTGCTGTTCGTGGCGGCGCAGCACCTCGGAGGCAGTCTTGACCAGGGTCGAGAACGCACCGGTGTCCAGCGGCTTGGGATTCTTCTTGTCCCGGCCCATGGTCCACGGGCCCACCAGGGCGGGCTCGGGCTCGCCGTCCTTGATCATGGCCACGGCCCAGCCGTCGTCGTCCTCGTTCTTGATCACGCGGGCGGTCCAGCCGTCGGCGCGCCACAGGCGGGCTTCCTGGATCTTCTCGGCGTCTTCCCCGGCTTGGTCTTGGGACAGTTCGGGCTGGTCGGTCATGGCGGCATCTGCATCGGAAACAAGGGCGCGATTCTACCCGTCCCGGCCCGTGCCGGCAGTGAGACGGATCCCATACATCGATCCCCTCAAAAGTTGTATTTAATGTCTGCGCACCGCGTCCTATGCTGGGAACGTCGCCGAGACCCCCGTCTTGATGACACCCCTTCGATGTCGCCGCCACCTTGGAACGGCGACGTTTTTTTGTGCGCAGGCGCCGCGCGTGGCACCAAAGCGGGGCCGGCGGCACAAGAAAAGCGCTGGCCGGGCGGGCCGAGGCAGTTTAAGATGCGCGATTATCGAACAACACGCGCGCACCCGCCCAATGGACGCCTCCATTCCCAGCAGCCCTGGCCAGGCACCGGCCGCCACTGTCCGCGTCGCCCGTCCCCAGGCCGACCTTCTCAACAGCTTCGCCGGCGACCCCAATTTCATGCTGTCGCTGGCGCGGGGCCTGAGCGTGCTCGAGGCCTTTTCGGAGCGTAAGCGCCCGCTCACCATCTCCCAGGTCGCGCAGCGCACCCAGCTGTCGCGAGCCTCGGTGCGGCGTTGCCTGTACACGCTGGAGCAGCTCGGCTACGTGAGCCAGCAAGGCGGGCAGTTCGCCCTGCGTCCGCGCGTGCTGCACCTGGGACATGCGTATTTCTCGTCCACGGCGCTGGTATCGCTGGCCCAGCCCATCCTCGACGGCCTGAGCGCGCGGATCCAGCAGACCTCCGCGCTGGCCATCCTCGACGACACCGACATCCTTTACCTGGTGCGCTCGGAAGTGCAGCGCGTACTCACTTATTCGCTCGGCATGGGCAGCCGGCTGCCGGCCTACTGCACCTCGATCGGGCGCCTGCTGCTGGCCCACCTGGCGGAGCCGGCGCTGGAAGATTACTTCGACCACGTCGACCTGCGCCCGCGCACCCTGCAGACCAAGATCTCCCGCCCCGAGCTGGAGGCCAGCTTCGCCAACGCGCGCGAGCTGGACTACATCATGGTGGACGAGGAACTGGAGCCGGGCCTGCGCGCCATCGCGGTGCCGGTGCGGGGGATTTCCGGCAGCGTGATGGCCGGCATCAGCGTCAGCATGAAGGCGACGCAGGTATCCGAGGCGGAGATGGTGTCGCGGCTGCTGCCGCCGATGCGCGAAGCCGCCGTGGCCATCGGCAAGCTGATTGCCGCCTGAGCGGCCCTGCACCGCCTAGCGGTGCAGGCGAGCCGGCCCGAGCATGGCCGCGTCGAGGCCGAAATCCACGATGCGCTGCGGCAGTGGCTTGCCCTGCACCAGCGCCGCGCAGGCCTCGCCCATCGCGGCCGAGGTCTGGATGCCGTAGCCGCCTTGCGCGGCCACCCAGAAAAAGCCCGGGGCCTGGTCGTCGAAGCCGCCCACCAGGTCGCCGTCGGCGACGAAGGAGCGCAGGCCGGCCCAGGTGCGGGCCGGGCGGCGGATTTCCAGCGTGGTCATGTCCTCGATATGGTGGATGCCCAGCGCGATATCCATTTCCTCGGGCTGCACGTCGTGCGGCGACACGGGGTCGGCATTGGCCGGCGAACCCAGCAGCATGCCGGCGTCCGGCTTGAGGTACCAGCTCTCGTCGAAGCACATGAACATCGGCCACCGGGCGATCTCCAGTCCCGCCGGCGGCGCGAACACGAAGGCCGAGCGGCGCTTGGGGGTGAGCCCCAGCGGCCTCGCGCCGGCCAGTCCCGCCACCACGTCGCACCAGGCGCCGGCCGCATTGACCACCACCGGGGCGCGCCAGGTACGCCCGCCCGCCTGCACTTCCCAGATGCCCTGGCTGCGTTCGATGGCGGTAACCTCTGCGTCGCAGACGAGGGTGCCGCCGCGCTGGCGCATGCCGCGCAGGTAGCCCTGGTGCAGGACATGTACGTCCATGTCGGCTGCGTCGGGCTCGAGCACGGCGCCCAGCACCTTCTCCCCGCGCAACACCGGCACCAGGGCGCAGGTGGCGTCGCGGTGCAGGCGCGCGGCGCGCGCGCCGAGCCTGCGCAAGCCGTCGAAATGCTGGTCCAGCTCGGCGCCCTCGCCGGGCTTGCCGATGGTCATGGCGCCGCGCGGGCTGAGCACGGGGTGTTCGGAAAAGCCTGCTGGCGGCGCATCGAAGAACGCGCGGCTGGCCATGGTGAGAGCGCGCACCTGCCGGGGGCCGTAGCTCTCCATGAAGAGCGCGGCTGAACGGCCTGTCGAGTGATAGCCGGGCTGCGCTTCGCGCTCGAGCACCACTACCCGTCCGGCCTGGGCCAGCCAGTAGGCCAGCGACGCGCCGGCAATACCGCCCCCGATAACGAGGAAATCCGCGCAACCCGTCTCTTCCATGCGCTGCCTCCTTGCGCCTGGCCGGTCCTAACCGCGGCTGGCGAGTTCCAGGGAAAACACCAGGCGCTGCAGGAAATTCTCCATGCGGCCGTCCAGGTTGGAGAAGGCGCAGCCGAAGTGGTGGATGGCGCTGTCGTCGCGTCCTGCCAGCCAGTGGCCGACTACCTGCAGGCTCAGATCGAGCTTGCCCAGCGGGCCGAAGTCCAGCTTCGCGCCGGCCACCGTGGTGCCGACCGGCAGGTGCGTGGCATCCACCGTCTTCGAGCGCAAGCCTACGCCTGAAAGCGACAGGTCGGCAATGTCGAGCTTGAGCGCGGCGCCGTCCGACATCTTGATGGTGCAGCCGTAGCCCTTGGTGACCAGCGTGCGCGCGCGGAAATGGCGGCGGCGCTGGAAGTGATACAGCTTCTCCGGGAACGGTGCGACAAACGCCGGGCCGCCCTGGAACTGGGTGGCTTCGGGCGTGCCGATCACGAAGTTCACGGGCACGCCGCGCAGCGAGGCGGAGAACGCGTTCTCGGGCGAGGCCAGCAAGGCCTGCCGCTCCGGCTCGGTGCGGCACCAGTCGAAGACAAAGGTGCGGTTGGCCGGATCGACATGCAGGACCGTGGTGACCATCTCGTGCGCGGTACGCGCCCGCACGTTGATGACGCACTTCTGCCAGGCGAGGTCGCGCAGCACGGTGCCGATCTGCGAGGAATGGGTAAGGCGATAGCGGTCGTCTGGCAACGCGCCCGCGTCTAGCTCGGATTGCTCCGGGGAATCTTGGAGACTCATGAAATCACGCAAACGTCTGTGAGAGGCCTGCGTCGCGCCAGACTGGCTTGCGACGGGAAAACGGGCTGGCCGCGAACATGGAGCGGGCGGCCAGCGCCGCATGTTAAGCGTGGCGCTGGTCGCTGCGCAAGCTCTTGTTCGGTCTACGGCGAAATGTGGCAAAACTTGAGCCAGACTTCCGTGGGGTAGCCCGCCGGGCCGCGTTCAGGCGTCGCCCGCGGCGCCGGGCCGGCCGGTGATGCCCGCCGCCCTGCGCGGGCGCGCAACCCCGCCAGGCGCGGTGGCGCGATGTGCCGGCACGGTCACCTTGGCCGGCTCGGCGCCCAGCGATGCCAGCGCCTCGCGGCACAACCAGTCGCGCACCGCGCGCCGCCGTTCGTCGCGCTCGAAGGCCACCGGCGAGAGCAGATGGTAGGAGGAGCCGTCCCGCACGAAGCCGTGCGGCGCGGCAATGCGGCCGTCGGCCATCTCGTCGGCCACCATCAGGCGCGAGGCGATGGCACAGCCGAGCCCGGCCGCGGCAGCCTGGATGCTCAGGTAGAAATGCTCATACCACGCGTCGGCGCCAAAGCGATGCCTGCCGCCGGCAGCCTGTGCCCAGCGCTGCCACGCGTCGGGGCGCGAGCGCGTGTGCAGGCGCGGCTGCCCGGCCAGGTTCGCGGTGCCGGCGCGGCACACCACGCCCACCCATTCCTCGGCCACCTCATGCGTATGCAGCTGCGCGCCGAAGCGGAAATCGTCGCGCCGCAGCGCGAGGTCCACGCCGCTGCGCGCGAAATCGAGCGGACCACCCGCGGCCATCAGGTGCAGCGTGATATCCGGATGCGCCTCGGCAAAGCGAGGCAGCCGCGGAATCAGCCAGCGCATGGCGATGGTGGGCTCGCACGACAACACCAGCGTCTGTTGCCGGCTCTGCGCGCGGATGCGGTCCACGGCGCCGGCCAGCAGCTCGAGCGACTGTGTGGCGGCCGCATGCAGGGCGTGCCCGGCCTCGGTCAGGAACACCGCGCGGTTGCGCCGCTCGAACAGCGCCACGCCGAGCGCGTCCTCGAGCTGGCGGATCTGCCGGCTGACCGCGCCGTGGGTCAGGTGCAGTTCGTCGGCGGCGCGCATGAAGCTCTGGTGCCGCGCCGCGGCCTCGAAGAAACGGATCCAGCCAAGCCAGTGCATGCGGCGCCCCAGTCAATGAGATACGTGAATTTTCCTGACGGAATTGCAGCAGTATAAATCGGTTGTGAGGGACCCGCCCGGCCGGGAGAATGGCGCAATTGCAGCAGTATTTCCTGCGCTTCCGGCTGCACGGGCCGTGCCTCGCGGCATGCCATCACCATCAGGTAACCTCACACGAATATGCACCCGTTCACCGAACTGCTGGCCGTCGCGACCATCACCGTGCTGGCCGTCATCAGCCCCGGCCCCGATTTCGCCATGGTGATGCGCAACAGCTACCTGCACGGCCGTCGCGCGGGCCTGCTCAGCGCACTGGGCATTGCGCTGGGCGTGCAGGTGCACGTGTTCTACACGATGTTCGGGGTGGCCCTGCTGATGGAACATGCCCACGGCCTGCTCGGCGTGGTCAAGGTGCTGGGGGCCGCCTACCTGGTCTGGATCGGCATCCAGACCTTGCGCAAGCGTGCTCCCGCCGCGGCTGCCGCGGCTGCCGATAGCGCGACCGCGGCGCCGGCGCTGTCGGCGAGCGCGGCGCTCAAGATGGGCTTTCTCACCAATGCGCTCAATCCCAAGACCACCTTGTTCGTGGTGAGCACCTATACGCAGGTGGTGGATGCGGGAACGCCGCTGCCGGTGCAGTTCGGCTACGGGCTGTTCATGTCGCTGGCGCACCTGGCGTGGTTCGGCCTGATCGCCTGCTGCTTCACCACGCCGGCGCTGCGCTGCGCCATGCAGCGCCGCCAGCGCCTGCTGGACCGCGTCATCGGCGGCGCACTGCTGGGACTCGGGCTGGCGCTGGGGCTCGGCAATCTCGCCTGAGATGCGCCGCCGGCCCGGGCCTCAGCCGGTGACGGCAAGCGCGTAGGCCCGCCGGCAGACATGCTGCGCGCCGCCGGGGCGCAGGTAGCTTTGGTAGAGCACGAAGCGCTCGACTGTAAGCGGCGCGCCGACCTGGTCCATCTGCGCGGCGCGCCATGCCCGCAGCGCGTTGTCCGGCACCGCTTGCATGCTGCGCGCGAGCGTGATGTGCGGCAGGAAGCCGGCATGCCGGCGGTGTGTGGAGGGTGGGGCCGGCGACTGTGCGCCGGCATCGCCGTCGCAGCCGGCCAGGGCATCCTCGACCGCCGCGTGAAGCGCATCGAGCGCGGCGCAGCGTGCGACGCCCGCCCACAGCACGCTCGCGCGGCGGCCACGAAAACATCCGGCCTGCTGCACGCTGAGCGCGAACGGCGTGCACGAGACTGCCTGCAGCGCCTGCTCGATGCATACCGCCGTGTCCTCGTCCCGCTCGCCAAGGAAGTGCAGCGTCAGGTGGACCTGATGCGGGGCTGCCAGGCGAACGCCCGCCACGCGCGGCACGCGCGCGAGCAACGCGTCTGCCAGCACCGCGGGAACTTCGATCGCCACGAACAGGCGTGCCATGCCATTCACCTCTTGTGCGCGCCCTGCCGCGCCGGGCTAGCCCGCCATCCTCTGCGGCGCGCCGCCGGCAGGCACGAAGCGCCGCTGCCGCATCCACTTGGTCACGACCCATTTCTCGCCGGCCTGCACCGGCGCGCCCGCGTGCAGCGTCCTGCCATCGAGCTGGTTGGCCGCATCGCAATATTCAAAGTACACCGCATTGCCCTTGCGCGGCGAAACCGCGAAGCCGATTTCGGGGAAGGCGGTCTCGCCACCGGCCGGCACGTCGTTGAGATACACCACCAGGGTGCTCACGCGCTGCCCGCTGCGCGCCAGCGAAGCCTGGTTGGCCGCGTTGGTCGGCATCAGGAAATCGTAGTGCGGCGTACTCTGCGCGCCCACCCCGTAGCGCAGCACCTGCAAGCCTTCGCCGTTCTCCACGGGCAGTTGCATCAGCGCGGCGATGCGCTGGTCGAGCCGCGCGACCAGCGCATTTTCCTGCAGGCGAAAGAACATGCCATGGCTGGAGCGGTCGTCGCTGACCACGGTGAAGCCGGTCGAGGGATCGACGGTGGTGGAAGGCGCCAGGCGCGGCTGCGCCATGGCCACCAGCGCATCGCATTCGTCGTGGCTCAACACGCCCTCGAGCACGGCGATCACCGGCCGGTCCATGCGCGACAGCACGCGCACGTCGCGATCGGCGGCGCGCAGCAGCGAACCCGGCCCCAGGCGCGCGCCGGGTGCCGCCGGCCTGGGCCGGGGCATGGTGATGCTGTCCTGCGGCGCGGGGCGGCCGTCGCGGCGCGCGCGCGCGAACGCTGCCACCAGTTCTCGCGCGACCAGCGCATCGTAGCCCTGCGCGCAGAGCGCCTGCGCCATCTTGTCTGGCGCCGCGCCGCGCTGCAGTCCCTGCGTGATCCAGTCGCGCAGCGCGGGGGGGAAATGGATGGTGGCAAGCGTGGTGTCTGACATGGCGGGCAGGTGGCGGGGAGGAAGCGAAATGGCGCCGCGAGTATGGCGCCACGGCGCCCATGTACGCAAATCACTACATACGGACATTAGCGCGTCACATAGTTTCAAATGAAATTAAATTGTCACTTAACGCCGATAGTATCCCGCCTGCCGCAACCTTGGCGTGGCGCGTAGCCCATTTTCCGCTCACCCGGCGGGGCCCGCGACCATGGCGACGGATGCATCCGTACGGCCTGTGAAGAGCGGGTGCGCATCGGCATCCGGCGCGCCTTCATGCAGATGCCACGGACGCGCCAGCCGGCATGTCGCGCAGGCTTGCCGGTGCCGGTTCCATCCTTGCCACAGTCCCCTCGAGGTCAACAATGAAGAAGAATGCAAGCCCACACCGCCTGATCCCCGCCGTCACGGCGCTTGCCGCCGCCGCCATGCTGGCGGCTTGCGGCAGCGACGGCACCGGCACCGCCAGCACCCCGGGCAGCGTCACGCCGACGCAATCCGCCGTGCAGGGCAGCGTGATCGGCGCGGCAGTGAAAAACCCCACCGGCGCGGCCAACTCCAGCGCCGCCGGTGGCGTCGACTACGCCTTGAGCACCACCGGCGTTGCCGTGTCGCAAACCTTCCAGCTCGTGGCCTACGGCAACGCCAAGGTGTGCGCGGACACCAACGGCAACGGCCTGTGCGACGGCGGCGAGGCCTCCACGCTGAGCGCGGCCGACGGCAGCTTCACGCTGCCCGCCGGCACCACCGGCAGCCTGGCCGCGGTGGTGGGCACCGACGCTACCTTTACCGATCCCAACACCGGCAGCAGCGCCAAGGTGGCGCAGAAGATGATCCTGCGCAGCGCGGGCGAGCAGAACGTGGCGGGCGCCAAGGTTGTGATCAGCCCGCTGTCGACCGAAGTCGTGCGCAATATGGAAGCCGGCAAGCAGTCCTTCGCCGACGCCAAGGCCGCGCTGGCCGGCCGCCTGAGCCTGCAGAACACCCCGGCGCTGCCGACCGACGTGACGGTGCAAGCGGACAGCGTGGTGGCCGACGTGGCCGCCGTGACCGACAGCCGAGCGCAGGCGGCGCTGCTGGGCGAGGCAAACATGCTGGCCAGCCGCTTCGCCCTGGCCAGCACCATCCTCGACCGCGGCTATGTCACCAGCGCGGCGACCGATGCCGTGCAGACGCTGCAAGTGGCGCAGGACAACGCCTTCAACCCCGAAGGCATCCCGCGCTATGACCACCTGTTCGTGGTGGTGTTCGAGAACCACAGCAACCAGACGGTCGACAGCGCCTCGTATCCCAATTTCTACAAATACCTCAACGTCGAAGGCAACAAGGCCTCGAACTACTTCTCCACCGGCAACCCCAGCGAGCCGAACTACATCTCGCTGGCCAGCGCCGACGACTGGGGCGTGGCCGACGACAATGCCTGGAATTGCCTGCCGGCCGGCGACACCGCCAACCAGCCGACCGACGCCTACATGCCGCTGGTCGCCTGCAACGGCGACACCAAGGTGCATAACCTGAAGGGCCGCCGCAATATGTTCACGGCGCTGTACAAGGCAGGCATCGGCACGCGCGTCTACAGCGAATCGATGGACCCGGGCCAGGACCCGCGCAAGGATGGCGCCGGCAATGTGGCCATCACCGCGGTCAACACCACCTCGGGGCTGGGCGCGACCGAACCGATGATCGCCAGCCTGTACAAGACCAAGCACCATCCGGCGGTGAACTTCGACGACGTGCGCACCCGCCCCGACTTCTTCAAGAACCTGAGCCGCACCGTGGGCGGCGGCCAGTGGGATGCAGCGATCGCAAGCTATGCCAAGGCGCACGGCATCACCTGGAACACGCACCAGTTCGAGGATGACCTGCTCAGCGGCGACATCGGCGCGCTGAACTACATCGTGCCCGACCAGTGCGATGACATCCACGGCACCGGCGTCGCGGTGGCCGACTGCGTGTCCGGCCCGACCGGCATCGCGCGCGGCGACAAGTACGCCAAGTACCTGGTCGAGACCATCAAGGCCTCGCCGGTCTGGAAGAACACCAACCGCCGCTCGGCCATCGTGCTGCTGTTCGACGAAGGCAGCAGCTTCTTCGGCAGCTCCTCGTGCTGCGGCTGGAACGTGGGCGGCGGCGCCACCAGCGGCGCGCCGCTGGGCGAAGGCATCACCACCGCGGTGCCGAAGTACAACGGCAGCAACAAGGGTGACGGTCCCACCATCTTCGCGGTGCTGACCAACCAGGCGAGCGCGCCCAAGGGCGTGGCGGATTCCGACTCCTACAGCCACTTCTCCTTCGTGCGCACCATGCAGGACATGTTCGCCCTGGCCGACCCGGGCGTGAATACGTCCTACATGAACCGCTCCAAGTACACGGAGTCGTACATCGCCGCCAACCTCGCCAGCCTGGCCGAATACTCGGGCAGCGCCGACACGCACTTCGACGCCGTGCGTCCGATGAACCACCGCTACGTGGTGAAGGCCGGCGACCGCCAGTCGGGCGGCGCCACGCCAGGCGCGGGCGGCAGCGGCCTGTTCAACAACGGCAACGTGGCCGCCGGCCCGGACACCACCCAGATCAACATCTGGGCTCAGCACTCGTAACGCGATGCGGGCCGCGCTGCGGCGCGGCCCCTTCCTTGTTCCCGCAACACCTTGACGGGCGCGCGGCGGTGACGCCGCGCGCCGCAACCATGCGCACTTCCCTCATCGCCGCCTGCCTGCTCGCCGCCGCCCTCGCGGCATGCAAGGACCGGCAGGTCACCAGCGGGGCCACGGCCCAGGCGACACCGGCACCGGCAACGGTCCAGGCCACGGCCTCGCAGACGCTCGCCCCGCCCGCACCGCTTTCGCTCGCCGCCCAGGCCGGCGCCAAGATGTTCTTCGATCCCGCGCTGTCCGGCTCGGGCAGGATGTCCTGCGCCAGCTGCCATGATCCGGCGCACGCCTACGGCCCGCCGAACAAGCTGGCGGTACAGCTCGGCGGCCGCGATCTCACGCTGGCCGGCACGCGCGCGGTGCCCACGCTGATGTACAAGGACTACACCAAGGCGTACTCCGATACCTACGAAAACCCGGACGCGATCAGCCCGCCCGGACCCGGCGGCGGCTTTGCCTGGGACGGGCGCGCCGACACGCTGGCCGCGCAGGCCGCGATTCCGCTGCTGGCACCCAACGAGATGGCCAACGACAGCCCGGCCGCGGTGGTGGAAGCCATCCGCCACGCGCCCTACGCTGCGCTGTTCCGCCAGGCCTTCGGCGCCGATGCGCTCGACCAGCCCGAACGCGCCTTCGCACTGGCGGGCGCCGCGCTGCAGGCCTTCCAGGTCGAGGACAAGAGCTTCCATCCGTACAGCAGCAAGTTCGACCGCTACCGCAACAACAAGACCGGCGGCACGCTGACCGAAGCCGAG
This sequence comes from Cupriavidus sp. 05N38, assembly GCF_056397345.1. Lineage (NCBI taxonomy): Bacteria > Pseudomonadati > Pseudomonadota > Betaproteobacteria > Burkholderiales > Burkholderiaceae > Cupriavidus > Cupriavidus sp. 05N38. The sequence continues at coordinate 14,780 of NZ_JBFTNF010000013.1, forward strand.
GCACGCGGCCTGCGCGTGTTCCTGGACCCAAAGAAGGGCAACTGCATGGCCTGCCACCTGCTCGGCGGCGGCAACGACGGCAGCCTGGACATCACCAGCGACTACTCGTTCGCCGCCATCGGCGTGCCGCGCAACAAGGACATCCCGGCCAACGCCGATCCCGCGCATTTCGACCTGGGCCTGTGCGGACCGCTGCGCACCGACCACCTTCCGGGCAAGGGCAAGGGCAAGGGCAAGGGCAAGGATGCCGCGAGCGGTTGCGGCATGTTCAAGACACCGGTCCTGCGCAACATCGCCACGCGCCACGTATTCATGCACAACGGCGTGTTCAAGTCACTCGAAGACGTAGTCAAGTTCTACAACACGCGCGATACCCGGCCCGAGCTGTGGTACCCCAGGGACGCCCGCGGCAAGGTGCGCAAGTTCGACGACCTGCCCGCGCGCTACCGCGCCAACCTGGACGACCAGATGCCGCTGGACCAGCGCCGCGCCGGCAGCAAGCCGCCCATGACCGACGCGGAAATGGCGGACCTGCTCAAGTTCCTCGCCACGCTGACCGACGGCTACGACCCCGCGCGCGCCGCCACGCCGGCCGCCGCGCCGGCCACCACGCCGGCCACCACTACCCAGGCTTCACGATGAACATCTCCTCCCGGCCCGCGCACGCGATCGCCTGCGCCCTGTCACTCACGCTGCTGGCCGCCTGCCAGCAAGCCTCCGACCCGAGCGAGCGCAATTTCGGCGCGGCGCTGCAGCAGTATTTCGAAGGGCACGGCGAGCTGTGCATCGGCCGCCACCTGTGGCCCGTGGACGTACCCGATACGCCTGCTGCGAGCGGATTGCGCGACGGCATCCAGATGCCGGCGCTGGAACGTGCCGGCCTGGTCGCGCACACGCCGGCGGAAATGACCTTGCATCACCAGGACGGCAGCAGCGAGACCGTGAAGGCGCGCCGCTACCAGCTGACCGACAAGGGCCGCGAGTATTTCCGCGAACACCCCCAGGTCAGCACCGCGCAGGCCGGCGCCGCGCAGGCCGATCTCTGCTACGGCAAGATCAGCCTGGCGCGCGTGCTCGACTGGGAACCGCCGCGCGCCGGCGAGGGCGCGCGGCCGCGGCAAACCACCACGGTGCGCTATACCTACGTCATCGATGCCGCGCCATGGACGCGCGAGCCCGCCGTCCAGCAAGCCTTTCCGGTGCTGGCGCGGGTGGTGAAGGGCAGCGGCAGCATGCCGCTCACGCAGGCGCTAACGCTGACCGACGCAGGCTGGGCAGTGCAATAGCCGGATGCGGCTATCGCGCCGGCAATCGCGCCGGCAATCGCGCGTCACTTCATGCCATATCGTGCAGGGCATGCATTTTTGCCTGCAGCCACTGCAGGATGCTGGTCTTCTGTGCTTCCGGCGCGACTCGCATCTTCGCCAGCGTATCGTTCGATTCCTTGCGCTGGGAGAGCAGGTTGCACATCCTCGACCCCACTTCCGGGCGCGCCTGGAGAATCGGCGTGAGATCCGTCTTCTCCAGCCGGTAGAGCACTACGCTGGTGATGGCCTCGATGGTGACTTGCATGGGAATGCCGGCGAGCACGCCGAACTCCCCGAAGGTATCGCCGGGGCCGAGCCGCGCGGTCTCGACGCGCTCGCCCCCCCGGTTCGCCGTCACGGAGAGCACGCCGGCGTCCACCAGCAGGAGGTAGTCGGTGATATCGGTACTCGCGACGACCTCCTGTCCTGACTCGTATTCATGCCGCGACAGGCGCTTGGCCAGACGCGAAAGCTCATCCGCATCGAGCTCCTGGAAGATGTTCACCGTGGAGAGCAGCCGCAGGCGACGGTCGGAAGCGGAAGGCGGCTTGCTGTAGGTGGTGGCCAGCGAGCGCAGGTCGATGCCGGCGGAAGCCAGGTGTCGGTATGCGAGATCGAAGAGCTGGTTCGCCGCGGTTGCCTTGCTCGCCAGGGAGGCCACGTAGCACGTCATCTCGTACTCGATCGCGTTCGTGTTCATGCGCTTGACCATGACGGATGGCTCCGGCTTCGGCAGTGCCACCCGGCAGCCCCTGATGGCACGTTCAAGCGCATCGAGGATCAGTTGCGGGCGCGCCTCCGGTGTCACCTCGATGATCACGTTGACGCCATGAAGCTCCGAAGGCCGGCTGAAGTTGGTGATCTTGGCGCGCGCGGTTGCGTTGTTGGGAATGACGATCAGGTTGCCTTGCGCGCTCAGCAGATGGGTGGCGCGCCAGTTGATCTCGAGCACCTTCCCGTCGACGCCATCGATGGATACCAGGTCGCCAAGGTGGTAGGGCTGGGTGGTGTTGAGGACAAGGCCGGAGAACACGTCGCTCAAGGTGCTCTGGATGGCCAGCCCGACAATGATCGCCAGCGCCCCCGATGTCGCCAGCAGGCCGCTCACCGGAAGCTCCAGCACATAGGCAACGGCGGCGACGGCGGCGGCAACGAAGATCAGCGCGCCGAGAACGTCCTGGAAGAGGCGCTCGCCTTGCCAGGCCTTGGGCAGGAACAGGGCGCCCGAGAGCGCCGCGAGGACCCGGGCGCCGAGCAGCCACCAGGTGATCTCCAGCGCCTGCGCGAGAAAATGCCGGACTGGCTGGTCAGGCCACGGAGCGGCATCGAGCGGGACCATGCCGCCCCGGAACAGGACGATGGTCAGGAGCGCGAAGATGGCCAGACGGACGAAGAGGCGCAGCCTTTGGCGTTCGGCGCGGATAAGGCGCCAGGCGAGAATATCGCAGACGACGATACCCAGCCCAAGGAACAGCGGATCCAGCCGATATGCCATGGTGAGCCACCCCTGCCGAGATTCGAAACCACGCTCCGCTGAAGCCAGCCGGTGGCTTCAATCGATTCGGCCCTCGCATGGTTGCCCGGGCAACTTGCCGGCCAGGCCACTTCCGGGTCCGCTCCCTATCGTACAGGAGCGGAAATACCGGCGAAAGGCGGCGGCGGCCTGCCGCTCATTCGAACGCCAGCGCTGACTGGCGCAGGATGGGCAGGGCAGCCGCGGCGGCGGTGCCCTCGAGGCGCAGCAGCGCGCGCTTGCGGTCGGTGCCGCCGGCGTAGCCGGTGAGGTCTCCGCTGGCGCCGAGCACGCGGTGGCATGGCACGATCACCGACAGCGGATTGCGTCCCACCGCGCCCCCGACCGCGCGCGCATGCGTGGGTGGCAGGCCCAGGCCCGCGGCTAGTTCGCCGTACGAGAGCGTCTCGCCGAACGGGATCGCGCGCAGCGCGTCCCAGACCGAGCGCTGGAAAGCGCTGCCGGCCAGCACCATGGGCACGGTGAATGCCTGCAGCCGTTCGGCGAAGTAGTCGTCCAGTTCGTCGGCGGCCTGCTCGAAGACGGCCTTGGCCGCGGCCGGCACGATCGCGGCCGGAGTGGCCGTCGCGGGATAATGCTTCTGCCCGGCAAAGAAGAGCCCGCTCAGGCGCGCCCCGTCGGCGCGCAGCAGCACCTCGCCCAGCGGGCTGGGGATAATGCGATAGGCAATCATGGCGTGGCCTTCTCCTTGTCTCTCGACTCTTGTTCCTTGCGCTCTTCATAGCGCCGCCACAGATGGATGGCGGCGTAGGCGCGCCAGGGCGCCCACTGCGCAACGTGTTCGTTCATGGCACGCACGGTAGCAATGCCGAGCACCTTGCGCAAGGCGTAGTCGGTACCGGGGAATGCGTCAGGCCAGCCCAGCGCGCGCATGGCCACGTATTGCGCGGTCCAGTCGCCCACCCCTTCGATCGCGCACAGGCCCGCGATGGCGTCCTCGGGCGCGGCACTCGGTTCGAGCTTCAGCTCGCCCGCCGCCACGCGGCTGGCGATGGCGTGAATCGCCCGGCCCTTGGCCAGCGGGATGCCGATCTCGCGCAACGCTTCGGGCGCCACCAGCGCCAGCGCGGCAGCGCCTGGAAAGCCGTAGCGCAGGCCCGGCAGCGGCTGCGCCAGCGCGGGGCCGTGGTGCTCTGCCAGCCGCGCCAGCAAGGTGCGCGCATGCTTGACCGAAATCACCTGCCCGACCACCGCGCGCACGGCGATCTCGAAACCGTCCACCGCGCCGGGAAGGCGCATGCCGGGGGCTTGCGCCGCGAGCGGCCCCAGGTGCTGGTCCACCACATCGGGACGACAGCCGAGGTCGCACAGGCGGCGCACGCGACCCAGCGCTTGCGGGATGACGTGCGCCAGCGAGCCGGACAGCGTCACGCGGATCACGTGGCGGCGCGCTACATGTTCGAGCCGCAGCCAGCCAAGATGGGTGCGGCCGCCGACGTCGATGGCCAGCGTGCGCGCGTAGGTGCCGTCGCCGAGCTGCTCGACGCCGTCCACCGCCCGCACGCCGATGAACTGCAGCCACGACGCCCATGCCAGCGGCGGGCGGTAGCCCAGCTCGAACACCAGTTCGTCGGCCATGTTGTCGGCAGCGCGCTTGCGCATCGCCAGCGGCGTGAGCCCGTAGCGCGTCTTGAGCACGTCGTTGAAACGCCGCACGCTGCCAAAGCCGGCGGCGTGCGCCACGTCGGTCACCGTCAGCGCGGTATCGGTCAGCAGGCGCTTGGCCAGCAGCAGCCGCTGGGTCTGCGCGTACTCCAGCACCGAGACCCCGAACTGGGCGTCGAACAGCCGCCGCAGATGGCGCTCGGTGACGCCGATGCGCGCGGCCAGCGCGGCCACGCCGGCATCGGCCATGAAGCCGTCATCGATCAGCGTGGCCGCCGCCTGTGCCAGCCGCCCGGACAGATCGGACAAGCCGTGCCCCGGCGCCAGTTCGGGCCGGCAGCGCAGGCAGGGCCGGAAGCCGCGCTTCTCGGCCGCGGCGGCGGTCTCGTAGAAGGTGCAGTTCTCGCGCTTGGGCGTGCGCACCGCGCACACGGGGCGACAGTACACCCCGGTGGACGACACGCCGACAAAGAAGCGTCCGTCGAAGCGGCGGTCGTGCGAGGCCACGGCCTTGTAGCAGGTGTCCGGATCGAGTTTCATAGGGTGCATGCTACTCCGTCGGCGGCACCGGACTGGCTGGATTCGGACATTTGCCCCGGCACTCGCGGGTGCCGGCGGCATGCGGAAATGTCGGAAAGCGCGACGGCATGCCGCCACAGGGCGCGGCAACGGCTAGAATCGGCCTCCGGACCTTCCTTGCCGCAGGTGGCGCAGCCTGTTCCTGCCGTCCGCCCGCGCCGGAGCAAACCCATTCCAAGCCGAATTCCGCATGCGTCTTATCCTCAAGCGCCTCACCTGCCTGCTGGCCCTGGCCTTCAGCGTCTCCACGCCTGCTGCTCCCGCCGGCACGCAGCCTGCCGCGGCAACCCCGGCCCAGGTAGCCAGCGCCGAGGGCATCACCGAGTACCGCCTGCCCAACGGCCTGCGCGTGCTGCTGGCGCCCGACGACGCCCAGCCGGTGACCACCGTCAACATGACTTACCTGGTGGGCAGCCGCCACGAGAACTACGGCGAGACCGGCATGGCGCATTTGCTCGAGCACTTGCTGTTCAAGGGCACGCCGGCCTTGCCCGGCAACACCATCGCGCAGGAACTCACGCGCCGCGGCATGCAGTTCAACGGCACCACCGGCTTCGACCGCACCAATTACTTCGAGAGCTTCTCCGCCAGCGAGGAGAACCTGGACTGGGCGCTGAAGATGGAAGCGGACCGCATGGTCAACAGCTTCATCGCGCGCGAGGCGCTCGACAGCGAGATGACGGTGGTGCGCAACGAGATGGAGCGCTCCGAGAACGAACCCGGCGCCATGCTCGCGCAGCAGATGCGCGCGGCGGCCTACCGCTGGCACAACTATGGCAAGGCGCCGATCGGTGCGCGCAGCGACGTGGAGCATGTCTCCATCGGCAACCTGCAGGCCTTCTACCGTCGCTACTACCAGCCCGACAACGCGGTGCTGGTGGTGGCAGGCAAGTTCGACGTGCCCGCCACGCTGGCCCGCATCGGCACGTTTTTCGGCGCGATCCCGAAGCCGGCGCGCACGCTGCCGGCGGAGTACACCGTGGAGCCGCCGCAGGAAGGCGCGCGCGAGATCACCCTGCGCCGCAAGGGTGACGCGCAGATGGTGGCGATTCAGTACCACATCGCGCCGGGCGCGCACCCGGATGCCGTGGCGATGCAACTGCTGGCCGACATCCTGACCGACGGGGCGGGCGGCCGCCTGTACAAGGCGCTGGTCGAAAGCGGCAAGGCCAACTGGCAGTCGGGCTCGGTGTCGGCCATGCGCGATCCCGGCTCGGTGCTGTTCGCCGCGGGCCTGGGCAAGACGCAGGATCTCGAGGCCGCGCAGCGGGCATTGCTGGCGCAGGTGGAGGGCTTTGCCGAACGGCCGGTGACCCAGGCGGAACTGGAGCGCGCCCGCACCCGGCTGCTCAATGCCTACGAGCGCCTGCTGGAGAACCCCTCCGGCTACGCCGTGGCCTTGTCCGATGCCATCGCCAAGGGCGACTGGCGCCTGCTGCTGATCGCGCGCGACCAGGCCGGGCGCGTCACCCTGGACGACCTGCAGCGCGTGGCGCAGAACTACCTGCGCCCAAGCAACCGCACGCTCGGCCGCTTTATCCCCGTCGACATGCCCGGCGAGACCGCCACGGCCGCGCTGGCGCCCGCCGCCATGCCCGCCGCGCCGGATGTCGCCGCCATGGTGGCGGGCTTCCAGGCCAAGCCGGCCAGGGCCGCGGTGGCGGCCTTCGACCCGAGCCCGGAGAATATCGAAGCGCACACGCTGCGCGGCAAGCTCGCCAACGGCATGCAGTTCGCCCTGCTGCCCAAGCCCAGCCGCGGACAGACCGTGAGCGGCCGGGTGGTCCTGCGCACGGGCGAGCTGAGTAGCCTGCAGGGCCTCGACGCCACGGGCGACATCACGGCCGCCATGCTGATGCGGGGCACGGTCACGATGGACCGGCAACAGATCTCCGACCGGCTGGCCGCGCTCAAGGCCTCRGTGTCGCTGCAGGGCGATGCGGAGGGTGTCACGGTGCGCTTCGAGGCGCGGCGCGACACGCTGGCGCAGACGCTGGCACTGATCCGCGACGTGCTGCGCGAGCCCAGCCTGCCTGTCGCCGAGTTCGAGACCCTGCGCGCCAACGCCATCGCCGGCATCGAAGGCGGGCTGGGGCGCCCGGAAACGCTCGCTTCGCTCGCGCTGGGGCGGCACGGCAATCCCTACCCTGCCGGGGATCCCCGTTACGTGGCCACGCCGCAGGAAGACATCGCCGCCCTCAGGCGACTGACGCTCGACGAGGTCCGCGCCTTCCACGCGCGCTTCTACGGGGCCGGCGACGGCCAGGTCACGCTGGTCGGCGATTTCGACCAGCCGGCCGCCCGCGCCCAGCTGGCCAGCCTGTTCGGCGACTGGCGCGCACAGGCGCCGTATGCACGCATCGCGCGGCCGTTCGTGGCGCTGCCGCCGGCGAGCCTCACGCGCGAGACAACGGGCAAGGCCAACGCCGTGTATCTGGCCGCGCTGCCGGTGGAGCTGACCAGCGACGCCCCCGACTATCCGGCCCTGGTGATCGCCAACCGCGTCTTCGGCGGCAACCCGCTCAAGAGCCGGCTGGCCGACCGCCTGCGCCAGCAGGACGGAATCAGCTACAGTGTGGGCAGCTTCGTTCAGGTTGGCGCGCTCGATACCAATGGGCGCCTCGGCATGCAAGCGGCGTATGCGCCGCAAAACCTCGACAAGCTCAAGCGGGGCGTCGCGGAAGAACTGGCTCGGCTGACGGCCCAAGGCATCACGCCGGAGGAACTGGCGCAGGCCAGGAGCGGCCTGTTGCAGCAAGGCGCGCTCGCGCGCACCAGCGACTCGGCCCTGGCCGGCACGCTGGCCGGCCAGCTGTTTCTCGGGCGCACCATGCGCTATGTCACGGAGTTCGAGCAAGCTATCGCCACGGCGAGCGTCGAGCAGGTCAACGCCGCGATCCGCAAGTATGTGGATCCGGCCAGGGTGGTCCAGGTATACGCAGGAGATTTTTCTGTCACGGCAGCGCAAGATGGCGCAGCCACCATAAAGGCAGGCAACACCCCTGCGGTAGCAACGCCATCCCCCTGAAACCGCGAGAGTGGAGGAAAATGGAGGTTGCCCGGGTGTCGCAGGACGCCCGCGGTGCGGCAGCGTGGCCGGCCGGGGGGCGACCCCTTGCCGCAACAGCGCGTTGACTGTATATTCGTACAGTATAAGTTGATATAAGAGGTGTGGATGTCAATAGTGCGAGCTAGCAGCAAGGCAGAAGCGCTTCGGCTTCTCGCATCGAAAGATGTGCTGGCCCTTGAGCTGGACTATGAGACCGGATGGCAGGACGCCGTCGAACTGGGCCGGCTCGGAGAGAAACGCGGCATTAAAGTGCAGTACCGGGGACAGGAAAGCATCGCTGTCCATTCGCGCGAAGCCCTGATCGAAGGGCTTGCCAAAACCAAGACTACCTTCCGCCAACGCAACCTGTATTGCCAGTTCGACCTCGGCACGCTGGCCGATCACGAACTGCTCGATCTCGAAGCCAAGGCCACCCGACTGGGCGACTATATCCTGGCAGGCCATCTGCTGAGGGATGTGGACGGCGTTTGGCCGCAGGAAGCACAGGATGCGCAGGAGCCGCGCCAGGAATCGCGGCAAGAACCGCAGTAAATCCGCGGAAAGACAGGCGGCAAGCGATACGCGCGGCATTGCGCGCGATCACCCGGGAGGCCCTCATTCGCGCGACGCCCGCAGGCATYGCGCGACAGGCGCGTGCCCCCGGCGTGCGCGGCGTTCGTGCGCCGCCCAGGTATTCCCTCCCCTTCAGCCGTGCCGGACCGCCCCGCGCCCATATCCTTCGCGGGCTTCGAAAAGGCCGCGCAGAACGTCCCGGGCTGCATGGAATGTCACGTCGTGACAGGAGAGTTCGACTACTTCATGGTGCTCTAGCAGGTCCTGTCGACCACGCAGATTCCGCTCCGAATGCACCTTTGCGCACACCGCCGCAGAGCCGGCGCAATCGCACTACACTGGAAACCTGCGTGCCTGCCCGGCCCCGCGGCCGTCTTCAGCGCGGGGCCTCAGGACGAAAAGCAAGAGGCAAACCATGACCGACCTGTCCGCCCCCGCCCTGAACGCCCCCCCGACTGCCGAAGAAAAACGCAAGCGCATCTACGCCATCGTCGCCGCCTCGTCAGGCAACCTGGTCGAGTGGTTCGACTTCTATGTCTACGCGTTCTGCGCGATCTATTTTGCCGGGTCCTTCTTCCCCAAATCCGATCCCACCGCGCAACTGCTCAACACCGCAGGCGTGTTTGCCGCCGGCTTCCTGATGCGGCCGATCGGGGGTTGGATATTCGGGCGCATCGCCGACCGGCATGGCCGCAAGAACTCGCTGCTGATCTCGGTGCTGATGATGTGCTGCGGCTCGCTGCTGATCGCCAGCCTGCCGACCTACAACACCATCGGGGCGTGGGCGCCCGCGCTGCTGCTGGTGGCGCGCCTGCTGCAAGGCCTTTCGGTGGGCGGTGAGTACGGCACCACCGCAACCTATATGAGCGAAGTCGCGCTCAAGGGCCAGCGCGGTTTCTATTCTTCGTTCCAGTACGTCACGCTGATCGGCGGCCAGTTGCTGGCCGTGCTGGTGGTCGTGCTGCTGCAGCAGTTCCTCGACGAGCAGGAGCTCAAATCCTGGGGCTGGCGCATTCCCTTCGTGATCGGCGCGATCACCGCCATCGTCGCGCTCTTCCTGCGCCGCACGCTGCATGAAACCACCTCTGCCGCCACGCGCGCAAGCAAGGAGGCCGGCACGCTGACCGAGCTGTTCCGCCATCACAAGGCAGCCTTCTTCACGGTGCTCGGCTACACCGCGGGCGGTTCGCTGATCTTCTATACGTTCACCACGTACATGCAGAAGTACCTGGTCAACACGGCCGGCATGTCGATCAAGACAGCCAGCTACGTGATGACCGGCTGCCTGTTCGTGTATATGTGCATGCAGCCGGTCTTCGGCATGCTGTCGGACCGCATCGGGCGGCGCAACAACATGCTGATGTTCGGCGCGCTGGGCGCGCTGGCCACGGTGCCGGTGATGACGGCGCTCAAGAGCGTGCACAGCCCCTTCGCCGCCTTCGTGCTGATCTGCATCGCGCTGGCGATCGTCAGTCTCTACACCTCCATCAGCGGCATCGTGAAGGCGGAGATGTTCCCCACCGAGATCCGGGCGCTGGGCGTGGGGCTAGCGTATGCGGTGGCCAATGCCGTGTTCGGCGGCTCGGCCGAGTACGTTGCACTGGACCTCAAATCGCTCGGCCACGAATCGAGCTTCTATTGGTACGTGACGGTGATGATGGTGATCGTGTTCCTTGTCGCCTTCCGCCTGCCGCGGCAGGCGAAGTACCTGCACCACGAACACTGACGCGCCCGCGCGCGCGTCCACGGACCCTCGCGCGCATTGCCGGGCGGGGGCCCGGCCCGCGTTGCGCGGCTAGCGCGGAAACGCCGCAGGCCTGCGCGACTGCCCGCGCACGGCGGCATGCCTGGGCCAGATGGACAGGCCGATGCCGATGCCATCCGCAAGCACCATGCGCGTGCCGCCCAGCCGCTCGGCGCACAGGCCGAACGCGGTTTCGCTGGCCCAGCTGCCCAGCCTGCGGCCCTGATGCTCGAGCGTAAGCACCGCCTTTTGCGCGGTATAGGACAGCCAGCGCCGCGCCACATGCGTCAATGGCAGGCCAAGGCGGCCGGCCAGCGCGGCCAGCGCGTCGAGGTCGACCGCGCCGGGCAAGGTGCGGCGGCACACGTCGAGCGGCATCAGCAGGCGGCCGGCGAAGGCATAGGCCTGGCCGCCCGCCGATTCGTCGTCGGGCATGGCCATCAGCGCCTCGTTGGCGCACTCGACGAAATCCAGGTCGGTGCCGCCCAGCAGATGCCTGCCGAGCAGGTAGGCAATCATGAAGCGCGCGTCCGGCGCGGCCAGGCGGTCGCTGTAGAGAATGGTCCAGGCACGGGCGCCAGTGCGATAGAGCGCGCCGTCGAAGCTCTGCAGCCGGCTCGGCTGTACGGAGCACACCTGATCGGCGCGGTGCAGCGCGCGGCCGGCGCCAAGCGCCAGGCGAATGCAGTCGAGCGGCGCGTCCGCCGGCTGCAGGGCGGCCATCAGCGCTTCGATGATGGGATAGCACGGCGCGCTGCCGGGCCCCGCATTGTCATTGGCGGCCAGGAGCGCATGGCGGCCGGGCGTATTGCCCGCTGCCACAAGGTCGGGGCTGCGCGCGGGCACGCCGGAAGCGACGAATGCCATCGTGGGTGGTCTCCGTTGAAGCGACGGGGCGGTGCGCGCCCGCGGGCCGTGAAGCAGGCCATGAAGCAGGCCGCGGATGCAAGCCGTGGATGCAAGCCGTGGATGCGAGCGGTGGATGCGAACCGGCGGCGCAGGCCGCCGCGCGCGCGGCGGGACGGACGTGGTGCCCGCCCCCGCCTGCGCGCGGCGCGATCAGTCGCGCAGGAGCTGCTTGGCGATGATCAGTTGCTGGATCTGCGTGGTGCCTTCGTACAGGCGCAGCAGGCGCACGTCGCGGTAGAAACGCTCGGCCTTGTACTCGGCGATATAGCCGGCGCCGCCGTGGATCTGCACGGCGCGGTCGGCCACGCGGCCCACCATCTCGGTACAGAACATCTTGGTGCAGGAGGCCAGCATGCTGACTTCCGGATCGCTCTTGCCGGGCGTCTTGGCGTCATAGCGCGCAGCGCAGTCGCGCACCATCGACAGGCCCGCGTACAGCTCGGCCTGGCTGTCGGCCAGCATGGCCTGGATCAGCTGGAAATCGCCGATCGGCTGGCCGAACTGCTTGCGCTCCTTGGCATAGGCCACGGCGTCCGTGATCAGGCGGTGCGCCATGCCGCAGGCCAGCGCCGAGAGATGCAGGCGGCCGCGGTCAAGCACCTTCATGGCAGTCTTGAAGCCCACGCCCGGCACGCCGCCGATGATGTTGGCCGCCGGCACGCGCACGTTCTCCAGCACCACGTCGCAGGTCTTGGTGCCGCGCTGGCCCATCTTCTTGTCCGGCTTGCCCAGCGAGATGCCCGGGGTATCGGCCGGCACGACGAACGACGAGATGCCCGAGGCGCCGGCACCGCCGGTGCGGGCCATCAGCGTGAAGGCGCCCGCGCGCGGCGCGTTGGTGATGAAGCGCTTGGTGCCGTTGATGRCGTAGTGGTCGCCGTCGAGCTCGGCCCGGGTCTGCAGCGAAGCCGCGTCGGAACCGGCATTCGGCTCGGTCAGCGCGAACGAGATGATCAGCTCGCCGCTGGCGATCTTGGGCAGGTAGGCCTGCTTCTGCTCCTCGGTGCCATCCATCAGGATGCCCTGCGAGCCGATGCCCACATTGGTGCCGAACACCGAGCGGAAGGCGAAGGCGGTGTGGCCGAGGTCGTAGACCACATCGCATTCCTGCGACATCGAAAGGCCGATGCCGCCGTAGTTCTCGGGGATGGAGATCCCGAACAGGCCCATCTCCTTCATGTCGGCGACGATCTCGGCCGGTACGTCGTCAATTTCCTCGAGCGTGTCTTCGGCCGGCTTCAGGCGTTCGTCGATAAAACGCTGCACCGACGCGCGCAGCAGCGAAAAGGATTCTGCATCCAGGCTCATGGGAAATCTCCGGTCAAGGCAAACAACGATGTGGCCATCATGGTACGCCGTCACCTGGCTTTGACAATCCCCCATGTCTTGAACAGAATGGATAGTTATTTTTTACAATCAGAAAAATGTGATTGCKGCATTTCTTTTGGCAAGCGGAAAACAGCAGCCTGGTGCGCCGTCTCCACCGCGATGCAGTCATGCATGCCGGCGGTGGTGGTGATGCCAGCCTTGTTCATGCAAGTCGCGTACTGCTTCGACAACAGCTTCTCGTGCGCATGAGCGCCAGCGGGACGCAGCCAGCAGCGACGATGCGCGGACGGCTTTTTCATGGAAACAGGGGGGGAAGCCCGAACAAGGGCGGGACAGGCAACGTCAGGCACGCCGATCGCGGCGCGCGGAGCGCCGCAACCGGGTTGATGGCAGGAAAACCGGGCGGCACCCAGGCGCCGCCGCGTCAATCAGGCTTCCGCGATCAGGAAGCGCGTGCGGTTCTTGCCCAGCCATGCCGGAGCGCGGCCACGGCCGGTCCAGGTGGCCCCGGTCTTGGGGTCGCGGTACTTCGGGGGCAGCGCGCTCTTGGGCTTGGCGGCCTTGCCATTGGCGCCGGCTGCCGGACGGCCGCGGCGGCGCTTGGGAGCGATATCGTCGAGCGTCAGTTCATATTCCGACATGAGACCCTGGATCTGGGCAATGACGCCGGACACTTCACTGGCGCGCATCTCCGTCAGTTTTGCCTCGAGCGCTTCCTTCTCCGCGATCAGCTGCTTGTACGTCGCCATTTTGATTCTCCTGGGTCAGGGTTAATTGAATGATAGGGAAAATTTGCTGCCACAGCCTACCACGTTTGATTAATAAAGAAATAGCAACGTAAGAACTTGATACAACCGTCCGAATTTCGCTGCCATTTGGGGCATGCCCCGCGGCCGTGCCGATTGGGCGGAATGGTCCGATTGCCGTGATTGGCAACGGCCAATGCGTGTCCCTGAAGATTCCGGATTCACGTATTAGCGCCACGGATATTGCGGTTTCCTATCCCCGCTTTGACCGCCGCCATGCTGGTGTATTCAAGCAACCCGCGGCGGCAAGAAAGGGGTTTGAAAGCCGAAAGCAGGGCCAATGGGCCCGCAATTGCCGCCGGCAGGCCGCTACCGGCCATCGCCTCGCCACCATGGATTGGATCAAATCCCGGCCATCGGACAGTTCCTGGACAATGCGCGAAGCGGCATGGAAATTGGCGAAGACCTTCAAAGCCGATGCTAAGCAATATCCACTTTCGCGCCGCATGCGTATCGCACCGGGCGGATGGCCGGTGCCCCCGATGCGGAAGTTTTTTTGCAAGGAAAGGCCCCGGCATGCCCACGGCACTTGAATCGCAATGCATTGCCTGCTTTGATTCAAACGCGCGCCAGCGCGGCATTGCCAATTGGTGCCCGCCCGGTCGTACGCTGGCCGGCCTCGTTCTTTGCCTGCCGCATCAAACCGGTGGTAACGTGCAATTCGCGCGTCCATTGGGAACCGGGCCACTTCAATTCGGGGGAATACGAGATGCCGCTTGCGCTGCGAGATAAACCCCATTCACACGTGAGCGGTGCCGTGGATCCCGTCGAAGCGCTCCGGTGCCGCCCCGGCTGGCTCGGCACGCGCGTCGGCATGGCGATGATGCTGGCGCTGTTGACAGCCTGCGCCAGCCTGCCGCAGCCGCCCGGCGGCACGCCCTCGCATGCGCTGACCGATACGGCCAGCACGAGGCTCGGCCAGGCGCTGGCGCCGGGGCAGGCGCAACACCCCGGCGAATCGGTGTTCTATCCCTTGTCATCCGGCCCCGACGCGCTGGTGGCGCGGCTCGCGCTGGCGCGCGGCGCCGAGCGCAGCCTGGACCTGCAGTACTACATCTTCGACGCCGACCTCACCGGCAAGACCCTGCTCGGCGCCGTGGTGGCGGCGGCCGACCGCGGGGTGCGCGTGCGGCTGCTGCTCGACGACCTTCACCTGTCGGGGCAGGACCGTGCGCTGGCGGCCATCGACGCGCATCCCAATATCGAGGTACGGCTGTTCAACCCGTTTGCGAATCGCGGCGCGCGCTGGCTCGATTTCGCCACGAGCTTCCGGCGCCTGGACCGGCGCATGCACAATAAATCGATGACCGCCGACAATCAGCTCGCGGTGGTGGGCGGACGCAATATCGGCGACCCGTACTTCTCCGCCGACGCCGCCAGCGACTTCACGGATTTCGACGTGCTGGCCGGCGGCCCCGTGGTGCAACAGGTGTCCGCCGTCTTCGACGACTACTGGAACGGCGCCGCGAGCTATCCGGCGGCAGCGCTGCTGCCCGCGCCGGACGACGCGCAGGCCGAAGTGGAGGCCTTGCGCAAATACCTGGACCGCGAGGCGGAGCAGGCCAGGGGAGGCGAGTATGCGCAGGAACTCTTCACCTCCGGCATCGTGCGCGCCCTCGAAGCCGGCAAGCTGCCCGCCTACTGGGGACGTGGCACGGTGATCGCCGACCAGGCCGTCAAGGTCACGCTACCGCCCGAGGACGACTCCACCCACGCCATCCCGAAGCTGGCGCGGCTGCTGGGAAGCGCGCAACAGGAGCTATCCCTGGTCTCGCCCTACTTCGTGCCCGACCGCAAATCCGTCGAGTGGCTTGCCGCCCYGGCGCAGCGCGGCGTGCATGTGCGCATCCTCACCAATTCCTACGCCGCCACCGATGTCAGCGCGGTGCATGCCGGCTATGCGCCCACGCGCCAGGCACTGCTCGAAGCCGGCGTCGAGCTGTATGAACTCAAGCCGTCGGCCTACGCGGAGATGGCCCGCACCGGCCACCGCAGCCTGATCAGCAAGAGCCGGGCGAGCCTGCACGCCAAGAGCTATATGGTGGACCGCCACCTGCTGTTCGTCGGCTCGCTCAACCTGGACCCCCGCTCGGCACGGCTGAACACCGAGATGGGCGTGGTGCTCGACAGCGCCGCGCTGTGCGCCACGCTCAGCACGGGACTGGACGACAAGCTGCTCGACGTCGCCTACAAGGTCATGCTGGAGGCAGATCCCGCCAGCGGGCAGCAGCAGATGGTCTGGGTCACGCGCGAGGACGGCCTGCTTCGGACCTATCGCAGCGAGCCGGACATGGGCTTCTTCCAGCATCTCGGGCAGGGGCTGTTGCGCCTGCTGCCGCTGCAGGAGGAACTATAGGCAGGCRGCGCGTGCGCGCCAGGCGCGCGGGCGATCAACGCTAAACTCCCTGCCGTGCCGACGCCCGCTGCCCGCTGCCCGCTGCACGCTGCACGCTTTCATAAAGGATTTCAAGCGCCACATGGATCTCAATGCCCTTCGCCTGTTCGTGGACATCGTCGACGCCGGCAACCTGTCGGCCGCCGCGCGCAAGCTCAAGATGACGCGCGCCAACGTGAGCTACCACCTCAAGGCGCTGGAGGAGGCGCTCGGCGTGCAGCTGCTGCGCCGGACCACGCGCCATGTGGAACCCACGCCGGTGGGCGCCGGCCTGTACGAGCACGGCCGCAATATCCTGGGCGAGGTGGCAGCGGCCAACGCGTTGATCAACAGCATGGGCAAGAGCCTGCAAGGCCATGTGCGCCTGTCGGTGCCGACCGGGCTGGGCCACGCGATGCTGTCGCCGCTGCTCGTGAAGTTCAAGCACCGCTACCCCGACATCACGCTCGACGTGGTGTTCGACAACCGCATCCACAACCTGGTCTCCGAGGATGTGGAAGTGGCCTTGCGCATCATCTCGACACCCCCCGATTCGGTGGTGGCCACCGAGATCGGCGTGGTCGAATGGATAGTGTGCGGCTCGCCGGGCTACCTGGCCACGCAGCCCGCCCCGCGCGAGCTGGCCGATCTCAAGGACCATGCGATCGTGTGTGCCTCGCCCATCGGCCAGAAGCTCAAGGCGTTCGGCTCGCGCGGCCAGGGCGCCGATTCCGTGCGCGAGCAGGTGGCGCTGGAGCCCACGCTCAGCTCGGAGAACTTCGCCTTCCTCAAGGACGGCGTGCTGGGCGATCTCGGCCTCGGCATCTTCCCCCTCTACGCCATTGGCGCCGAGCTCGAGGCGGGCACGCTGGTAGCGCTGCTGCCGGACTACCACATCAGTGTGTTCGGCAGCCGCCTCTACATGCTGACCATGCCCAACCGCTACCAGACCATGGCCACGCGCTACCTGCTGAACTTTCTCAAGACCGAGTTGCAGGCCCTGTGGCCCGCACCCCGGCAGACGCCACCCGCCGGCGAGCCCGACGAAGCACCCGACGAGCCGTGACCCCCGCATGACGCCGGCGTCACCGGTGCGCACAGCGGCTTGGCAGCCCGGCAACGCCGTCTATAGTAGGAAACGCAGGGGTCAACCGGCCCGGACTGCAACGTACAGCGAAGGAGACGCATCATGGCCTTGGCTACCACCCTGGCAAATTGCCTGAACAGCAGGAACAGCCGTTTCGATACCATCCGCCATCCCTACACCCTCAGCAGCATGGCCACTGCCGAGGCAGCACACGTTCCCGGAGACCGCCTGGCCAAGACCCTGTTGCTGGAGGACGAAATCGGCTACGTGGCCGTGGTCATCCCGTCCAGCCATCACCTGAACCTGGCGGCGCTGTGCGCGCAGACAGGCCGCACGCTGATCCTCGCGCAGGAAGACGAGATCCGCGAAGTCTTCAAGGACTGCGACTTCGGCGCCATTCCTCCCGTGGCCATGGCGTATGGCATGCACACCTATCTCGACGAGAGCCTGCTGGCGCAGCCGGAAGTGTTCTTCGAGGCAGGCGATCACCAACAGCTGGTCCACATGACCTGCGAGCAGTTCACCGACCTGATGGCCGGTGCCGAGCAAGGACATTTCTCCCACCACATGATGTAGTCCCCGAGGGGCGCTTGCTGCCTTGCGCGTGGCGCGCCCCCGTCCTTTCCCGCAGCCCGGGCGCCACCATCACTATTGCAGGCTGATGCCCGACTGCTTCACCAGCTTCTCCGTGCGCGGGATTTCCGCGCCGACCATTGCGCCGAAATCCGCGACCGAGCCGCCACGCGGCTCTGCCCCGGTGGCCGCCAGCTTCTCGCGGAAGCCCGGATCCTTGAGCAGCTTGTTGATCGATGCATTGAGCTTGCCGACCACCTCGGGCGGCGTGCCCTTGGGGGCGACGATGCCGTACCAGGGCGCGATATCGAAGCCCGGGTAGCCCTGCTCCGCGATGGTGGGGATATCCGGCGCAATCGCCGAGCGCCTGGCGTTGGACATGCCCAGCGCACGCAGCTTGCCGGCCTTCACATAGGGCAGCCCGGTCATGATGGTGTCGAAGTACATCGACACCTGGCCCGACAGCAGCGCCGGGATCGCCTCGCCCGCCCCCTTGTACGGCACGTGCACGATATCGATGCCGGCCAGCGCCTTGAGCATTTCTCCGGCCATGTGCGAGGTGGTGCCGGCACCGAACGACGCATAGGTCAGCTTGCCCGGATTGGCCTTGGCGTAAGCGATCATCTCGGGCAAGGTCTTGAACGGCAGGTCCGGGCTGGACAGCAGGATGTTGGGCGTGAACGCCACCACCGCGACCTTCTCGAAGGCGTCGGGATCGTAGCTGAGTTTCTTGTAGAGGAAGCGGTTGGTCACCAGCGAAGCCGGGCCGGACATCAGCAAGGTGTAGCCGTCGCCGGGCGCGCGCGCGGCGGCCTCGCTGCCGATCATCGCCGCCGCGCCCGGGCGGTTCTCCACCACGAAGGTCTGCCCGTACTCCTTGCCCAGCCCGATGCCGAGCTGGCGCGTGATGAGGTCGGTGGCGGAGCCGGCCTGGAACGGCACCACGATACGCACGGGCTGCGTGGGCCAGTCGCGCGCTGTCTGGGCAAACAGCGAGGGTGCGGCGGCGAGGCCGGCGCCCAGCAGGATGGCGAGCGTGGCTGCGCGTCGTTTCTTGAACGGATGATTGTGCATGGTGTGGCTTGCCTCTAGGAGATGGGATCGTCCCGGCTGGGGTTAAGGATCAATGAAGCAATTGCCATGCCACTTGGAAACGGATTTCCCCGGAACCGGCATACCGTTTTCAGCGAAATCTGCACCTGATTGGATGCGCAATCAAGAATCATGCACTCCGATGGAATTTTCGATATGAATTCCATCATGAAGACACGGTATCCTCCTGCCCGCTCCAACGGCATCGATACGACAAAAAGCATGGCTATCCCGCATGAAAGGCGACATTGTCATCCCGTCATGCGATCAGTCAACGTCCTTCACATGAAAATAAAGCGATACCTCCTTTCCAATTTATTTAAATAGATTCACTCAACCAAATTTAATCCAGGCCGTCTTTATGTCAGTGCATTTATCGAACGCATGCAATGACTTGTCGTGGCCGTTGCCTGATTGCCCGACCCCGCCGAACGGCATCCGGTGGGCGAGGTCGTGCGATCCACTCACGATCATTCCGCGCTTGAGGTGGAACGAAAGCGCCCACGCCCGTGGGCCGTGGCGCGCGTTGGCAAGGTCAGGGACAGGCCGGCTGCGATGATCAGCGCGATGCCCGCCATGGCGGGCCCGTCAGGCCAGCGGCCGAACCACAGCGCGCTGTACACCAGCGCCAGCAGCAGGTGGCAATAGTTGAGCGGCGCCAGGGTGGAGGCCGGCGCGCGCTGCAGCGCCAGGATCAGCAGCACCTGCGCGCCGGCGCTCATGAAACCCATGGCGAGGATGGCCAGCCAGTCCGCCGCGCCGGGCCACACGGCCGGCAGGAAGAACGGCGCCGGCAGGCCGGTGGCGATCATGCAGATCACCGCGGCGAAGCCGTACTGCACGCCGGCATCGGCCTTGCCGGCCAGGCGCCGCGTGAGCAGTTGCAGCAGTGCATACGCGAAGGCTGCCGCCACCATCAGCAAGGTGCCCAGCGGCGACAACTGCGAGCCTGGCCGCACGATCAGCAGCATGCCGGCAAAGCCCGCACCCACCGCCAGCCACTTGCGCGAGCCCACATGCTCGCCCAGCAGCCACGGCGACAGCGCGACGATCACCAGCGGCGACATGAAGTAGATCGCGGTGGCCTCGGCCAGCGGCATCCACAGCAGCGCGGTCATGAAGCAGGTGCCGACCAGCGCCAGCATCACGCCGCGCAGCGCCAGCAGGCCGCGGTGCGGCGTGCGCCAGAAGCGCAGGCGTCCCGAGCGCGCCAGCATCAGCACCGCCACCGTGGCGGTGGCGGCGTAGCGCACCGCGTTCAGGAAGGGCGCCGGGTAGCGCCCCACCAGGTGCTTGGCGGTGGCGTCCACGGTGGCGAACAAGGCCACCGCGCACAGGAAGATCAGGCCGCCGCGCCACCAGCCCGCCGCGCTGCCGCCCGCCGGCGCGGCGGCCCTCATGCGCCGGCCTGCGCCACCATCGCGCCCAGCAGCACGTTGGCGCCGGCTTCCAGGTGCTCGGGCTTGGCATCTTCCACCTCGTTGTGGCTGATGCCGTCCTTGCACGGTACGAAGATCATCGCGGTGGGCGCCACCGTGGCGATGTACACCGCGTCGTGACCCGCGCCGGTGACGATGTCCTGGTGCGCATGACCCAGCGCCGCGGCCTGACTGCGCACATGGCCCACCAGCTCCGGCGCGAATGGCGTGGGCGGGAAATACTGCACGTCCTCGATCTTCACGCCGAGCGGCGCGCCGGTGGTCTCGCCGCGCGCCAGCGCCGCGCAGGCCGCGCGCAGGCGCGCGTCCATCTCCGCCAGGCGATCCGCATCCTGGTGGCGCAGGTCCACGGTGAACTTCACTTCGCCCGGGATCACGTTGCGCGAGGCGGGATGCACGTCGAGCACGCCCACCGTGCCGCGCCCGTGCGGCGCGAAATCATGGGCGATGCGCACCACCTCCTGCAGGATGAAGGACGCGCCGTACAGCGCGTCGCGCCGCAGCGGCATCGGCGTGGGGCCGGCATGCGCTTCCATGCCGGTCACGGTCAGGTCGTACCAGCGCAGGCCCAGCGACCCCGTCACCACGCCGATCACGTTGCCGGCGTCTTCCAGTACCGGACCCTGCTCGATATGCGCCTCGAAATACGCGCCCACCTGCCGCCCGCCCACTTCGGCGTCGCCGGCGTAGCCGATGGCGCGCAGTTCGTCGGCCACGCGCTTGCCTTCGTTGTCGGTGGCGTCCAGCGCGGTCTGCAGCGGGAAGATGCCGGCGAACACGCCCGAGCCCATCATCACCGGCACGAAGCGCGTGCCTTCCTCGTTGGTCCAGATCGCCAGCTCGAGCGGCGCCTCGGTCTGCACCCCGTGGTCGTCGAGGGTGCGCATCACTTCCAGCCCGGCCAGCACGCCAAAGCAGCCGTCGAACTTGCCGCCGGTGGGCTGGGTGTCGATATGGCTGCCGGTCATCACCGGCGGCAGGCTGTCGTTGCGCCCGGCGCGGCGGCCGAAGATATTGCCCACGCGGTCCACGGTCACGCTCAGGCCGGCATCGCGCATCCAGCCCGTCACCAGGTCGCGGCCCTGCCCGTCCAGCGCGGTCAGCGCCAGGCGCGCATTGCCGCCGCGCGGCGTGGCGCCGACGCGGGCCAGGTCCATCAGCGATTGCCACAGGCGCTCGCCGTTGATCTTCAGTGCGGTCATCTCGGGTCTCCTTGTTCTTGTCTCAGGCCATCGCGGGGACGAGGCCGCACAGAAACGCATCCAGCGCCGGGCCGATCGCTTCCACCTCGTAGCCGCCTTCCTGCACCACCACGGTGGGCACGCCCAGCGCGTTGATGCGCTCGCCGATGCCGCGGTAGGCGTCCAAGCCCACGCGCAGCACGCTGATGGGGTCGTGAATATAGGTATCGAAGCCCAGCGCCAGCACCAGCGCCTGCGGGCGGTAGTCGCGCAGTGCGTCGAGCGCATTGTCCAGCGCGGCCAGGAAGCCGTCGTCCTCGGTGCCGTGCGCCAGCGGGAAGTTCAGGTTGTAGCCATAGCCGGCGCCGTAGCCGCGCTCGTTGGCGTAGCCGGTATAGAAGGGGTAGTAGCCGCTCGGATCGGCGTGCAGCGAGATCGTCATCACGTCGGAGCGCTGGTAGAAGATCTGCTGGGTGCCGTCACCGTGGTGGGCGTCCACGTCCAGCACCGCCACCTTGCCGAAGCGCTTGAGCAACGTCTGCGCCGCGATGGCCGAGTTGTTGACGTAGCAGAAGCCCGCCGCGCGGTCGCTGTGCGCGTGGTGGCCGGACGGGCGCGACAGCGAATAGGCGATGCCCTGGCGGTCCTGCTGCTCGCACACATACTGCGCGGCGGCCACCGCGCTGTGCGCCGAGCGCAGGATGGCGCGCCAGCTCTGTGGCCCGAGCGGCGCGCTCAGGTCACCGAGGTAGTAACCGGCCTGCGCGATGATGGAATCGGTCGGGCAAGGCACGCGGCGCGGCTGCTCGACGCGGCCGTTGTAGTAGGGCGAGAGATTCGGCAGCACCTCGATGCCGGGCTCGAAGCCGGGCCGCGCCAGCGCCATCCAGCGCTCGTGGGCGTAGCCGAGGAAATCGAGATAAGCCGGGCTGTGCACAGCCTCGAGCGGCGCGCGGCCGAAGTCGGCCGGCTCGGCCAGTTCGATGCCGCGCCCGGCCAGCGCGCGTTGCAGCGCATGCGCCCGCGCAGGCACGTCGGTCGGCTCGCACAGGCGGCCCGCGCGCATGAACTGGCGGGGCTGGTGCAGCAGTTGGTCATCCGAGAAGAAGGCGCGCATGATTGTTTTGTGGTGAGACTTGTTGGTCTTCGTCAGGGTGGTGGTCGACCGAAGGTTTTCTCCCCTCGCCCACGCCAGCGAGAGAGGGGCAAAGCAATGGCAATGCGCCTATGCCTGCGCCCGCTGCAGGGCGAACGCCGCTTCGCGGATCTCCGTCAGCGTCACGCCGGGCGCAATGCCATCGGCGTCATAGCGCAGCTCGAGCAGTGCCGGCAGCCGCTCCTTGTCGGCGAAGGCCCGCGCACGCGCGAACGCCGGGCCGAAGGCCTCGTCGCTGTCCACCACCTCGCCATAGCCGCGGTAAGCGCGGATCAGCTCGGTGAACTCGGGGTTGTCGAAGCCGAGCGCAATCGTGCGGCCCGGGAATTCGCGCTCCTGATGGGCGCGGATGGTGCCCCAGATGCCGTTGTTGAACACCAGGATCACGATGCCGAGCCGGTACTGCATGGCCACGCCGAGTTCCTGCAGGTTCATCTGGAAGCAGCCGTCGCCGGCATAGCAGACCACGGTGCGTTCCGGGTTCTCCAGCTTGGCCGAAATCGCGGCCGGCAGGCCGTAGCCCATCGAGCCCACCGTGGGCGCCAGGCTGGTGCCCACGCCCTTGAAGCGGTAGTAGGTATGCGGGAACACGGCGTAGTTGCCGGCGCCCACGGTGATGCAGGCGTCCTGCGGCAGCACGTCGCGCACATGGCACGCGGCACGGTTCAGGTTGAGGCTGCCCGGCGCCTGCCTGGGCTCCTGCGCGGCCAGGTATTCGTGGCGCGCCGTGCGCGTGCGCGCGGCCCAGGCCGGCGCGCGCGCGGGCGACAAGCCATCGAGCGCCGCCGCGAAGGCATTGACGTCCGACACGACCGGCAGCGCCGGGTGGAACACGCGGCCCAGCTCGCCGGCATCCGGGTACACATGCACCAGCCGCTGGCGCGGCAGCGGGCTTTCCACCAGCGTGTAACCCTCCGTGGTGGCCTCGCCCATGCGGGTGCCCACCGCGATCAGCAGGTCGGCCTCGCGGATGCGCTGCTGCAGCGCCGCGCCCATGCCCCAGCCCACATGGCCGGCGTAGTTCGGATGATGGTTGTCGAAGCACTCCAGCCGGCGCCACGCCACGCCCACCGGCAACGCGAAGCGCTCGGCGAATGCCTCGAGCCGGCGCTGCGCCTGCGCGCTCCAGCCCGAGCCGCCCACCAGCATGAACGGGCGCTCGGCGCGCGCCAGCAGGCCGGACAATTCGGCCAGCGCCTGCGGCGTGGGCGCGCCGTGCGCGCGCTGGTAGCGCGGCATGTCGGCCACCGCGGCCTTGCCCCACAGCGTATCTTCGGGCAGCGCCAGCACCACCGGGCCGGGCCGGCCGCTGGTGGCCACGGCGAAGGCGCGCGCGATGAACTCGGGGATGCGCTCGGTGCGGTCGATCTGCGCCACCCACTTGGCCATCTGGCCGAACATGCGGCGGTAATCGATCTCCTGGAAGGCCTCGCGCTCGCTGAAATCGTTGCCGACCTGCCCGACGAACAGGATCATCGGCGTCGAGTCCTGGAACGCCGTATGCACGGCAATGCTGGCATTGGTGGCGCCGGGCCCGCGCGTGACGAAGCACACGCCGGGCTCGCCGGTGAGCTTGCCGTAGGCCTCCGCCATGTAGCCCGCGCCGCTTTCCTGCCGGCACACGATGGGCTGGATCGCGTCCTGGTGGTCGTACAGCGCATCGATGCAAGGCAGATAGCTTTCGCCCGGCACCAGGAACACGCGCCTGACGCCCTGGAGGCGCAGTTGCTCGATCAGGATCTGGCCGCCGTTGCGCTCGCGCGGCGCGGCGGACGATGCCTGGGACAGGGGTGCATTCATCGCTTGATCTCGATTTCCACGAACACGCATTCGCCGTCGTGCGCGTTGATGACGTTGTGCTCCACACCCGCCGCGCGGTAGTAGGCCCGGCCCGCCACCAGCTGGCTGACCACCTCGCCGGCCGGCGTTTCCAGCCGCAGCGCGCCGGTGGTCATCGGCACCACCACGTAGTCATGGCCATGGCGGTGATGCCCGGTCTCGGCGCCCGGCGCGAAGCGCCACTCGGTGACGGCCACGCGGTCGTTGTCGACCTGCACGGTGGGTACGGCTTGGGGTCTGCTCATGGCGGCCTCGGCTCAAAGGGGTGTGCGGGTGCGGTGCCCGGGCTCAGCGGTCCACGCCGCCCATGCACAGGTACTTGGTTTCCAGGTATTCCTCGATGCCGTAGCTGGAGCCCTCGCGGCCCAGGCCGGACTGCTTGACGCCGCCGAACGGTGCCACCTCGTTGGAGATCAGCCCGGTATTGATGCCCACCATGCCGTACTCCAGCGCCTCGGCCACGCGCCACACGCGGCCGATATCGCGGCTGAAGAAGTACGAGGCCAGGCCGAACTCGGTGTCGTTGGCCATGTCGATCACTTCCTGGTCGCTGGAGAAGCGGAACAGCGGCGCGAGCGGACCGAAGGTTTCTTCCTTCGCCACCAGCATGTCCGGCGTCACGCCGGCCAGCACCGTGGGTTCGAAGAAGGTGCCGCCCAGGCCGTGGCGCTTGCCGCCGGCGAGCACCCGCGCGCCCTTGCCCACGGCATCGGCGATGTGCTGCTCCACCTTGGCCACCGCGTCCTCATTGATCAGCGGGCCCTGCAGCACGCCGGGCTCGAGGCCGTGGCCTACCTTGAGCTTTGCCACCGCGGCCACCAGCTTCTGTGCGAAGGCGTCATACACCTTGTCGTGCACGTAGAGGCGGTTGGCGCAGACGCAGGTCTGGCCGGCATTGCGGTACTTGGAAGCCATGGCGCCTTCCACGGCGGCATCGAGATCCGCATCGTCAAAGACGATGAACGGCGCATTGCCGCCCAGCTCCAGCGAGAGCTTCTTGATGGTGGGCGCGGACTGGCGCATCAGGATGCGGCCCACTTCGGTGGAGCCGGTGAAGCTGAGCTTGCGCACCACGGCGCTGCCGGTCAGCTCGCCGCCGATCTCGATCGAGCTGGCGGCGTCGCCGGTCACCACGCTCAGCAGGCCGGCAGGCAGGCCGGCGCGCTCCGCCAGCAGCGCAAGCGCCAGCGCGGACAGCGGCGTATCCTCGGCGGGCTTGAGCACCATGGCGCAGCCGGCGGCCAGCGCCGGGCCGGCCTTGCGCGTGATCATGGCGAGCGGGAAATTCCACGGCGTGATGGCCGCGCACACGCCCACCGGCTCCTTGACCACCAGCAGGCGCTTGTCGGCCGCGGGCGTAGCCAGCACGTCGCCATTCACGCGCTTGGCTTCCTCGGCGAACCATTCCAGGAAGGACGCGGCATAGACCGCCTCGCCGCGCGCCTCGGCCAGCGGCTTGCCCTGCTCGCTGGTCATCAGCACGGCGAGGTCGTCGGCGTTGGCCAGCATCAGGTCGTACCAGGCGCGCAGCACCTGGGCGCGCTCGCGTGCGGTCTTGCGGCGCCACGCGCCCTGCGCCACGCGCGCGGCCTCGATGGCGCGGCGCGTCTCCGCCGCGCCCATCAGCGGCACGGTAGCGATCAGCGAGCCGTCGGCGGGATTGGTGACGGCGAAGGTGGCGCCGTTGTCGGCGTCCTGCCACTGTCCGCCGATGAAGGCCTGCGAGCGCAGCAGGCTGGAGTCCTTGAGTTGCATGATGTCTTGTCTCTCTGTCTTGGTTGGTGTTGGCCCGCGTGCGATGCTCAGCGCGTGAGCACGTCGGCCAGGATGTCCAGCCCTTCGTCCATCACCGCGTCCTGGATCGTGAGCGGGAACAGGAAGCGGATCACGTTGCCGTACACGCCGCACGACAGCAGCAGCAGGCCCTGCTCCAGCGCGCGGTTCTGCACTTCGCGCGTGAACTCGGCGTCGGGGCTGCCGTCGGCCTTGCGGAATTCCACGGCCACCATCGCGCCCAGGCCGCGCACTTCCGCGATCTGCGGCACGCGCGGCTTCAGGCCTTCCAGCCGCTCGACCAGGCGCTGGCCGAGCGCGGCGCCGCGCGGGATCAGTTGCTCGCCTTCGAGCACGTCCAGCACGGCCAGCGCGGAGGCCACCGCCAGCGGGTTGCCGGCATAGGTGCCGCCCAGCCCGCCGGGCGCGGGCGCGTCCATCACCTCGGCGCGGCCGCACACGGCCGACAGCGGCATGCCGCCGGCCAGGCTCTTGGCCATGGTGGTGAGGTCCGGCGCCGCCTCATAGTGCTCCATGGCGAACAGGCGGCCGGTGCGGCCGAAGCCGGTCTGCACCTCGTCGGCGACCAGCAGGATGCCGTGCTCGTCGCAGACCGCGCGCAGCGCCTTGACGAAGGCCGGCGGCGCCACGTTGAAACCACCCTCGCCCTGCACCGGCTCGAAGATGATGGCGGCCACGCGCTTGGGATCGACGTCGGCCTTGAACAGGTGCTGCAGCGCCTTGAGCGAATCTTCCACCGACACGCCATGCAGGGCGCATGGATACGGCGCGTGGAAAACCTCGCCCGGGAACGGGCCGAATCCCACCTTGTACGGCACCACCTTGCCGGTCAGCGCCATGCCCATCATGGTGCGGCCGTGGAAGCCGCCCGAGAAGGCGATCACGCCGGGCCGGCCGGTGGCGGCGCGGGCGATCTTGATGGCGTTCTCCACGGCTTCCGCGCCGGTGGTGAAGAAAGCGGTCTTCTTGGCCGAGCGGCCGGGCGCGCGCGCGTTGATCTTCTCGGCCAGCTCGATGTAGCTGGCATACGGCACGATCTGGTAGGCCGTGTGCGTAAAGCGATCGAGCTGGCGCCGCACGGCATCGACCAGGCGCGGATGGCGGTGGCCCGTGTTGAGCACGGCGATGCCGGCGGCGAAGTCGATATAGCGCTTGCCCTCCACATCCCAGATCTCCGAGTTCTCGGCGCGCTCGGCGTAGAAATTGCACATCACGCCCACGCCACGCGGGGTGGCGGCGTCCTTGCGGCGGACCAGTTCGGCGTTCTTCATCTGTTGTTGCTCCATCTTGGTATGGGTTGTGCTGCTGTCTGGATGGCGCGCGCTCAGGCGGCGGCGCGGATCAGGGTCGGGTCCCATTCCTTGCCGGGGACCGCGGCAATCAGGCGCTGCGTGTATTCGTGGCGCGGCGCGTCGAAAATCTGGTCGGGCGGGCCGGACTCCACCACCCGCCCCTTGTGCATCACCATCACGTGGTGGCAGATCTGCGCGGCCACGCGCAGGTCGTGGGTGATGAAGATCAGCCCGATGTTCAGCCGCTTCTGCAGGTCGGCCAGCAATTGCAGCACCTGCGCCTGCACCGAGAC
Organism: Cupriavidus sp. 05N38; assembly: GCF_056397345.1. Taxonomy (NCBI): domain Bacteria; kingdom Pseudomonadati; phylum Pseudomonadota; class Betaproteobacteria; order Burkholderiales; family Burkholderiaceae; genus Cupriavidus; species Cupriavidus sp. 05N38. The sequence continues at coordinate 42,335 of NZ_JBFTNF010000013.1, forward strand.
GTCGAGCGCGGAGACCGATTCGTCGGCCACCAGCAGCTTGGGCTCCAGCGCGAGCGCGCGCGCGATGCCGATGCGCTGGCGCTGCCCGCCGGAGAACTGGTTGGGGTAGCGGTCGAACGCGGACGGCTCCAGCCCCACCAGCTGCAGCAGTTCGCGCGCGCGCGCCTGTGCCTTTGCCAGCGGCACGCCGTTGGCGACCGGGCCGTCGGTGATGATGCGGCCCACCGTGTGGCGCGGGTTGAGCGAGGCGAAGGGGTCCTGGAAGATCATCTGCACGTCGCTGCGCAGCGGGCGGAACTGCCGCTCCGACAGTCGCGCGATGTCCTGCCCGTCGAACAGCAGCTCGCCCCCGTCGATGCCGGTCAGCTTGAGCAGGCATTTGCCGATGGTGGACTTGCCCGAGCCGGACTCGCCGACGATCCCGAGCGTCTGCCCGCGGCGCACGCTGAAGCTCACACCGTCCACGGCGTTGACCACGCGCTTCTTGCTGAATAGCCCGCCGCCGGAGACATAGGTCTTGCGCAGGTCGCGCACTTCCAGCACGGTCTCGGCCGCGTCCGCCCGACGCTCCTTGGCGCGCCCGTGCGGCACCGCGCTGATCAGGCGGCGCGTGTAAGGATGCTGCGGGTGGTTGAGCACCTGCTGCGCCGGGCCCATCTCCACCAGCACGCCTTTTTCCATCACCGCCACGCGGTCGGCGATCTCCGCCACCACGCCGAAGTCGTGCGTGACGAACATCACGCCCATGCCCTTCTCGGCCTGGATGCGCTTGATCAGCGCCAGGATCTGCGCCTGCGTGGTGACGTCCAGCGCGGTGGTCGGCTCGTCGGCGATCAGCAGCGCGGGTTCGAGCGCGAGCGCCATGGCGATCACCACGCGCTGGCGCTGCCCGCCCGACAGGCGGAAGGGATAGCTGTGCGTCAGCGTGGCGGGGTCGGGCAGGCCGAYGAACTCCAGCAGTTCCAGCACGCGGCGGTTGCGCGCCTCGCCGGGATAGGCGCCGTGCACGCGCATCACCTCGGCGATCTGCTCGCCCACCGTCATCACAGGGTTGAGCGCCGACAGCGGCTCCTGGAACACCATGGCCATGTCCTTGCCGCGCATCGACAGCAGGGTGTCTTCATCCAGCGCCAGCAGGTCGCGGCCCCGGAACAGGATCTGCCCGCCCTGCGGCTTCAGGTAGGGCGGCAGCAGGCCCATGATGGCGTTGGCGCTCATCGACTTGCCCGAACCGGACTCGCCGACGATGCACAGGATCTCGCCGGCGTGCAGGTCGTAGCTCACGTCCTTGACCGCGTGCGCGCGGTCGCCGCCGGCGGGCAGCGCGATGGTGAGGTCGCGCACGGACAGCAGCGGCGCGGTGTTCTGCGGGGATTTCTGGTCTGGTGCTTGCATGAACGGCATCCTTTGACTTACTCGCCGCGGCGGCGGAGTTGGGGATTCATGGCGTCGTTCAGCCCTTCGCCAATCAGGTTGATGGACAGCACCGTGAGCAGGATCGCCACGCCCGGCCACACGCTCATCCACCAGGCTTCGCGGATCATGGTGCGGGCCGCGCCGATCATGAAGCCCCAGCTCATCATGTTGCGGTCGCCCAGGCCCAGGAAGGACAGCGCCGACTCGGTCAGGATCGCCGTGGCCACCATGAAAGAGGCGGACACGATGATGGGCGACATGGCGTTGGGCAGGATCTGGGTGACGATGATGCGCAGCGGCTTCTGCCCGATCACCACCGCCGCCTGCACGAACTCGCGCTGCTTCAGCGTGAGGAACTCGCCGCGCACCAGGCGCGCCACCGGCGGCCACGACACCACCGAGATGGCCGCCACGATGGAGTAGATGGTGGGATTGAAGATCGCCACGATCACCACCGCCATGGCCAGTTGCGGGATGGTCTGGAAGAACTCGGTGAAACGCATCAGCGCGTCGTCGATGCGGCCGCCGCAATAGCCGGCCACCGAGCCGATCAGGATGCCGAACCCCAGCGCCACGCCGGTGGAGATCACGCCCACCAGCAGCGACACGCGCGCGCCGTACAGCATGCCGGCGGTGATGTCGCGGCCGAGCATGTCGGTGCCGAAGGGATAGGCCGCGTCAGCGAACGGGCGCACCAGCGGCTCGCCCACCATCAGCCAGGGCGATTCCTCGTACAGCACCGGCGCCAGCAGCGCCACCGCCACCACGGCCAGCAGCACCAGCAGGCCGATCACCGCGCCGTAGTTGCGCGCATAACGTCGTGCGAAGGCTTTCATGCCGTGGCTCCCTTGCCGCCCACCGCGATGCGGGGGTCGATGAAGCGGTAGACGATGTCCGTCACCAGGTTGAAGAACACCACCAGCGCCGAGGTGACGAAGAAAATGCCCAGCAGCAACTGGTAGTCCCGCTGCAGCAGCGCGTCGAACATCAGGCGGCCGATGCCGGGCCACGAGAACACGGTCTCGGTCAGCACCGCGCCGCCGGCCATCTGGCCAAGCTGGATGCCGGCGAAGGTGATCACCGGCAGCAGCGCGTTGCGCAGCACGTGCACGCGGATCACGCGCCCGGCCGGCACGCCCTTGGCGCGCGCGGTCTTGACGAAGTCCATGCCCATCACTTCCAGCATCGAAGCACGCGTGAGGCGCACATACACCGCCATGAAGAAGCAGCCCAGCGAGATGGTGGGCAGGATCATGTGCAGCGCCACGTCCTGCACGCGCGCCAGGCCCGTGTAGCCCGCGCCGATGGTTTCCATGCCGAAGGCGGGCAGCCACCCCAGCACCACCGAGAACAGGATGATTGCCATCAGCGACAGCCAGAACAGCGGCGTGGCGTACAGGAGCAGCGCACCGGACATCACCGCGCTGTCGATCCAGCGGCGCTTGTTCTCGTAGCGCGTGCGCGCCGAGATCACGCCCAGCAGCACGCCAAGCACGAGCGAGAACAGGAACGCGCCGCTCATCAGCACGAAGGTAGCGGGCAGGCGGTCCAGGATCAGGTCCAGCACCGGCAGGTGGTTGCGGTAGGAGTAGCCCAGGTCGAGCCTGGCCACGCCCTTGAGATAGATGCCGAGCTGGGTCAGCACCGGCTGGTCCAGCCCGAACTGCTCGCGCAGCTGGTTGACGAAGGCGGCGTCGCCGGCCCCGGCCTCGCCCGCCATGACGGTGGCCGGGTCGCCGGGCGCCATGCGGATCAGGAAGAAGTTGATGATGACCACGCCAAGGACGACCACCAGGGCCTTCCACAGGCGGGACAACAGGAAAGAGAGAAAATTCACGGCATGCTCCACGCGGGCAAGGACTGGGCCCGGGCGCCATCGCGCCCACATTGCGGCGTCACCCCGCCAGCGCGGGCATGACCGGGGGGCGAGCCCGGATTCGCGCAGAACCCGGGACCGCCCCGCCATACGACTCGACGACTCAGTTCTTCTCGATGGAAACGTTGTCGAACGACTCGTTCAGCCCGATCGCGGTGGTCACGAGGTTCCTGACGTTCTTGCGGTACAGCGTGGGGAACTCCAGCTCGAACAGGTTGCCGGCGGCCACCTCGGTCACCAGGATCTTCTGCACTTCGCTGTACAGCTTCTGGCGCTCGCCCGCGTCCAGCGCCACGCCGGCCTGGGCCCACAGCGTGTCGGCCTGCGCGTTGCTATAGCCCTGCACGTTGGCGAACGGCGTGCCCTTGACGATGTTCCTGGTCACGTAGAGCCGTTCCACGCCCAGCGCCGGATCGCCGTACTGGTAGGTGTAGGTGGCGGTCAGGTCGAAGTCCCAGTTGCTGACGCGCGCAGACCACGTGCCGGCATCGGCCGACTCGATGCTGACCTTGAAGCCGAGCTGCTCGAGCATCTGCTTCATGTACTCGTCGAGGCGGTCCCAGTTGGCGCCGTAGGAGGTCGACAGGATCTTGACCGGGTACTGGCCGACGTTGACGCCCGACTCCTTGATGAGGTCGCGCGCCTTCTTCAGGTTGAAGTCGTAGGCGGGCATGTTCTTGTCGAAGAACAGCGTGGCCGAGGCGAACGGGCTCACCGCCGGCTTGCCCATGCCGAAGAAGATGTTGTCCACGATCATCTTGCGGTTGAGCGCGTGCATCACCGCCTGGCGCACCTTGACGTTGTTGAACGGCGGCTTGCGCTCGTTCATCAGCAGGCTCGACATCGGCGAGAACATCTCCCAGCCCTTGGTGGTGTATTCCACGTTGGGCAGCGCGCGCAGGCGCTTGACGTCCACGTTGTCGACGTCGCCGCCACGCAGCACCTGCACGTCGCCCTTCTCGAAGGCCACCGCGCGCGAAGCCGAATCGGGGATCACGTAGAACACCAGCTCGTCCAGGTAGGGCTTGCCTTTCTTCCAGTAGTTCGGGTTCTTGGCCAGCTTGATGTAGGCGCCCTTCTTCCATTCCTTGAACATGAAGGGGCCGGTGCCCACCGGCTTCTGGTTGGCCGGGTTGCTGCGGTAGTCAGTGCCGTCGTAGATGTGCTTGGGCATCATCGGCATGGTGCCGGTCTCGAACATGGAGATGAACGGCGGGAACGGTTCCTTGAGCTTGATCTCCACGGTGCTGTCGTTCACCGCGCGGATCGAGTCCACGTACTTGTTGAGCACCGCGCGCGTGCGCACATGCACCTCGCGCAGCATCTTGTCGATCGAGAACACCACGTCGGCCGAGCCGAAGGGCTTGCCGTCATGCCACTTCACGCCCTGCTGCAGCTCGAAGGTGTAGGTCAGGCCGTCCGCCGAGATCTTCCACGACTTGGCCAGCTCGGCGCGCGGCTTGAGGTCCGGGCCATAGGTCAGCAGGCCCTGGTAGATCTTGCCGGCGATGTACTGGGTGGGTGCCTGCGAGTTCAGCGCGCTCACCAGGATCGGCGGCTCGGGCTGGACGATGCCGGACAAGGTGCCGCCCGCGGTCTGCGCGACGGCGTTGCCCGCCGGCAGCAGGACCGGCGCCAGCGCCAGGCCGGCGCTGGCCAGCGCCATCGACACCAGGCTTTTGCCAAAGCTCTTTTTCAGGTGTTGGGTGAAGGATTTCATCGGTCAGTTTCCTGTGGTAGTGATCGTGCTCTGCGGATACGGAAGGTACGAAGGACGCGTTGCTGCGACTGCCGTGACTACGACTTTCATTGGCTACTTATCTTTGCCCGACGGTGCAGGGCGGTGGCTTCAAAGCGAAGCGAAGGGGCGCGGCCGCAGGCAGTACAAGCAGAACAAGCGGTACCTGCCGTGCCGCGCAACGACGCCAGGATCTCTTTGAAGCGACCTCTCAGGCAGGTTCGATGCCGCACCAGTCGTGCATGAACTGCGCGAGCGTGGTGGCCACGCGCACCATGCTCTCGATGGAAACCGACTCGTCGATGCCGTGGATATTTCGGGCCTGCGGGCCGTAGCAGGTCACCGGCGTCTCCAGCATCAGGCGGAAATGGCGTGCGTCCGTGGTGGCGGTAGTGGCCTCGCGCCGCACCGCCTCGCCGTTGACCTTGCGGTGCGCTTCGGCCAGCGCCTGCATGCTGGGCACGTCGAGGTCGAACTCGCAGCCCGGGGCATGAAAGCCTTCGTAGCGGATATGGAGCTGCAGGTTGCCGGCCAGGCGCGCCAGCGTGCCGCGCACGCAGGCTTCCACGCGCGCCTTGGCGTCGGCCACGTCCATGCTCGGGTAGAAGCCGATGCGCACGCCCAGCGTGCAGGTGCAGGGCACCGACGAATTCCATTCGCCGCCGTGGATCTGGCCGAGGTTGAAGTTGATCGGGTGCGCGTGGTCGCGGTACACGGCCGGGCGGTTTTCGGGCAGGTTCCACTCGGCCTCGAGCTTGCGCAGGTCCGCCATCACTTCGATGCCGGCCTCGACCGGGTTCACGCCGCTGGTCATGTAGGCGGCATGCGCGGGGTGGCCTGTCAGCTCCACGAACATCCAGAACACGCCCATCTGCGCGCTCATCAGGTTTTCGCCCAGCGGCTCGGGAATCACCACCGCGTCGAAGGCGGCCAGCTTGCCCGCGCCCACCGCGCTGCGCAGGGCCGCGACCGTGGCCAGCGCGCCGTTGCCGGTGTTTTCCTCTTCCAGCACGGAGTTGAAGCCGACCGCGCCGGCCGGCTGCACGCCGAGGTCCTTGAGCGCCTTGAACGCGGCCAGCGTGCAGATGATGCCGGCCTTCATGTCGCCCGCGCCGCGGCCGAACAGCCAGCCGTCCTCGACGAACGGCGCGAACGGCGACTGGCGCCACATCGATTCGGGGCCGGTCGGCACCACGTCGAGGTGGCCGTTGAACAGCACCGAGCGCCCGCCCTTCGCGACCGGCCGGTGCGTGGCGAGCAGGTTGTAGCGGCCGCCGTCCGGGCAACATGGCGGAGAGAACAGCGGCAGGTCCTTGAGCGCTTCGCTGCGCAGGTAGATGCGCTCGGACCCCAGGCCGAGTTCGCGCAGCGCGCCTTCCATGAAGGCCACGGCCGGCTGTTCCTGCCCCGACGGGCTCGGCGCGGCCACGAAGTCCGACAGCGTGCGCACCATGTACGGCTCGAGCGCGCGCACGGCGGCAGCGATATCGTCGGTGGTCAGCGCGGGAAGATCGGGCGTGGCGGACATCGCGGCACTGCCGGCGGTACGTTGCATGGTGGCTCCACTGACTGGTCCGGGGTGCGCAAGGGGGCGCGTCCGGAGGGGGATCGAATCAGCCGAATCGGCAAGACGTCGCTGGAAAAACGACGAACCCAACAAGATGTGTGGAAAGTTAGCCGATCATTGGTACCATAGGTAGGTCCATATATCGCTTTTTAGCCGGGGCCACTTTGAAAGAGACGATTCTGTCCGAGCTGCTGCTGCAGCGTATGGAGCGGCCCGCAAATGGTGCGGATGACAAGAACGGCACGCACATGAACCGCCAGCTGTACGAGATCATTCGCCAGGAAATCCTTGCTGGCTCGCTGGTTGCGGGCAGCAAGCTGCCGGCGTCGCGGCTCCTGTCGAAGGAAGTCGGCGTCTCTCGCAACACGGTGCTGTACGCCTATGAACAGCTGCTGGCCGAAGGCTATGTCACGGCATCGAGCGGAAGTGGCACCTTTGTGTCACAGAGTTTTCCCGACCATAGTGCATTGCACAACGGCAGGGCGCGAAATGGCACCATCGCCGTGCCCGCACCGCAGCAAAACCCGAACCGTTTCGCCTTGTCGCGCCGCGGCCAGCACCTGGTGTCGCATTCCGGTGCATCGGACCGGCAATGGGGCGCGTTTGTCGCGGGCGTGCCCGATGTCTCGTTGTTTCCGCACGCGGTCTGGGCACGCCTGCTCAACAAGCACTGGCGCGCGCCGAAGCCGGAACTGCTGACCTACGCGCACAACGGTGGCTATATGCCGCTGCGCCGCGTGCTGGCCGAGCACCTGCGGCTGGTGCGCTCGGTGCGCTGCGAGCCCGAGCAGATCATCCTGACCACCGGGATCCACCAGGCCATCGACCTGATCGCGCGGCTGCTCGGCGATCCCGGCGACAAGGCGTGGATGGAGGATCCCGGCTACTGGGGCACGCGCAGCCTGCTCACCAGCGCCGGCATCGAGACCATCCCGGTGCCGGTGGACAGCGAGGGCATCGCCCCGGACGCGGCCACGCTGCAGAACCCGCCGCGCTTCATCTTCGCCACGCCGTCGCACCAGTATCCGCTAGGCATGGTGATGAGCCTGTCGCGCCGGCGCATGCTGCTCGAATACGCGCGCCAGCGCGGCGCGTGGATCGTGGAGGACGACTACGACAGCGAGTTCCGTTTCGAGGGCCGGCCGCTGGCTTCGCTGCAGGGCCTGGACGAGCACGACCGCGTGATCTACATGGGCACGTTCTCCAAGACGCTGTTCCCGGGGCTGCGCATGGGCTTCATGGTGCTGCCCAAGCCGCTGGCGCCGCATTTCGCCACCGGGCTGTCGGAACTGTTCCGCGAGGGCCAGCTGATGCAGCAGGCGGTGCTGGCCGACTTCATCGAGGAAGGCCACTACGCCACCCACATCCGCCGCGTGCGCCAGCGCTACGCGCAGCGCCAGGGCCTGCTGCGCGAGGCGATCGCCGCGCGGCTCGGCGCGGACTGGCCCACCTCCACGCACGAGGCCGGCCTGCACCTGGTGGTCCACCTGCCGCCCGGCGCCGACGATCTCGGCATCAGCATGGCGGCGCGCACGCAGGGCCTGACCACGCGGCCGCTGTCGCGCTACTTCGCCGATCCCGCGCGAGCGACCAGCCAGGGCCTGCTGCTGGGCTATGCCTGCGTGCCGGACGACCAGATCGCACCGGCCTTCCACAAGCTCGCCGAAGTGATCGAGCCCGCGCTGGAACACCTGGCGCGCACCCGGTCGCCACGGCGCGCGCCGGCCGCGGCCATCAATCGCGAGGCGTGGAGCGGCGCGTAAGCGCGCGCTGCCTGCGCCGACCGCGCGGCCATGCCGCGCAATGCAATCCATAGCAATCCATAGCAATCCATATCCGGAGAGGCCGGCATGAACGCCAAGGAAGACTACGCCCTGTTCGACGCGGGCACCGTGCGGCTGCAATCGGGCCGGGACTTTCCCGGCATGCGACTGGCCTACAAGACCTACGGCACGCTCAACGCCCGCAAGGACAACGTGATCGTCTACCCGACCTCGTTCAGCGCGCAGCACTACGATACCGAGTGGCTGGCCGCGCCGGGCGGCGTGCTCGACACCGATCGCTACTTCGTCATCATCCCCAACCTGTTCGGCAACGGCTTGTCGTCGTCGCCGTCGAACTCGCCGCAGTTCGCGCCGGGCACGTTCCCCGCAGTCACTTATCACGATGCCGTGGCCGTGCAGCGCACGGCTGCTGCAGGAAGTGTTCGGCATCGAGCGCATCGCGCTGGTGTACGGCTGGTCGATGGGCGGCATGCAGGCCTACCACTGGGGCGCCTGCCACGCCGACATGGCCGGGCGCATCGCGGTGGTGTGCGGCAGCGCGCGCTGCTCGCCGTTCAACCAGGTCTTCCTCGAAGGCGTGCGCGCCGCGCTTACGGCCGACCCCGCCTTCCGCGACGGGCACTTCGCCGCGCCGCCTCGCGCGGGCTACCGCGCCATGGGCCGCGTGTACGCGGGATGGGCCCTGTCGCACGCGTTCTACCGCGACGAACTGTGGCGCGCGGCAGGCTTCGAATCGCTCGAGGCGTTCCTCGCCGGCACCTGGGACAGCAACTTCGCGCGCCGCGACGCCAACGACCTGCTTGCCCAGCTGTGGACATGGCAGCACGGCGACATCAGCCGCTGCGACGCCTTCGGCGGCGACCTGGACCGCTCGCTGGCCGCCATCCGCGCCGACGTGCTGCTCATGCCCGGCCGCACCGATGCGTACTTCCAGGCGCAGGACAACGCGGCGGAATTGCCCCGGCTCACCGGCGCGCGCACGGCCGCGCTGCGCCCGATCCCGTCCGACTACGGGCATCGTGCCGGCAACCCGCACAATATCCCGGCGGACCGAGCCTTCCTGCGCGAAACGATCGCCGCCTTCCTGGCGGCGTAGGCCGCGAACCACGCCATGGCGCCATCGTCACGGCGCCGAATGGCCCTTAACGCCAGGGCCGCCTTCGCCTAGCATGGGCACCTTCCTCCTCCGCACGCACCGCATATGGCAAGCACCGCTCCCAACGCCTCTTCCTTGCTGGCCGAACTCGCCACGCGGCTCGACGCCGCGGGCCTGCAGACCGGCGACGCCATCGAGACGCGCTTTCGCAAGGACTGGTACGCACCGCTCGGCGCGGTCGCCCCGCTGGCCGTGGTCCGCCCGCGCAACAGCGCCGAAGTGTCCGCCGTGCTCGCGCTGTGCAACCGCATGCGCCAGCCCGTGGTGCCGCAGGGCGGCCTCACCGGCCTGGCCGGCGCGGCCACGCCGGCAGGCGGCGAAGTCGTGCTGTCGCTCGAGCGCATGCGCGGCGTGGAAGAGATCGACACCCAGGCCGGCACCATGACCGTGATGGCCGGCACCACGCTGCAGGCGGCGCAGGAGGCCGCGCGCGCGGCCGGCTGGCTGCTGGCGGTGGACCTGGGGGCGCGCGGCAGCTGCCAGATCGGCGGCAATATCGCCACCAACGCGGGCGGCAACCGCGTGATCCGCTACGGCATGATGCGCGACCAGGTACTGGGGCTGGAAGCCGTGCTGGCCGACGGCACCGTGGTGTCTTCGCTCAACAAGATGCAGAAGAACAATGCCGGCTACGACGTGCGCCAGCTCTTCATTGGCAGCGAAGGCACGCTGGGCGTGATCACGCGCGCCGTGCTGCGCCTGGCCCCGCTGCCGGCCGCCACGCAGACCGCGCTGTGCGCGCTGTCCGGCTACGACGACGTGGTGCGCATGCTGCGCCATGCCCAGCGCAAGCTCTCGGGCCGCCTCAGCGCGTTCGAAGTGATGTGGGCCGATTTCTACGGCCTAGTCACCACGCGCGTGCCCGGCGTGCGCGCGCCGCTGCCGGCGGGCCATCCCTTCTACGTGCTGCTCGACCTGCAAGGCAACGACGCCGCGCAGGACGCGCCCGCCTTCGAAGGCATGCTGGAATCCGCGATGGAAGCCGGCCTGATCCAGGACGCGGCGGTGGCATCCAGCCACAAGGAAGCGCAGAGCTTCTGGCAACTGCGCGACGCGGTGGCCGAATTCCCGGTGATGTGGGCGCCCAACGCCGCCTTCGACGTCAGCCTGCCGATCGGCGGCATCGGCGCCTTCGCCGATGCGCTGCGCGTGCGCGTGCTGGCCACCTGGCCCGATGCCGAGCTGGTCAACTTCGGCCATGTAGGCGACAGCAACCTGCACGTCAGCGTGCATTTGCCCGGCGCCACCGACGCGGACTTCCCTGAACACGAGATCTCCGATGCGGTATACGGCGTGGTGCAGGCGTTCCAGGGCAGCATCTCGGCCGAGCACGGCATCGGCTTGCACAAGAAGCCCTACCTGCATTGCTCGCGCTCGCCCGAGGAGCTGGCGCTGATGCGCCTGCTCAAGCGCTCGCTGGACCCGAACCATATCCTTAGTCCGGGGCGGGTGTTCGATCCGGGTTGAGTGCGTCGCGGCTGCGGCGGCATGTGCGCCGCTTCATTCGGATGTCGGCAAGGCAGCCGATTCCGGTCCCGTCACGAACGCCGCGCCGCTGTCGTCCTTCAGGTCCACCCCGCTGCGCCCCAGCGCCAGCGCGCCGCGCAGCAGGAAGGCGAGCTTGTCCGCCGCCTGCGCATAGGGCAGCCCTTCGGGCCGCACGTTGGAGATGCAGTTGCGCTCGGCGTCGCTGCGGCCCGTGCGCGGGTCGTAGGTCAGGTAGATACCGAGGCTGTCCGGCGAGCTGAGCCCGGGCCGCTCGCCGATCAGCATCACCACCTGGCGCGCGCCGAGCAGCTGGCCGGCCTCGTCGCCCAGCGCCACGCGCGCCTGCTCGGCCACCACCACGGGGCCGATGCGCCAGCCGGGCAGGCGCTCGCGCGCGGCCAGCAGCAGCGGCACGCCGTGGCGCCCGGCCGCCAGCGCGGAGAGGCCATCGGCGATCACGAAGACCACGTCGGGCACCTCGGCGGGGCGCGCCTGCGCCAGCCGTGCGCGGCTTTCGTCGTCGAGCTGGCGGCCGAGGTCGGGCCGGCGCAGATAGTGCTGGCGGTCCGCGGCGGCGCTGTGCGCGGGCACGCTGGCCAAGCCGGCCTGGTGCAGCGCGCGCTCGATGTCGGCGCGCGCCAGCGGCAGGTGCACGGCGTCGCGCGCCTGGGCATGAGCCAGGCCAAAGGCGAGCACGGTGTCGGTGGTCTGGCTGTTGCCGGCGCGGCCCAGCGCGATGCGCGCGGCGGTGAACTGGCGCAGGCGCTGCCACGGATTGGGCTGGGTCAGTTTGCGGCTCATGGCTGGATCATGGCTGGATCATGGCTGACAGATGGCTGGCTTGTGAGGGGCTTGAGGGACCGCGCTCACAGGGCGTGCGCGAGCTGCAGCAGCGGCTGGCGCTCGGCCAGCTCCAGCAGGCGGCCGTCCTCGCCGAGGATGCCCATGCGCTGCAGCCAGTCCTCGAACTCGGGCGCGGGCCGCAGGCCCAGCGTGTCGCGCAGGTAGAGCGCGTCGTGGAAGGAGGTGCTCTGGTAGTTCAGCATGATGTCGTCGGCGCCGGGCACGCCCATGATGAAGTTGATGCCGGCCACGCCGAACAGCGTCAGCAACGTGTCCATGTCGTCCTGGTCGGCCTCGGCGTGGTTGGTGTAGCAGACATCGCACCCCATCGGCACGCCGAGCAGCTTGCCGCAGAAGTGGTCCTCCAGCCCGGCGCGGATGATCTGCTTGCCATCGTAGAGATACTCGGGGCCGATAAAGCCCACCACGGTATTGACCAGCAGCGGCGAGAACGCGCGCGCCACCGCGTAGGCGCGCGCTTCCATGGTCTGCTGGTCCACGCCGTGGTGCGCGTTGGCGGAGAGCGCGCTGCCCTGGCCGGTCTCGAAGTACATCACGTTGTTGCCCACGGTGCCGCGCGCCAGGCTTTGCGCGGCGTCGTGCGCTTCGGCCAGCAACGCCAGGCTGACGCCGAAGCCGGCATTGGCGCGCTCGCTGCCCGCCACCGACTGGAACACCAGGTCCACCGGCGCGCCCTGCTCGATGGCGCGCACGGTGTTGGTGACGTGGGTCAGCACGCACGATTGCGTGGGCACGTCATAGCGGCAGCGCAGGTCGTCGACCAGGCGCAGCAGGGTGACGATGGCGCCGAGGTTGTCGGTGGCCGGGTTGATGCCGATGGTGGCGTCGCCGCAGCCGTACAGCAGGCCGTCGATCATCGAGGCGGCGATGCCCTTGGGGTCGTCGGTGGGATGGTTGGGCTGCAGCCGCACGGAGAGCCGGCCGGGCAGGCCGATGGTGTTGCGAAAGCGCGTGACCACGCGACACTTGCGCGCCACCGCCACCAGGTCCTGGTTGCGCATGAGCTTGCTCACCGCCGCGGCCATCTCGGGCGTGATGCCCGGCGCCACGCGCGCGAGGGTGGCGGCATCGGTCTGGTGCAGCAGCAGCCAGTTGCGCAGGTCGCCCACGGTCAGCCCGGCGATCTCGCGGAAGGCGGCGCGGTCATGGCGGTCGACGATCAGGCGCGTGACTTCGTCCTCCTCGTAGGGGACCAGGGCTTCCTGCAGGAACCGCGTCAGCGGCAACTCGGCCAGCGCCATGCGCGCGGCCATGCGTTCTTCCTCGCTGGCGGCGGCCAGGCCGGCCAGGTAGTCGCCCGAGCGCGCCGGACTGGCCTTGGCAAGCAAGGTCTTGAGATCGCCGAACAGGTAGCGGCGCGAAGCGACGGTGTGGGTGTAGGCCATGATCGGGTCTCAGTCGGTTGCCGGCGTGGCAGGGGCGCTGCCGGCCAGGTCGCCATGCGCCAGCTGGAACCGCACGCGCCGCTGGCAATGCGCATAGCCCACGATATCAAGTCCCATGAGCACAATATATACGCCTGTCGCGGCAAGCTTGGGGTCGAGCCCCGGGAACTGCACATTGCGACGGGCGCCGATGGAATGGACCTCGCAACGCCCAAGATTGGCCCAGGATTGACCCAAGATTGACGCAGGATTGCCTGGCGTACCCAAATCTTCGTCATGAGCGCCACCTCCGGCACCCTGCCGCCAGCCACGTCGACGAACACGCCGCCAACTGTCGCGCCGGAACCCGGCCTGCGACCGGCTCTCGCCCGCCGGCCCTGCCGATCCGCATCGGAAGCGGACCAGTTTGCCTCCCGCGCGCGAGCGCGCTTGCCTTGGCCGCCCGCCGGACCGACAATCGAGCGCCGTACCATCCACAGATGGCCGGCCGCCCGGATCGCGCGGCCCGGCCGTCCATGCAGGAGACTCGATGAACCAACCCGATCCGCCACGCCTGCCCCGCCTGCCTGAAGCAGCGTGGCTGAACGTTGGCACGGTCGCCTATGTCCTGAGCGCCCTGGCGCTCTGGATGGTGATGCAGGCCAACCTGGTCGCGGCGCTGCTCGCCGGGCTGTTGCTGTATTCGCTGGTGGACGTGCTGGCCCCCAGGCTGGTAGGCCTGCACCAGAAGCACGACGCGCTGGCGGTGGCGATCCTGTCCGCCGTCACGCTGCTTGGACTGACGCTCGGCGGATGGGCGCTGATACGCTTCGTCGGCGGCGACGCCAACCGGCTCGATACCTTGCTGATCCGCGCCGCCGACATCATCGACCAATCGCGTGCGCAGCTGCCGGGCTGGGTCAACGATGCCCTGCCGCGCGGCGTGGATGAACTGGCCAACACGCTGATTGCCTGGCTGCGCGAGCATGCACAGATGGCGCAGAAGTTCGGCGCGGAGGTGCTGCGCACGCTGGCGCATATCCTGATCGGCCTGGTGATCGGCGCCATGGTGGCGCTGTACCGCGCCATCGCCAAGCCAAACCGCCGGCCACTGGCCACCGCGCTGGTGGAGCGCGCGCGCAACCTGCAGCGGGCCTTCGCGCAGTTCATCTTTGCCCAGATACAGATCTCGCTGATCAACACCGTGCTCACCGCGGTCTACCTGCTGGTGGTGCTGCCGCTGTGTGGCGTGCACCTGCCGCTGACCAAGACGCTGGTGGCGCTGACCTTCCTGGTGGGGCTGCTGCCGGTGCTGGGCAACCTGATCTCGAACGCGGGCATCGTGGTGGCGTCGCTGTCGATCTCGCTGCCGATCGCGATCGCCTCGCTGGTCTACCTGGTGGTGATCCACAAGCTCGAGTACTTCCTCAATGCGCGCATCATCGGCGCGCGCATCAACGCCGCCGCATGGGAACTGCTGACCGTGATGCTGCTGATGGAATCGGTCTACGGTATCGCCGGCGTGGTCGCCGGGCCGATCTTCTATGCCTATCTCAAGCGGGAGCTGGCGGCCAAGGGGCTGATCTGAGGCGGGGGAGGTAGGACCAATCCGGGTGCCTGGCGCCCGGCGCCCCTCACTTAGTTCCCCTCCTGTTCGTCCATCCCGCCCTCCTGCTCCACCCGGCTGCGCACGAAATCGATATGTGTCTGCATGGCCGTGCGCGCCTCTTCGGGGCGCCGCGCGAGGATGGCCTCGCACAGCGTGCGGTGCTGCAGCAGCAGTAGCGCCGAGGCGTCCTCGGCCTGGACGCGCAGGCCGGTGCCGTTGATGGTGATGTGCTCGCGCAGCATGCCGATCACGCTGGTGTGCAGGTGCAGGAACATGGTGTTGTGCGAGGCCTGGGCAATGGCCTCGTGCAGCTTGGCGTCGGCTTCGGCCTCGGCGGTCTTGTCGTCCTGCTCGCGCGAGGTTTCGAGCGCGCGCAGCAGGCCGCGGATGCGCTTGAGGTCACCGCTGTCGGCGCGCATCGCGGCGAAATACGCGGTGGCCCCTTCCAGCACGCGGCGGAACTCCAGGATATCGTCGCGCAGCACCGGGTGGTCCGCCACCAGCTGGCGCCACGGCGAGGCAATGCCCGCGCGCAGCTGCTCGGTGACGAACACGCCTGCGCCCTGCCGGCTCTGCAGCAGCCCGCGCGCGGCCAGCCGCTGGATCGCCTCGCGGATGGTATTGCGGGCCACGCCATATTGCTCCGCCAGCGCCCGTTCGGCCGGCAGCCTCGTGCCGGCCGGCCAGGTGCCGTCGAGCAGCGCCGTTTCCAGTTTGCGCATCACCTGTTCCACGCGCCCGCGTGTCTGCATGCCCCCAGCCATTGCCCGCTCCGTCGCCATCCCCGCCTGGCTGGTCCAACCAATTTGAACTGCCGAGCGTCTCGCGGAATTATGCGCCAAACACCGGCGGACCTGACAGCCAGGTATCCGTCCCCACGGAGCGAGACATGAATCCAAGGCGCTACCCCCCTGCCCCGGCGCAGGCCTACCTGTTCGCCACCTGCCTGGTCGACCTGTTCGTGCCGCAAGCCGGCCTGGACGCGGTGCGGCTGCTCGAGCGCGAAGGCCTGACCGTGCACTTCCCGCGCGGCCAGAGCTGCTGCGGCCAGCCGGCCTACAGCAGCGGCAACCCGGAGCAGGCGCGCAAGGTGGCGCTGGCGCAGCTCGACCTGTTCGCCCAGCCCTGGCCGGTGGTCGTGCCGTCGGGCTCGTGCGCGGGCATGATGCGCCACCACTGGCCCCAGCTGTTCGCCGACGACCCGGTGGCCGGGCCCAAGGCGCGCGAGCTGGCCGAGCGCGTCTACGAGCTGAGCGAGTTCCTGCTGCACGTGCTCAAGGTCAGCTTCGACACCGCCGCGCCCGCGCAAGCGGAGGAAACCGTGGTGCTGCATACCTCATGCGCGGCACGTCGAGAAATGGGTACGCGCCAGCATGGCGTGGCCCTGGTCGACGCCCTGCCCGGCGTCACGCGCGTCGAGCATGTGCGCGAATCCGAGTGCTGCGGCTTCGGTGGCACTTTCTCGCTCAAGCATCCCGATATCTCCGGCGCCATGGTGCAGGACAAGATCGCCTCGGCCTGCGCCACCGGTTGCGACCGCCTGGTTTCCGCCGACTGCGGCTGCCTGCTCAATATCGGCCACGCGGCGCGCCACCAGGGCGCGCCGCTGCCGGTAGAGCACCTGGCCAGTTTCTTGTGGCGGCGCACCGGCGGCAAGGCCGACGGCAACGGGGGACAAGCATGAGCGCGCTGACTTCACGCGAGCGCATGCTGGGCCGCCTGCGGGCAGCCGCGCCGGCTGCCCCTGCCGACGACGTCGCCACGCTGGACGCGCGCATCGATGCGCACTTCGACGACCGCCGCGCGGCGGCGCAGGCCACCGCCCGGGACCACGTGCAGGCCATGCAGGCGGCGCTGACCGCCTCCCACGCGCAGGTCTGGTGCGCCGGTAGCGAAGACTGGCCCGCGCAGCTCGCCGACAAGCTCGCCGCCGCCGGCGTGCGCCGGCTGCTGCTGGATCCCGCCGGCGCGCAAGGCGCGGCGCTGGCGCGCGCGCTGCCCGGCAGCGTGTCCACGCTGGCCTACGACCGCCCCATCGAAGCCTGGAAGGCGGAATTGTTCGATACCGTGGACGCGGGCTTTACCGTGGCGCGCTCCGGCATCGCCGCCACCGGCACGCTGATCCTGGCGCCGGACGCGCACACGCCGCGCACGGTCTCGCTGGTGCCGCCGCTGCATGTGGCGCTGGTGTACGCCGATACGCTGCACGCGGACCTGCACGCCGCCGCGCGCGCCGAGCGCTGGCGCGACGGCATGCCGACCAACCTGGTGCTGGTGTCCGGCCCGTCCAAGACCTCGGACATCCAGCAAACGCTGGCCTACGGCGCGCACGGCCCGCGCGAGCTGTGGGTGATCATCGTGACGCGCGGCGCTGCCAACGGAGCCACGCAATGAGCACGCCTGCCACGCCCACCTCGCCCACCCCGCGCAACGCCGCCAGCCCCCTGCATTTCGTGCCGGCGGCCGACTTCAAGGCGCGCACGCGCGCCGCGCTGGACGACCCCAAGCTGCGCAGCAGCTTCCGCGGCGCCATGGACTTCCTGCAGTCCAAGCGCGCCGTGCAGTTCCCCGACGGCGACGAACTCGAGCGCCTGCGCGACCTCGGCGAGGCGATCCGCCAGCACGCGCTGGCGCGCCTGCCGGACCTGCTGGTGCAGCTCGAAGACAAGCTCACCGCGGCCGGCGTGCAGGTGCACTGGGCCGAGACCGCGGAGCAGGCCAACGCCATCGTCCACGGCATCGCGCAGGCACACCGCGCGCGCCGCGTGATCAAGGGCAAGTCGATGGCCAGCGAGGAAATGGAGCTGAACCATTACCTGGCCGAGCGCGGCATCGACTGCATCGAGTCCGACATGGGCGAGTACATCGTGCAGCTGGCCGGCGAAAAGCCGTCGCATATCGTGATGCCGGCCATCCACAAGACGCGCGGCGACATCGCCGCGCTGTTCGAGCAGCATATTCCCGGCACGCCCTATACCGAAGACGTCGACGAACTGATCCAGACCGGACGGCGCGCGCTACGCCAGGAATTCGTCAATGCCGACATCGGCCTGTCCGGCGTGAACTTCGCCGCGGCCGACACCGGCACGCTGTGGCTGGTGGAAAACGAGGGCAACGGCCGCCTTTCCACCACCGTGCCGGACGTGCATATCGCCATCATGGGCATGGAAAAGGTGGTGGCCAGGCTCGAGCACATCGTGCCGCTGGCCAGCCTGCTGACGCGCTCGGCCACCGGCCAGGCCATCACCACCTACTTCAACCTGATCTCGGGCCCGCGCAACGAAAGCCGCGGCGAGCGCGACGGCCCGCGCGAGGTGCACCTGGTGCTGCTCGACAACGGCCGCAGCCAGGCCTATGCCGACGAGCAGCTGCGCGCCACGCTGCAATGCATCCGCTGCGGCGCGTGCATGAACCACTGCCCGGTGTACACGCGCATCGGCGGCCACGCCTACGGCACCACTTACCCGGGACCGATCGGCAAGATCATCTCGCCGCACTTGCTGGGGCTCGAGGCCACCGCGGACCTGGCCACCGCGTCGAGCCTGTGCGGCGCCTGCGGCGAGGTGTGCCCGGTGCGCATCCCGATCCCGCAGTTGCTGATCCGCCTGCGTACCGAGGCCAACCGCGACCCGCAAGAGCAAGTCGCGCATCCGCTGCGCGGCCAGGGCGCGAAGTTCAGCCGCAGCGAACACCTGGTGTGGCGTTTCTGGAGCGGCGCCTTCGCGCATCCGCTGACCTACCGCGTGTTCCGCTGGGCGGCGACGCGCCTGCGCGCCTTCGCACCCTCGCGCCAGCTCGGCTGGACCAGGCACCGCGCGCCGCTGACGCCGGCGCCGCGCAGCCTGTCCGACCTGCTGCGCGAGCGGGGGCAGGCGGAGTAATACGCGTCCGCCGATCGCGGGCGCGGTAGCCCCCCTTTCCCGCTGCGTGGAAAAGGGGAGCAAGCCACGGGCGACAAGGCAGTTCCCCCGGCACGCAAGACCACAAGAACGCAAGCACATAAGCACGCAAGAAGGCGCCCCCTTCCCAGTTCATTCAAACGCATCCATCGGAGGAGACCCGACCATGCAACCCTGGACCCAGATCTATACGCCGCTAGGCAGCTTGTGGCTGTCGGCGCTCGCGGCGGCGCTGCCCATCCTGTTCTTTTTCCTCGCGCTCGCGGTGCTGCGCATGAAGGGCCATATGGCCGCCGCCATCACGCTGGCGCTGGCGCTGGGCGTGGCCGTGTTCGCCTACGGCATGCCGGTGCCGCAGGCGCTGGCCTCGGCCGGCTTCGGCTTTGCCTACGGACTGTGGCCGATCGCGTGGATCATCGTGACCGCGGTGTTCCTCTACAAGATCGTGGTGAAGACCGGGCAGTTCGACATCATCCGCGCCTCCGTGCTGGCCATCACCGATGACCAGCGCCTGCAGATGCTGCTGATCGGCTTTGCCTTCGGCGCCTTCCTGGAAGGCGCGGCGGGCTTCGGCGCGCCGGTGGCGATCACCGCCGCGCTGCTGGTCGGGCTTGGCTTCAACCCGCTCTACGCGGCGGGCCTGTGCCTGATCGCCAATACCGCGCCGGTGGCCTTCGGCGCCATGGGCATCCCCATCATCGTAGCGGGCCAGGTGACCGGCATCGACGCCATGCACATCGGCGCCATGGCGGGCCGGCAGCTGCCGCTGCTGTCGCTGGCCGTGCCGTTCTGGCTGGTCTTCATCATGGACGGCAAGCGCGGCGTGAAGGAAACCTGGCCGGCGGCCCTGGTGACCGGCGCCAGCTTCTCGGTGACGCAGTACTTCACCTCCAACCACATCGGGCCCGAACTGCCGGACATCACCTCGGCACTGGTGAGCCTGGTCTCGCTGACGCTGTTCCTGAAGGTATGGCAGCCGCGCAGCGCCAGCCAGCGCGCCGCCGGCGCCGTGGCGGCAGGCGGCGGCACTGCCGCGCTGGCCCGCATGGGTGGCGGACTGGCCGCGGGCGGGGGCTTGCGCAAGAGCGCCGGCGACGAACGCCGCGCATCGCCCTACAGCACGGCGCAGACCATCCGCGCGTGGGCGCCGTTCGGCATCCTGACGGCCATCGTCACGGTGTGGAGCCTGCCGTCGTTCAAGGCGCTGTTCGCCGGCAACGGCGTACTGGCCGCAACGGTGCTGAAGTTCAAGGTACCCGCGCTGGACCAGCTGGTCATCAAGGCCGYGCCCATCGTGGCGCAGCCCAAGGCCTACGAGGCCGTGCTGAAGCTCGACCTGCTCTCCGCCGTGGGCACCGCCATCCTGCTGACCGCGCTGATCTCGGCAGTGCTGCTGCGCATGAAGCCGCGCGATGCGCTGGTCACCTTCGGCGAGACCGTGGCGGAATTGCGCCGCCCGATCCTGTCGATCGGGCTGGTGCTGGCCTTTGCCTTCGTCGCCAACTATTCGGGCATGTCGTCGACGCTGGCGTTGCTGCTGGCCGGCACCGGCGGCGCCTTCCCGTTCTTCTCGCCCTTCCTGGGCTGGCTGGGGGTGTTCCTGACCGGTTCGGATACCTCGTCCAACGCGCTGTTCTGCTCCTTGCAGAGCACCACCGCGCACCAGATCGGCGTGTCCGACACGCTGCTGGTGGCGGCCAACACCACGGGCGGCGTGACCGGCAAGATGATCTCGCCGCAATCGATCGCGGTGGCCTGCGCGGCGACCGGGCTGGTGGGCAAGGAGTCGGAGTTGTTCCGCTTCACGGTCAAGCACAGCCTGCTGTTCGCGGTGATCGTGGGGGTCATCACAATGCTGCAGGCTTATGTTTTGACGGGGATGGTGCCGTAGTTAATATATTTTAATTATTGATTTCAAAGTCAAATTCAAATTCTTTAAATCAAAGTCAAAGTCAAAGGCTTTGACTTTAATATTTCGACTTTGAAGTCAAGGCTTTAACCCTTCAAGGCCTTTGACCTTGAAGGTAATAAATCCCCAACTCCAAAAAAACCTTATTCCCCATCATTCGCCGCCACCAGCGGCAAAAACCGATCCCCTTCGGCCAGCGGCGCAAACCGATACGTCGCCGGCGTACGGCTAAGCTTCACGGGGGCGCCCAGCCCCTTGTAGCCACCCGGCATCTCCACCACCATCTCGCGGTGCGCGGTGTGCGGATGCTGCAGCGCATCCGCCACCGACAGCACCGGCGCGCACGGCACGCCGGCGGCCACCAGCGTATCGGCCAGGATCTTGCCGTCCAGCTTGCCCATGCGCGCTTCCAGCTCCACCTTCAGCACGGCGCGGTTGACCGAGCGTGCGCCCGCGGTGGCGAAGCGCTCATCGTCGGCATATCCGGCGATGCCGAGGTGCTCGCACAGGATGCGGAACTGGCGGTCGTTGCCCACGGCCAGGAAGATCGGGTCGGTGGCCGTGGCGACGGTGTCGTACGGATAGATGTTCGGGTGCGCGTTGCCGGTGCGTGCCGGTTCCTTGCCGTTCATGAACCAGTTGGCCGCATGCGGGTGCAGCAGCGACAAACCCGAGTCATACAGTGCCGCCTCGACAAACTGGCCGCGGCCGCTGCGCTCGCGCTCCTGCAGCGCCAGCAACACGCCGAGCGTGGCGTTGAGGCCGGTGACCATGTCCACCACCGGCAACCCCACCCGCAGCGGATCGCCGCCGGCTTCGCCGTTGATGCTCATGATGCCGGCCATGGCCTGGATGGCGGCGTCGTAGCCGGGCAGCCCGCCCAGCGGGCCGTCGGCGCCGAAGCCGGACACGCGGCAATGCACCAGGCGCGGGAAGCGCGCGGAGAGCGCATCGAAGCCCAGGCCCCATTTCTCCAGCGTGCCGGTCTTGAAGTTCTCCACCAGCACGTCGGCATCGGCCAGCAGGGCCAGCAGCACTTCGCGGTCGGCCTCGGTGGTGAGATCGAGCCGCATCACGCGCTTGTTGCGGTTCAGGCCGAAGTAGTACGAGGCCACGCCGTCCTTGAACGGGGGGCCCCAGGTGCGGGTGTCGTCGCCCTGGGGCGGCTCGATCTTGAGGACATCGGCACCGTGGTCGCCGAGGATCTGTCCGCAGAACGGACCGCCCAGGATGCGCGAGAGGTCGACCACGCGGATGCCGGCGAGTGCGCCGGGCGATGCAGGGAGTTGGCTCATGAGGGGGCTCCGTTCGTTGCGGGAGTGATCTTGGGGATTGGCCTCGCCGGCGCGGCGAGGCTGCGCTCGGCTATCCGGTTACCTGGCGGGCACGCGCTCCACCAGCTTGAAGGTGCCGGTGGCCAGCGCCAGCAGCTCGCCCTTCTCGTCGCGGATCTCGCCGCGCGCGAAGCACATGGCGCGTCCGCGCCGTTCGCACCAGGCGATGCCGGTCAGCTCGCCGCGGCCAGGCGCGGTGAAGTGCACGGTCAGGTCGATGGTGACCACGCCGAAGCTGCGCGGGTCGTGGCCGCGCGCGGCGCAGGACAGCGCGCAGTCGAGCAGCGTGGCGATGGCGCCGCCGTGGACTTCGCCGCGGCTGTTGGTGTGGTCGGGATGGTAGGCCATGCTCACGCGCGCCTCGCGCGCGTCGATCTGTACGCCGCGCAGGCCGAACACGCGCGCCATCGGCATGGTCAGGCCAAACAGCGTGCCGGGCGGCTCGCCGGCGAATTCGTTGACGTACGTGGCGGTGTCGAGATCGTTCATGGCGTTGCGAATACGAGAGGAAGGGAAGCGGGCCGCGCTGCAGAAGGCAGCGCGCGGTGGAGGTCGATACTACCGCCGATTAGCCCTTCCTTGACCGGGTGGCACGCGGTGCCGCCGTAATGCTGCGCGATGATCGGCCATCGGCAGCATCGCGGGGCGGATGCGCGGCCTGGCCGGGCGCTTGCCTGGCACAAGAAGCCGCGCCGCGCGCCGCATGCGTCAGTCGAGCTGCGCGCCCGATTTCTGCACCACGGCGCGCCACTTGG
Source organism: Cupriavidus sp. 05N38 (assembly GCF_056397345.1). Classification (NCBI taxonomy): domain Bacteria; kingdom Pseudomonadati; phylum Pseudomonadota; class Betaproteobacteria; order Burkholderiales; family Burkholderiaceae; genus Cupriavidus; species Cupriavidus sp. 05N38. The sequence goes on from NZ_JBFTNF010000013.1 coordinate 65,094, forward strand.
TGACCTCCGCCTTGACGAAGCCGCCCAGCTGCTCGGGCGTGGTCGACGGCGCGAACTCCAGGCCTTGCGCCTGCAAGGTCTTGCGCACCTCGGGCTGCTTGAGCGCATCGGCGAAGGCCTGATTGAGCCTGGCGATGACTGCGGGCGGCGTGCCGGCCGGCGCCACCACGCCGAAGAACACCGAGACGTCGAAGCCGGGCACGCCCTGCTCGGCCACGGTGGGCACGTCGGGCAAGGCCTGCGAGCGGCCCTTGGTGGTCACGCCGAGCACGCGCACCTTGCCGCCCTTGATGAAGGGCAGCGCGGTCAGCACATCGGTGAAGGTCATGCTGACCTGGCCGCCGAGCAGGTCGTTGAGCGCGGGACCGGTGCCCTTGTACGGGATATGGCGGAAATCGGTGCCGGCCAGGTTGTTGAACAGCACGCCCGCCAGGTGCGAGGACGCGCCGTTGCCGGAGGACGCATAGGTCAGCTGGCCCGGGTGCGCCTTGCCGTAGGCGATCAGCTCGCCGACGGTCTTGGCGGGCACGGAGGGGCTCACCACCAGCACATTGGGCAGTTGCCCGATCTGGATCACCGGCGCGAAGCTCTTGACCGGGTCGTAGTTGATCTTGCGATAGAGGCTGACATTGATGGCCAGCGGGGCGGAGGTGCCGAACATCAGCGTGTAGCCGTCCGGCTCGGCGCGCGCCACCGCTTCGGCGCCGATATTGCCGCCGGCGCCGGCGCGGTTCTCCACCACCACGGTCTGGCCGAGGCTGGTCTTGAGCGCGGCCGCCAGCGTGCGCGCCATCACGTCGGTGGGACCGCCGGGCGGGTAGGTCACGATCATCATGATCGGCTTGGAGGGATAGTCTTTCTGCGCCAGGGCGGGGGCGATGCCCACGCAGAGGGTGCACGCGGCGACAGCGGCAAGGCGTTGCCAGAGGGTCATGGTGGTCTCCTGATGTCGATCATCTTCCACCGGGCAAGCGGCGCCCTGGCGGAATGCGCGGCGCCGGCTGGCGGTGCCGCGAGGGCTTGTCGGTACTGCGGTTCGTTTGCCGGGCGAAGGCGGCATGCGACTGCCTGCCCCCTCCCCCGGCCCCGCGCCCGCGAGCGGGAGAGCGGGAGTGGGGTAAAGCAACAATGCCTTCGTGCGGTCCGCTCCCGCGGTCAGAACAGGTTGACCTGGTCTACCGCGCCGGCGGCTCGCACGGCGCCATCGGCCGGCGGCGCCACGGTATCGGCCAGCCAGTCCGGCTCGGCATCGCCGGCCAGCGGGTCCTGCGGCAGCACGCGGTGCACCAGCACCAGCTGCGCCAGGCGCATGCGCCGCTCGGAGCCGATGCGGCCGGCCTCCCATGCCATCGCGACCGCGCTGGTCACGTGGTAAAGGCCGGAGGCGGCCTGGCGCGCCAGTACGTCGCCGTCGGCGCCGGCATCGGCGGCACGCGCGGCCAGCGCCGTGGCGCGGGCGATCGCGGCGGTGAAGGCGGCCCGCGCGGCGGGATGCAGCGGGGTGTCGCGCAGCAGCCCTTCCAGGTGGGCCTGCAGCACCGGCAGCGCGCCCTCGCGGCGGATCGCGCGCAGTACGTCCAGCGCGACGATATTGCTGGTGCCTTCCCAGATCGAGCCGAGGTGCGCGTCGCGCACCAGGCGCGGGTCGCTCCATTCTTCGATATAGCCGCAACCGCCGCGGATCTCCATGGCGTCGCCGGTGACCTTGCGCGCGTCGCGGCAGGCGCGGAACTTGATCAGCGGCGTGAGCACGCGCATCAGCGGGTAGGCATCGGCCTCGCCAGCGTCGGCGCGGCGCAGGGCCTCGGCGGTCTGGAACACCATGGTGCGGGCCTGCTCGGTGGGCAGCKCGAGCTTGAGCAGCTGGCGGCGCATCAGCGGCATGTCGGCCAGGCGCTTGCCGAAGGCGCGGCGCTCGCGGGCGATGAACTGGCCTTCGGACAGCGCGCGGCGCATCAGGCCGGCGGCGCGCACGCCGTTGGACAGGCGCGAGTTGTTGATCATGTCGGCCATCTGCACGAAGCCGCGGCCGAGCTCGCCCACCAGGTAGGCATGCGCGCCTTCCAGGCGGATCTCGCCGCTGGCCATGGAGCGCGTGCCCAGCTTGTCCTTCAGGCGGATGATGCGGTAGTGGTTGGTGCTGCCATCGGCCAGCGTGCGCGGCAGCAAGAACAGCGACACGCCCTTGATGCCGGGCGCTGCCTGGCCGTTCTCGTCTTCCACGCGTGCCAGCACCATCGCCAGCGCGGCGTCCGGATTGGAGCAGAACCACTTGTCGCCCGACAGGCGCCAGCCGCCCTCGGCGAGCGCGTCGCGCACGGCGCGCGTAGTGGTGGCGGCCACGTCGGAGCCGGCGCCCTGCTCGGTCATGAACATGGCGCCCTGGTACAGGTCCTCGAAGACCTGGGTGGTCAGGTTGGGCAGGTAGCGCTCGACCACGGCCGGGTCGCCGAACTTGCGCAGCGTGCGCGTGAGCGAATCGGTCATCGACAGCGGGCAGCACAGGCCGAACTCGGCCTGCACGAACAGGTAGGTCAGCGCGTACTTGGCCGCGGCCGGCATCGGCTTGTCCCAGCCGAGCACGCCGCCGCGGTGGGAGGCCGCCGCCAGGCCGAACTCGGAGAACGCCACGCGCTCCAGCTCCACGTAGGCCGGGTGCTTGTCGATGGTTTGCGCATCCAGCCCGGTGCGGGTGCGGTGCGAGAGGGTGGGCTTGTTGTGGTCGGCGGTGTGGGCCAGCGTATCCAGCACGCCGCCGGCCATGCCGCCCAGGCGCTCCAGATGGGGCAGCAGGTGGGCGAACAGGTCGGCCGGCAGGTACAGCGGCAGCAGCGCGCGCAGGTCCGGGTCGCTGGTGAACAGGTTCACGCCCTGCTGGTCGGGCACGGGGTGGGCCGGGGTGGCGGCCGGCGGGTTGTCCGTGGCGGAGGAAGCGGAGGAAGCGGAGGAAGCGGCGGGGTGGCGCGCAGCGCTGGTCTGCATGAGGTATCTCCTGTGTTTGCCGGCACGCGCCGGCGGCGCCGGGCCGCGTGGGCAGCGGGCGGCTGGGCGGTGATGCGGTGATGCGGTGTCTGGTGCTTGCTGTCTCTTGGTGCTTGTATTTGTGCTTTTCAAGGCCCTTCATGGCCTTGCGGGGCGGAGCGCCCTGGCTTCGCGCTTCCCGCCGCGATCCGCGGCGCGCTGGTGCGGGACGGATTGCATGTCTCCATTATTCAAAGTGCAGCGATTCGTGTCTAATTCTAAAATTGGCTTGGTCCATATATTTTTTATATCGCCATGGAATTCCGTCACCTGCGCTACTTCCTCGTGCTCGCCGAAGAACTGCACTTTGGCCGCGCCGCCCGCCGCCTGTCGATCTCGCAGCCGCCGCTGTCGCTCAATATCCAGCAGCTGGAGGCCTCGATCGGCGCGCGCCTGTTCGAGCGCGACAGCCGCGGCGTGCGCCTGACGGCGGCCGGCCGCGCCTTTCGCGAATCGGCCGGCGCGCTGCTGGCCCAGGCCGAGGACGCCCGCCAGCAGGCGCGCGAGATCGAAGCCGGCGCCATCGGCCGCTTGCGCATCGGCTTCGTCGGCTCGATGCTGTACCGCGGCCTGCCGCAGCGCCTGCGGGAGTTCCAGGCCAGCTATCCCGGCATCCAGGTGACGCTGACCGAACTCAACTCACAGGAGCAGATCGAGGCCCTGCTGCACGACCGGCTCGACGCCGGCTTTATCCACACCAGCCGCGTGCCCGACGAACTGGCCACGGCGCTGGTCCACAGCGAACCGTTCCTGTGCTGCGTGCCGTCGGACCATCCGCTGGCCGGGCAGGCCAGCGTGGCACTGGGCGCGCTGCGGGGCGAGCCGTTCGTGCTGTTCTCGCGCAATGCCTCGCCTGACTACTACAACCGCATCTTCGAGATGTGCGCGGCGCAGGGCTTTTATCCCCAGATCCGGCACGAGGTGCGTCACTGGCTGTCAGTGGTGTCGCTGGTGTCGCAAGGCACGGGCGTGGCCCTGGTGCCGGCCGCGCTGCAGCGCTCGGCAATGGCGGGCGCGGTATTCCTGCCGCTGGCGCAGGCCGCGGTGCCGTCGGAGGTGTTCTGCGTCTGGAAGGGGGCGGTGGAGGATCCGGCCAGGGAACGGTTCCTTGCGTTGGTGCGCACGGGCTGAACCGTGCCGCGCCGGCGGCCAGTCACCCAAACCAGCGGCCGAAAAGAAAAATGCCACCTGCTTTACCGGCAAGTAGTATCGACGTAGATTGACGTAGATTGACGTAGCATTCTGTGTAAATTCAATGGCTTGCAGAGGCATCACATCGACCTAGAGTAGATCGAAGTGGCTTTATATACTCTAATTTTGCTTACACAGGTGCTTACATGGCACGAATCAACTTCACGGCATCGCGCATCGCCGCCTATGAGTGCGAGGCTGGCAAGACTCAATCTTTCTTGTGGGACGAAGGCTGCCGCTGGCTTGCACTGCGTGCCACTCGCAACGGGGCCAAGGCATACATATTCCAAGCCAAGCTGCACGGCAAAGACATTCGCGTAACTATCGGCTCGCCCGATGCATGGAAGATTCCAGACGCACGAGCCAGAGCCAATGAACTCAAGGTGATGGTTGACAAGGGCATAGACCCGCGCATCGTAGCCGCCGAAACGAAGCAACAAGCCAAGGCCGAAGCCGACGAGAAAGCCGCCCTAAAGCTGCTCGCCCGGGAAGCCTGGAACGCCTACCTTGCAGCGCCTCACCCCAAGTGGGGAGAGATTCACCGCAAGGCACACGCAGAGGCTGCCCAAGAAGGCGGGGAAGTTCTCAAGAGTAGGAAAGCGTTGTCACGCCCCGGCCCCTTGGCACCGCTCCTGTGCCTGCCGCTACATGACATCACAGCCGACGTTGTAGCCGACTGGCTGCGACAAGAATCAGCCACACGATCCACAGCAGCACAGAACGGATTCCGCAAGTTCCGAGCCTTCGTGAACTGGTGCGCTAAACAGCCCCAGTACCGGAACGCCATACAGCCTGATTGCTGCCAAGCCGACAACGTGAAAGACGTAGTGCCACCAGCACGCGCCAGAAAGAACGATTCGCTACAGAAGGATCAATTGGCTTTGTGGTTCGCTCATGTCCGACAGGCTAGCCCCGTCATGAGCGCCTTCCTTCAGGCGCTTCTCCTGACAGGTGCACGCCGTAACGAGATGGTGTTATTGAAATGGTCGGACGTGGATTTCCAGTGGAAGACCATGAGGCTATACGACACGGAAGACGCCAGCGGAGAGCGCACGATCCCGCTCACGCCCTACCTAGCTACGCTACTGGAGGCACTGCCCCCCAAAGACGATTACGTGTTTGCCAGTCCGTACAGCAAGGGTGGGCCACTCGTGAACCCCACTATCCCCCATAACCTCGCCCTACAGGCGGCAGGTCTTCCACACATTACACTGCACGGTTTGCGCCGCTCGTTTGCCACGCTCAGCGAATGGCTGGACACGATCCCTGTCGGCGTAGTGGCACAGATCATGGGACACAAGCCCAGCGCAGTAGCGGAGAAGCACTACAAGCAACGCTCCATCGACCTCTTGCGCATGCACCATGCCAAGATTGAAGCGTGGATGCTTGAACAGGCAGGAATTAAGTTTGCACAGGATGCAGCAGCATGAAGCAGTTTCAGATTGAATTCTTGCGAGACTTCGCAACTGACCACCTGCCCCGCGCACAGGCCGACAGAGAGCAAGTCAGACGCTTTGGCGGCGACGCTGCCGACCTGAACAATAGGCTAGCCGTTACAGCCACGATGGTGCGAAGCAAGGCAGGCACGACCGCTATTGAATTCGCAGCCGCTAATGTGCTTGAGTCAGTCACCTTGCTTTGTGCAGATCGCGTGGAGGTGCCGATATCAAAGCCACAGCGTGCCAGCGTCCTTAAGACGCTCGCCAGCAACGCTCAGGAATTGTGCATGCTGACAGGCACAGCCATACCTTGGCTTACATCGTTGCCCACAGCGCCAGAGGAAGAGGAAGAGGAAGAGCCAGCGCCAGCGCCAGCGACACAGAAGACCCGGCTTCTAGCCGGTAGGCTGTTGACGACAAAGGAAGCCGCTGAGGTGCTGGGGTATGCAGAGCAGACGCTCAGAAAGTGGGCTTCAGATGAATCGGGACCGATCCAGCCGATACGCAACATGGGGCGACATTTGCGGTGGTCGGGGGACGACATACTTGTATTGCAGTCTCGCAAGAAGCCGTAAAGGGCGCCACACCAACTAAATTGTAACCAAATATTACAAAGTGCTCATAAAGTCATTATTGTGAGCCTTTTTCTCGCTCGCACCCCTTGCATACCTATTGCAATTTTGCTAGGGACGTGATACAATATGCATATATTCGAGGTAAAGATTTCCCCGATACAATCTTATGTCAACACAGCCCGCATGTCAACCGGAACACACCATGACACAGCAAGCACATCACAAAGGACTCACCCATGGACCTCACGCCCAAGTATCACCCTAGGACGCAGCACAGCCTGCCCTACTACCAAGCCATCCTACTCAAYCTGATTGAAGGCATCAGCCGCAATCTGTCCCAGCAGCAAATCGCAGATATCCTGAACCAGAAGGCTTTGCTGTCTCCCTACGGCAAACCTTGGACTGTGGCGGCTGTGCGCAAATCCATTTTCAAACTCAGGCACTCTGACACCGAACCCAGCAAGTTACACGCGGCTTTGATGCGCCTGTTCTTCTGCGGAATGATTACGCGCGACCAAGCGAACGTGCTCATCACCCCTAGCCGCGTGCTCTAAGCCTCTGCCGCATTCGCGGCTCCCGCAGTACCTCTTCCATCAATTTCAAATGCATCTCCGTGCGAATCCATCGCTACGGCTGGGCATCCTATTACCTAAAGGAAACAACAATGATTCCACGCGACATTAACAATATCGTCGGCTATATGAGTGTCAAAGACCTGTCTGAGTATCTCAGTCGCAACCCTATCGATACCAACTTATCGTCAATCCAGATTCGCTGGGAACTAGAACAAGAGCTAGGTGCATTCGTCAACATGGGCAGTTTAGTCCTGGCCGCCCTATTGTGCGGGTATTCGTGCAGTCCCGGAGGACATAACCGGGTTTTCAAATTCTCTAAGGCTCACTAATTTCAAATACTAAGGAAAAACTAATGACAATCGTATATCAAAATTGGCGGGACATGGTCCCTGCATCGTACAGTCCTGCATCTGCGGCGTATGCATTCAAGGAACTACAAGAACAGGCAAAGAGTGACGCCACCCGCAAGTTTCTCATAGAAGAATATTATCAGTCTCTCAGGGCTCGACGTCAGATTGACGTTGCAACGCATCTTCAAGCAGGGGCACGGTACGACGCCGCTCTCCGTCTCCTCACCGAGGATTATTATCAGTTTCTCATTTCACAACGTCAATCTGGCGTTGAATCACACAAGGAAAACCAATGAAACCAAATCTTCGTAAGAACGCTGCACCCGCCAGCACGACCAGCAAACCTCAAGCTACAGCTACATCACTGTCATCTACAGAGTTTCTTACTCTCAGCACGTTGATTAGCAAATTGACTGAGCGTATCGACTCGCTCACGGCACAGGTTCAAAAAATCACTGCTGCCCAGCCCAACGAATCAAAAACCATTAAGAAAGTTGTCTACAAACAAGGAATCGCACAATGAACACACCCACAATGCCCTCAGACCTGCCATCGGATCGTTACATCACCCGTGCCGAGCGTCTGGCCCATCAATCTCAGATTGACGACTATGTAGCGCACTGCCGCGACATTGAAGCCAAAGAGCGCGACAAACATAAGCGTGCCGAACCCACCGGACCACGGACGCTTACCGATACAGAGTACGATGACTTTAAGCGCCAGCAATGGGAAGCTGAGCAAGCACGACGAGCCGAACAGCAAGCTGCTGAGAAAGCTGAGACAGATTCTAGGAAAGCTTTCCTAGAATCGACACCAGCGACTGTAAATATCGTATCTGCCAATGACTTCCAATTTTTGATGGAATTTGCACATCGTGTGCGACAAGGTTATGAACTCCATCCGCATAGCGTCACTAGCTTTGTTTTGGGCTGTTACTCCGCAGATATGGTCCTGCCAGCCACCAAGGCTAAAGCCAAGTAATCAACCTGAGGGCCGCATGGTGCGGCCCTTTCTCATTCTACGGACCCATGACCATGACAAAACATAACCACCAGCGCATCACCACCGCTAGCGGCCTGGAACTACTCCGTGCGTATGTCTACCTGCCTGAATCGGTATGGAATGACCTTTACGCCGTCTCCAAGGACTCAGGCATCTCAGCATCACAGTACATCTGCAATCTCATTACCACTGCCAACAATGGCACAGTCGAAAAGGACAAACATGACAGCACAACCCTCTCTGTCGCTCGTTCCGAGTGATGCCACATCGGCCACAGCCGCTCCATCCAAATCCATCACCTTACTTGATCCCAAGGACGCTACAAAGCTGTTTGCCGACTTTCTGGTAGAACAGTCGTGGTGCATCAAAGTTTCCTCATACCCTTTCGAAGCAATCCACACTTCCAGTAATGAGACCGGCGCTGTAGAAGCCTTCAAGCTGGAGTTCACAGCATGGGCTAGGGCTAACAACGTTCGGGTCCGGACAGATGACTACCACGGATTCCTGAAGCAGCTTGATACCCGGCTTCTGTCCCACCTGCCGCGCATCTACGGCAAAGCCTTCAGACCTGTAGGCCAACGCTTTTTTCAGTATCACGGCGTCCTGTTGGCTAACACCTTCGTGCCGTTCAAGCCAGAGCTTCCCGCTAAATTCGAGATGCCCGACATCCTGAGGCGATACCTTCAAGTCGTTCTGATGACTGACCAAGACAGAAAGCACGTCACACAGGTGATGGCTGACATTGTGCAGAATCCCTGCCGTCGCCCTCAGCATGGCCTCATCGTCACTGGTGAGCAGGGCACAGGTAAGTCCACGCTCTTCCGCATCGTCCGCGCCGCCCTTGGTGGCCGCCACGTCTACGATGGAACGTATGGCTCCGCACTCTCTTCATTCTCGGAAGTTTTCGTCAAAAATCTGCTTGTCGTAGTCGATGACGATGTAGGAAGGAAGGACACCTACGAACGTTTGAAAAGCAATATCACCAAGACCGAGACTTCAGTCGAGATCAAAGGCGTTCAGGAACGTGTGCAGCGGGAAGTGTTTGCGAGGGTGTGGGTGTGCTCCAACTCCCGCTGCCCTCTGCCGGGATTCCCTGCCGGCGACAGGCGCTTCTATGTCACGGAGTACAACGAGCATAGGGTTAGCCCGGAAGATACGGCGGCATTCTTCGAAGAGTTCAATGATTGGTTTGAACTGCCCGACACTCCCGCAGTGCTTCGCCACTGGCTGCTGTCGGAAGACCTGTCGGACTTCAAGCCGGGTTCCACCGTCAAGACTGAAGCCCACGCACAGATGGCGGGACTGAGCACACCGCAACTCGATACCTTGATTGCAGAGTACGTGTCTTCCGGCCTCACGGTGCATAACGTTGGACTTGTTACCTATCTCCAAGAGAACGGGCACAAGAGCACTGATCCAGACAAGATCAAGGGGATCATGGGTTCCCTGAACTATGAGGACAGCCGCCGCGTCGTGCCGGGTTGTGGCGAGAAGCAGCAGCCGTTGTGGCAGCCCATCCCGAAGGGTAAGAAACGTGCCCCGCCGCTGACGGAAGAAGAGATTGCCAACATTCAAGCTGTGGCGTGCCCCGACTTTCAGAACCCTGCGAGTCGCTAATGCAACGCTAATGCAGTGCTAATGCACCACTAATGCAAAGCACAGAAAACTGCAATCCCTTGCTGGAAAAGAGTTTCCGGACGATTCGCACGGCTAATGCAGCTAATGCAATGTTGCGCAGACTCTCTATTAATTACGAAGTGCGAAAGCACTGAAGTTGGGCTTGCCCCGAGCTACAGACATACACAGGAAATTTCAATGTTCAAACATACACCCGGCGCCGCTGGCGCTATCCACCGTAGTGCAGCCGAGGCGGGCATGAGCTACGTGCTGATGCCGCGCGGCATCCTTCCCCACGATGCCTACTACCCGCAGACATTCACTGATGCCCATGGCGCTGAGTTCGCAGCCATGTCGGACTTTCAATGTCCCGCCACCGGTATCTACATCGAGTCGAAATCTGGCCTGATGAACGGATTGAAGAACAAGGCCAATGCTGACAAGGCCTTGTCTCGTTTCGAAGCCGACTGTGCCAAAGGTTTCATCACCAGCCGCAACTACAACAAAAAGAAGCTGGAAGCGTCATGGTCAGCCAGTGTCCCCAAGTTCAGTGCTGTCCAGCACCAGCTAGCCGAGGCTGGCGGCTGTGTAGTGCTCATCTTTGACAAGGCGCCAGACGCGAAGACAGTGGGCCGCCTGGACAGAGCAAAGGTGTTCTGGTGCATCGTCGGAGATGAACACTTCCGAAAGTTCATGTCCTTCCACACGTTGGCTCGATATGGCTTCGCCACCAGCTACACCATTGATGGGCATCTCTTCACGACAGAGGCGACAGAAGGAAGATTTGGTTACACCGCTTCGCGCGTTCAATCTTCTTAAAGCAACTCTGTTGCATCTGAGGCGCCTTCTACGGGCAATATCCGCCAAAACAGGCCGATTCCAGCCTCATCGCACCGTCAACGTGCACCCGCAATCCTTGATTACCCATCGATAAATGGCCTAAAACAGCCATAAGAAGGTAAAAAACCTTTAATAATCAATAGGTTACGATTTGTCAAAGCCAGGCATTGCGCATGTACATTGCCACAGCCTAGCCGGGCACTGCTGCTCCCTCAGGCATGGCTCACACGGTATGCCCTGCTGAGCCACTACAAAGAGCCATATTCCTTGGCTCAATAGGGTTGACAGTCTGTGAGCCACCATCTAGTATTGAGCCATTAACCCAGTGAGCTAGGTGAGCCAGCATGAAACTCTACTACGGACGTATCTCCAGCACGGATGGCCAGTCATCGGCCTCTCAGTACGACGACGCGAAGCAACACGGTGTAGACCGCAAGCACGTGCACATCGATGAGGGTGTGTCTGGTTATCACGTTGCTCCCTTGGATCGTGCGGAGTGGAAGCGGATCGAAGACAAGCTGTCGAACGGTGGCGTTCTGGTAGTGCGCTGGGTTGACCGTATCTCGCGCCGCTACGATGAGCTACATGCCACCATGCAGCGCCTTATGGCTAATGGTGTACGGGTGGAGTGCACACTTAACAATATGGTGTTTGATGGCGCTGCTACTGACGCCATCGCTAAGGCCACTCGTGACGCCGTGCTCGCCTTCATGGCTGCCCAAGGCGAAGCCGACTACCTGAACCGTCGTGAGATGCAACGGCGCGGTATCGAGACTGCCAAGCGTACCAATCCTGAGAAGTACCAAGGTCGTGCACGAGCCGCAGACGCTGCCTCTGTAGTGGCATGGCGCCGTGAGCATGGCGCATCCATTGCAGCCACGGCAGAAGAGTTCGGCATCAGCACTGCCACCGTCAAACGGTACATGCTGCTGTCTGTTGCTGCATCCGCTCCCATGCAGGACTGGGCCAGCAAGTGAGGGGCCTCTACGACGCCACCACAGCCCCCTAGCTGCATCAGCCCAGCCCAGCCTACCCACGGCACTCCCGGCAACGATGGCGTGGCTGTGGGCCTTGTATATTTCAGAGTTTTGGCTGATGGCGGCCCCCCTACGCCGTGGCGGTTAAGTGGTCCCACCGCCCTCGCAGATATATTCGCCACAGCGTTTTCCACTTCTGCCAAAAGCCACCCCACCCGCCCAAAATTTGGGAAGACTCATTCGCGCCCACCCTTGCCTGCCTTCGTTCCGACAGCAGCACAGGCTTGCTCAATACACCGCGTATGGTCGTATCAAGTGGTAGGCCGCCGGTATCAAGAACACGCCCAATGTGGGAAGGAGAAATGGTCTTGGTGATGCGTAGGTGTCCGCATAGAACCGTCGCCCTGCCTTGGAAGCAAGAAACCACGCCAACACTCCAGGCACCCATATTAAGTGAGGACCGTCGAGCAGCAGTCCCCATGCAACCCCGTACGCAATGGCGATGGGGATACAAAGGAGGCTGAGGATGATCGGCCTCTTCCTAGTCTCTGAAAACCCAGAGCTATCGCCTTGAGATTTGAGGCAGCCCAAGACGAGTCCGCAAAGGAAGCCGCAGAGCGCAACAAATGCCAGTGCAACAAGATACGTTTCAATTGAGGTCATTGCTTGGATTTCGTGCTTCGAACGTTTGCAGCAAGTAGAGCGCGAGTGCACCAGACAGATTGACTGCAAGTTCTGCATGCCGTGGAGCCGGCTTGACCGCTCGTTTCCCCGTGCCATGCGCATCGCTCAGCCTATTCCTAAGGGCACCAAGCCCCTCTACAACGGAATGGCATCCGCCGAGAATCTGCTTGAAGACGTCCTCAGTATGTTGGCTGGGAGCGAGGTTCAGCGCCTTGGACGTGAGGCGGTACAGGTGCGGCAATTCCGGTGAATCTCCGTAATCTACGGACACCTCATCCAAGATGTGCTTGCATGTTGTCTCAAGCAGAGTGCGAGCAATCGTTATGGCCCCTGCCGGGTCCGTCTGCCTGCGTTCTAACGCTTTCCGCCACGCCGCCTGTAAGTGGTCGGCATCAAACCTCTCAATTGCGGCTGTTACGACATGATCGGCTGGCCCGGATGACGATTGCTCGATCATTTCGATGAGAGGTCGGAATTCATTCCACAGATACGTCCGACGTTCCGCGTACGAGGGGAATTTGTGCTTGATGAACTGCCAGAATTGGGCCAAGTCTCTGCAAGTTCTTACGAATTTCGGAATCAGAGGGGCGTACCCAGTCCGTTCAAGTAGGGAAGCCCGTAAGCCGCCGTAATCGCCCTCATACGCGGGCCCGTTGGTAGCCTGCGACACGAGAATATTCTGAAGTAACTCGACCTCTTCCAACAGCCTCTCTCGTTGATGCATGCCCCCTCCCCGTCCCATTCTCAAACCCTGATGAAGCGGGATACAAACTGCCTCGCCTCCGCCAACTCTGGCGCAGCCTTGAGGTTGTTTCCGTGCTTCTCCAATACAGCGGCAACCCAAGCATTCTTTTCTTCGCTTTCCTCGACAACGAACGATTCAAGCTCACCGTTGGGCACAACGAACAAACCCAATCCCGCAAGGGCATCGAGCAGACGCTGACCGGCCGGCTTTGCGTCGCGCGAAAGAACACCAATTCCGCTTTCCTTTGCTCGCGCATTTCCCACCGAGACTTTGAGAACCTTCTGCATCTCGCTAAGAATTTTTCGTGGCACCTCGTCCTGCCCGACATCTATCCCTCCGAGAACCGCGAGAGCCTTGTCTCGGAACGCCTCTGGCGTTGTCTTCCCTAGCGCATCGATTGATGCCTTAACAGCCCGATAGTCAACCTCAAACGTATCCTTGACGCCGCCAAGCGCCTCSACGATTGGCCACAACTGCGCAGGGGTACACAGTACGTCAAAATCAACCACTGCGGCCACGGGCACGTCAAGGCTCTTTAGTGCTCTGACCAGCTTTGAAATCCCTCCCTTTCCGCCGGACTGAACAAACATCATGTCGCGTGCATAGGGATGCTCGTCCTCGTCCCGCAGAGCATCTGCAATCGCGCCATAAAAACGACAATCTCCCTCGGCCTCACAAATAACCACCTTCTCGTGAAATGCACCGTCTAGGATGTTCGAGTACCTGAGAGCCGGGTCGCCCCAGACTTCCCTGATTTTGTCGGGAGTGAGTTCTGACACATGATTTTTGTCAGCGACCCTGCGAAGGCGCAGCACTCTTAGCGGGCGATCCTTAGCCTCAAGCGCCCCCCTAAGAAAGTCCGCACTGTGTGTCGCAATGAAGACCTGCCCATCTGCGTGTTCCTCAGCGATTCGCTTCCCAAGTTGTCTGGCCTGCGGAGGATGTAGAAAAGCCTCCGGCTCGTCTACTAGCGATATCGCCTGATGGCCCAAAAGTACGTGCATCAAGACCCCGACGAATCCACGCATTCCATCGCCTTGAACATCGAGGCGGGGAGCGTTGCGAAGCCGTTGCCGATAATCATCGTTCATAACATTTTCGCCTTCCTGTGGGACAACATTCGGCCCAACGTGAAGAGGAATTGTTTGTCCCGCAAAATGATCAACAGCGATCTCCGTACCGAACGCCCGTTTGAACCAGCGAGCAAGCTTACCCATTGCAGCATTATCTTGATGGAGATAGTGCATCGGGTGATTCGGCTGTTGCGCTCCAAAATCTATCGACTGCTGTGCCTGAGCAAGGGACAGGCGCGTACTCGCGTCAATATAGACGACAAACCAGTTAAACAACCCTGAAAAACCGGGGTTGCGGAAGAATTCAGTCACCGTGTACGGATTGGCACCCTGCCCCGCCCGAAAGTAGTGATCCGGCGGGGTCCCCGGCATTGGCTTGCCCACCTGCCGGACAAAATCCCACACTGACTGCTCATCCGCTGGCTTACCAACCGTAATGTCAGTCAATACATAGGCCGCCGGAATTCCGCCGACGCTTTGCAGCCTGCCTACCATTTCCCGCAGAGTTGCACTCTTACCCGCGTTATTGGGCCCAACGATGATAATTACATCGTTCTTGCCAAATCGCACGGCCTGCCCACCACTGAAAGAAAGACTTTCAATACTAACACCAACCGTATTCTCTGGCATTACAGTAGCCCTGTAAGATTAAATACCCAACACGACCGGCACTTAATAAAGTATTCGTCGGGGGGGCGGGCAAGACCAAATTCGCAAGGCCACCAGACCCCGCCTCGCGACAATCGCATTTGCGAATTTCCAAGATTTTCAGTCCCTCGGCTGTCCTTCCTTGTCCAAAATGCAAGCTCGACCAAACTGACTTCCAAGGTCTGTCATCTTCACTATGCCTTTCTTGATCTCGCCCTTGCGTCCTGGCGTTTGGGATATGCGTTGCAGTATCTCTTGGACAGTAGCAGCGCTCTCAATTTCTTCGTATGCCTTCGGGTCAGTCAAGAACTGATCGTAGTCAACTTTGATAAGCCCAAGGCGATCAAGATTATCGAGGTATGTCGAAAGCAAACCCGGGTGCTCGCATTGAGCACGCGTTGCGAGGGACGTCACATTCCGGTGCAGCACGTTATAACCGCCGCCATTCTCAATGTTGCTGTGAATACTCGCAATGGCAATGAAGTCCCAAGCGGTGACAAGGTACTTCATGACTTTTGCCTCGTCCGGGCACATGTTCTTGATGATGTCCACAAAGCCCGGATGCGCTCGGTATGCCGTGGCTTTGTCCATCGACGTCGCCAGTAGATTCGCGTACAAATCGGAGAGCGATTCTTCGGCGCCGGTATAGCGAAGGGCCTCAATAGCCGGGACAGCGATGTGCGGCTTGGGCTGCTGGATTTCCCCCGGTGGCACGTTCTCAAGCTTCTTGGCAACCCGCTCACGGACAAAATCCTTGATCTTGTCGACGCCCCATATCAGCCCCTCCACCGGGGCGAGAGCGGCGTTGACGGCCTTGGCTACAACGGCCAAACCCTTCCCTAATTCCTTCG
Source organism: Cupriavidus sp. 05N38 (assembly GCF_056397345.1). Classification (NCBI taxonomy): domain Bacteria; kingdom Pseudomonadati; phylum Pseudomonadota; class Betaproteobacteria; order Burkholderiales; family Burkholderiaceae; genus Cupriavidus; species Cupriavidus sp. 05N38. Next base: position 80,682 of record NZ_JBFTNF010000013.1, read on the forward strand.
CGGCTGGCTGAAGTGCATCTTCATATACTGGGACTTTGTCGACAATCTGCCCGATTGCTTTTGCGATTTCAGTTACGGAACCGCCGTCTTTTTTGTCTTCGGCCACGCTGACCTCCCAGTCAGTCCGAGTCTTAGAAAATGCACTTTAGCACGCAAGCTGCACACTTCGACTCAGTTGCGGCGCCTGCTTTCACTGGCGCCACTGCCTCCCGGCTTCTTGTTATCTAGGCATGTAATGAAACATGAAGTAGGTCGATACGGGCCAGCCAATGAATGCTGCAACGCTCAGCGGCAGAGTGCCCACCATCCGCTCAACGAGTACACCAGGGAAGCTGGCAGCCAATCCGATAGCGAAGATTACGAACGGTGCCCACCAAGTGACAGCCCAGCCGTAATAGCCGAGATAGACCAGTCCCGTGAGGGTTCCGGCAAGAGCCGACAGGCCCAGCACGAAACCAAAGACTTGATTACGTCCGCGAAAATTCCGTAGATGCAGTTGCTGGTAGAAGATGCAGACTGCGAAGACGCAATAGAAGGCTATCGAAGGCCATGAGAGTACGTTCATCGGTGCCGTTTCCAGTTGAAATCGGAGTGCACCGTACCTCACAGCCTGAGGATTCGCCATAGCACCGTTGCAGGGATTGGTGCGCAGAAAAGGGTACGCACACAAAAGCACACTTCTTACACAGGCGCTTACATGAAATCCAGCACATGCCAACACGCTTACATATTTATCTCATAACCCATTGATTTATAAGCTATTGTCAGATCTACAAAAGAAAAATGCCACCTGCTTTACCGGCAAGTAGCATTGTCAAATACGCGTGGAACGGGGTGTTCAGCGTGTTTCCAGCTTACCCCCTGCGTCCCCCTGGACCAATAACGCAATTGCGTTATTCCCTTCCCCCCGCCAGGGAGGGGGAGCTTTCAGGCGGCTTTCGGGAACCGCAGCCCCGCCGCGGCGGACCTTCCGCGCTCAGAAACCCTCGACCGCGATGCTCACGTGCCCCACGTCGGGCGCCGAGGCGAAGTGTTCGCCGACCAGCTTGCGCCATTCGCTGAAGTCATCCGATTCGCGGAAGTCCACCATATGGTTTTCGACCGTCTCCCACTTCACTTCGAGCGTGAAGCGCGACGGGGTCTCGATCGAGCGGAGCAGGCGCATGCCATGGCAGCCGCGCGCGCGCCTGAACAACGGCGCAGCCTGCGCGACGGCCGCTTCGAATGCCGACTCCGAGCCGGCTTTGATCTGGAATTGCGCGATTTCAAGGATCATGGTCTTCACTCCGTGTCTGTATGTCGTCGTATTGGCCGGCGGACGGCGACGCTGCCGCGCTGCGGCCATGTGCCGACTCGCATTCTATGCCCGGGCAGGATATGCTGTTGCGCCTTTGCCGCCGCACCTCGCGCAGCGGCCTGCCAGAAGCCCCGCAGGGCAATGCCGGGATCGCGACGGGCACGGCGAAAACCAAACGTACAAAGGCAAATCGGCTACAATGGGAACGATTTTCATTTACCAACCCTGGCGTGAGTTTGCCGACCGCGTGCCGTGCCYCGCGCCTACGGACTGGAAGCCCCATGCGGTTGTCTGAACTTCCGCGGCGCACTGCCGCGGTCATCGTCTCTGTCGATGACACCTCTCCCAACGATCCCGTAGCGCGCCGCCTGCGAGAGCTTGGCTTCGTGCCCGGCGAAGCGGTGCAGGTCATCGCGCTGGGCCCGTTCGGCATCGATCCCCTCGTGGCACAGGTGGGCTTCACCCGCTTTGCCCTGCGCCGCTCGGAAGCGGCGCGCATTGCCGTGGAAGCGGTGAGCGCTTCCGTCTCCAGCATCACGCCGGCCGCGCAGCCAGACGCGCCCGCCGCCAAACGCACCGCTGCCTGAGCGGGCACCTGCCAAGAATATGTCCGTCGCTTCTCCGACTTCCGCCGCCCAGCGTCCCGCCTTGCGCGTGGCGCTGGTGGGCAATCCCAACTGCGGCAAGACCGCGTTGTTCAACCGCCTGACCGGCAGCCGCCAGAAGGTAGCCAACTACGCCGGCGTCACCGTCGAGCGCAAGGAAGGCCATTTCGTCTCGCCGGCGGGTCGCCAGGTGCGCGTGCTGGACCTGCCGGGTGCCTACAGCCTGCACGCGGCCAGCCTCGACGAGGCCATCACGCGCGATGTCTGCCTGGGCCGGCGCGCGGGCGAGACGCGCCCGGACCTGCTGGTATCGGTGGTGGACGCCACCAACCTGCGCCTGCACCTACGCTTCGTGCTGGAACTGCGCCGCCTTGGCCTGCCGATGGTGCTGGTGCTCAATATGAGCGACGCGGCGGCGCGGCGCGGCATCCATATCGACCGCGACAAGCTGGCGGCCGCGCTCGGCGTGCCGGTGGTGGAGACCGTCGCCGTCAAGCGCGACGGCGCGGCCAGCCTGCTGGCCGCGCTCGACGCCGCCCTGCCCGATGCTCCGCCGGCGGCCGCCGAACCGGCTTCGGACCTGGACGTGCACCAGGAGGTCAAGCGCCTGCTGGAAGCCGCCGTCACCATGCCGGCGCGCACCGCCGCCATGGACGACCGGCTCGACCGCATCGTGCTGCATCCCGTGTTCGGCCTGGCGATCCTGGCCGTGCTGCTGTTCCTGATGTTCCAGGCCGTGTTCTCGTGGGCCGCGCCGCTGATGGACGGCATCGAAGGCGGCGTGCACTGGTTCGGCGAGCTGATCGGCAGCCACCTGCCCGAAGGCATGCTGCGCAGCCTGCTGGTGGACGGCCTGATCGCCGGCCTGGGCAGCGTGGTGGTGTTCCTGCCGCAGATCCTGATCCTGTTCCTGTTCATCCTCACGCTGGAAGAGTCCGGCTACCTGCCGCGCGCGGCCTTCCTGCTGGACCGCCTGATGATGGGCGCGGGCCTGTCCGGGCGCTCCTTCATCCCGCTGTTGTCGAGCTTCGCCTGCGCCATCCCCGGCATCATGGCCACGCGCACGATCCAGGATCCGCGCGACCGCCTGACCACCATCCTGGTGGCGCCGCTGATGACATGCTCGGCGCGGCTGCCGGTGTATGCGCTGCTGATCGGCGCCTTCATCCCGGCGCGCACGGTGATGGGCATGTTCAACCTGCAGGGGCTGGTGCTGTTCGCGCTGTAYGTGGCGGGCATCGTCAGCGCGCTGGCGGTGGCCTTCGTGCTGAAGTATTTCCGCCGCGACCGCACCGACCACCCGCTGCTGATGGAGCTGCCGTCGTACCGCATCCCCAACCCGCGCGACGTGGCCATCGGCCTGTGGGAACGCGCCCGCATCTTCCTGTCGCGCGTGGGCAAGGTGATCCTGACGCTGACGGTGCTGCTGTGGTTCCTGGCCACCTTCCCGTCGGCGCCGGCGGGTGCCACGGCCCCGGCCATCGACTACAGCTTCGCCGGCATCATCGGCCGCGGGCTGGAGCACATCTTCGCCCCGGTGGGCTTCAACTGGCAGATCTGCATCGCGCTGGTGCCGGGCCTGGCCGCGCGCGAGGTTGCGGTGGGCGCGCTGGCCACCGTCTACGCGCTGTCCGGCAGCGAGGACGCCGTGGCCAGCCAGCTCGCGCCGATGATTGCCACGCAGTGGTCGCTGGCCACCGCGCTGGCGCTGCTGGCGTGGTTCGTGTTCGCGCCGCAGTGCGTCTCCACGATGGCGGTGATCCGTCGCGAGACCAACTCCTGGAAGGTGATGATCGCGTCGACGCTTTACCTGTTCGGCCTGGGTTACCTGGCCGCCTTCGCCACGTACCGCATCGCCTTGCTGTTCAGCTGAAACAACGCCGCCGCTGCCATGAGCCTCTATCACGCCGTCGAAACCCTGCTGGTGCCGCTGATCGTGCTGGTCTGCGCGGTGTCCGTGCTGTCGCGCTACGCGCCGCGCACGCGCGAGCGCCTGAAGGCCTGGCTGGCGATGCAACTGGGCGCGACGGCGGCCACCGGCTGGCGCCGGCGCGCGGTCGCGTGGCTGGCGCCGCAGGCCGCGGCCGGCTGCGCCAGCGGCTGCGACAGCGGCGGCTGCAATACCTGCGGCTCCAGCACGACGGATGCCGGCGCGGCCGAATCCGGCAAGGGCGAACAGGTGGTCCGCTTCGTGACGAAGCGCTGACGAAAGCGCTGACGTAGCGCTGAAGACGCGGCCGCAGCGACCGCCGAGGCGGCGCCGCCGAGGCACAAGAACCGCGCAAAAGCCGCGCGGAACGTGCCCGGGAATGCAGCCCGCCATCCACGCAGAAACGGGTACGCTCTGCGATTCCCGGCCGCCTTTTCACGATCCGCAGCGGCTCTGCTGCGGCATTGGCGCCCTTCTTTTCTCCCGCTTCCTGTTCTTCGGTTGAGCGCGCGGAACTTGCGTGCGTCGCCGCACATGCCCGCCACGGGCGTCGTGGCAGGCGGCTTGTTGACGCTGGCGCGGCCCGTGCACTATGCTTGCGGAACGCCACGTATCGCCGCAGACCCGCAGCACCTTGCTTGCAGGCCCCTTGTCTGCACTGAACCGCGATACCTGTGATACCCGCGCAACCAGACTATCCAGCCGATGCAACAGACCAGCTGCCACCGCCGCCAAGCCGCCGATGCGACCCGCATCGGCGCGGCCGTGCGTGCATCCGGCCTGGCTTGCGCATCGGTGCTGGCCGCTTCGCGTCTGTCCTCCCCGCTACTGCTACAACTACCGATCGGTTGCCGGGCCTAGCGCCTCGTGGCAGTTCGGCAGCCTCGCGCCACCCTTTTTCCCGCCTGAGCGTTCCTGCGCGCGCATTCCGCCGATTCTTCGTGCGCGGATTCTTCGTGCGCGGATTCGTTGTGAATTCCGCGCCCCGCGCGGCACAGGCGCATCCCAGTCTTGCCCCTTGCAGCTCCCCGCGAGGAAGGAGAACCGTCATGATGTTGCGCAACCCCGCCACCAAATATCGCCCCGCCACCGCCGTCGACCTCAAGGACCGCACCTGGCCCAACCAGCGCATCGAGCGCGCGCCGGTCTGGATGAGCACCGACCTGCGCGATGGCAACCAGGCCCTGATCGAGCCGATGAGCCCGCAGCGCAAGCTGCGCTTCTTCGAGCAGCTGGTGAAGATCGGCCTGAAGCAGATCGAGGTGGCCTTCCCCTCCGCGTCGCAGACCGATTTCGATTTCGTGCGCATGCTGATCGAGGAGGACCGCATTCCCGCCGACGTGACCATCGTGGTACTGACGCAGGCGCGCGAAGACCTCATCCGCCGCACCATCGATTCCGTGCGCGGCGCCGCGCGCGCGGCCGTCCACCTCTACAACCCCATCGCGCCCGCATTCCGCCGCATCGTGTTCGGCGCCAGCCGCGAGGAGGTCAGGGAGATCGCACTGGAAGGCACGCGCCTGATCAAGTCGCTCACCGACGCCATGCCCGAGACCGCGTGGACCTACGAGTACTCGCCGGAAACCTTCAGCATGACCGAGCTCGATTTCTCGCTCGAGGTATGCGATGCGGTGTCCGCCATCTGGCAGCCCGGCGCGGCGCGCCCGCTCATCCTGAACCTGCCGACCACGGTGGAATGCAGCACCCCCAATATCTTTGCCGACCAGGTCGAATGGATGCACCGGCACCTGGCCCGGCGCGACGAGATCGTGCTGTCGGTCCACCCGCACAACGACCGCGGCACTGCCGTGGCCGCGGCGGAGCTTGCCGTGATGGCAGGCGCGGACCGCGTGGAAGGCTGCTTGTTCGGCAACGGCGAACGCACCGGCAACGTGGACCTGGTCACGCTGGCGCTCAATCTCTACACGCAAGGCGTAGACCCCGGACTCGACTTCTCCGACATCGACGAAGTGCGCCAGTGCGTGGAGCACTGCAACCAGCTGCCGGTGCATCCGCGCCATCCATACGCAGGCGACCTCGTCTTCACCGCGTTCTCCGGCTCTCATCAGGACGCAATCCGCAAGGGCTTTGCGCAACAGCAGCCCGATACCATCTGGGAGGTGCCATACCTGCCGATCGACCCCGCCGACCTCGGTCGCAGCTACGACGCGGTGATCCGCGTCAACAGCCAGTCAGGCAAGGGCGGCATGGCCTATCTGCTGGAGCAGGTGCATGGCATCTACATGCCGCGCCGCCTGCAGATCGAGTTCAGCCGCGCGGTGCAGGCGATGACCGACGAGAGCGGGCTCGAGGCCAGCGCCGACGACCTCTATGGCCTGTTCGGCCGCGAGTACCTCGACGCGCAGACGCCGCTGCGCTACGTGGGCCACCAGATGGTCTCTGACAACAACGGGCAGGTGGAGATCGAGGTAACGCTGCAGCGCGAGGGCAAGCCCGTGAGCGTGCGCGGCAGCGGCAACGGCCCGATCGATGCGTTTGTCGGGGCGTGCGCGAGCGTGCTGGATATACCGGTACGGGTAATGGACTATCACGAGCACGCGCTGTCGTCCGGGGCCAATGCCAGCGCGGCCAGCTACGTGGAAGTGCGGGTCGGGGATTCCGCCACCGGCTTCGGCGCCGGCGTCGATGCCAATATCGTGGCGGCATCGCTCAAGGCGGTGGTGTCCGGCATCAACCGGCACCTGCGCGCCGCGCAGCCAGTGCGGCGCGAGCGGGAAATGGCTGCCTGAGGGCAGGCCGCCATCCGGGGCATGCAGAAAAACCGGTGTGCCCCGCCCCCACGGGGCACACCCGGAAAGACGCCTTTGCGGGGCGCCCACGACATGCTCCTTGCTGTGACTGTGTGCACAGCGTAAGGCCCGTCGCCGCGCGCGGCCACGAATATTTGCGCATGTCCTTAGAAGTCAGGTCCGGCAATCAAAATGCGTATTTGCGCCGCCGCTCCGCAGGCCGCTGTCGCAGCGTCACGATGCGGCGCGCGCGTGCAAAAAGCCGATGCCGTTCTTCTTGCTCTCGGTCAAGGCTCGCATGGGATCCCTCCGCCACACTGTGCGTGAAGTTTCCCATCACCGAGCCAACCATCATGAAGAATCGCCTGTCTGTCCGCACTCGTCCCGCCACCACCGCTGTCGCCGTCATGGCCATGTTCACTGCGCTCGCCGCCACGCCAGCCGCAGCGGCAGAGGAAGCCCAGGGCAACTGGATGGTGCGCCTGCGCGCCACCTATCTCGACATGGCCGACAAGTCGGATCCCATCGGCGGCGTCGGTCCTTCGGACCTGATCACGGTGAACAACAAGTGGATCCCCGAGCTCGACGTCACCTATTTCTTCACGCCGAACATCGCCGCCGAACTGGTGCTGACGGTGCCGCAGAAGCAGGACGTCTACCTGGGCGGCAGCAAGATCGGCACCTTCTCCCACCTGCCGCCGGCCTTGCTGGTGCAGTACCACTTCCTGCCCAACGGCACCTTCCGTCCCTATGTGGGCGCCGGCATGAACGTCACGCGCATCTGGGGTGCCAACCTGGCCAACAACTCACTCTCGCTGGACCGCTGGAGCGTGGGCCCCGTGCTGCAGATCGGGATGGACTACAAGCTGACGAAGAACTGGTTCCTGAACGCGGATATCAAGAAGACCTGGATCTCGACGGACGTCAAGGCCGCAGGCGTGAAGCTGTCGAACGCGAGCCTGGACCCGTGGCTGTTCAGCATGGGGGCGGGTTACCGCTTCTGATGCGGGCGGTCGTTGCGCAAGATCCGTTGCGCAAGATCCGTTGCGCAAGAGCCGTAGCGCAAGACCCGGCGTGCAGCCGGCCGCCGTCGGCACAGGCAGCGCAGGGGACGTTCATCGCCCGCGCCGCCGGCTTCCGGGGCCTGGCCTGCCGCGCCTTACCTGAAGGCAGGCTCGTCGAAACTGCGCAGCTTGCGCGAATGCAGTTGCTCGGCCCCGGCCTCGCGCAGGATGCGGATCGCCTCCAGGCCGATGGTCATGTGCTGGCTCACGCGCTGGCGGTAGAACGCGTTGGCCATGCCACGCAGCTTGAGCTCGCCGTGCAGCGGCTTGTCGGACACGCACAGCAAGGTGCCATAGGGCACGCGCAGGCGGAAACCGTTGGCCGCCACGGTGGCGCTTTCCATGTCGATCGCAATCGCGCGCGACTGGTTGAAGCGGGCGTATAGCGACTTCGACTTCAGCTCCCAGTTGCGGTCGTCGGTGGAGACCACGGTGCCGGTACGCATGCGCGTCTTCATCTCGCTGCCGGACAGGCCGGTGACGCGTGCCACGGCTTCCTGCAGCGCGACCTGGATCTCGGCGATGGGCGGCACGGGCACCCACGGCGGCAGGTCGTGGTCCAGCACGTGGTCGTCGCGCACGTAGGCGTGCGCCAGCACATAGTCGCCGAGCTGCTGCGAGCGACGCAGGCCGCCGCAGTGGCCCACCATGAGCCAGCAATGCGGGCGCAGCACCGCGAGGTGGTCGGTCATGGTCTTGGCATTGGACGGGCCCACGCCGATGTTGACCAGGGTCACGCCGAGGCGGTCCTCGCGCACCAGGTGATAGGCGGGCATCTGCGGCAGCGCGCGCGGGCGCAGCGCATCGTCGGGCTCGGGCGCGCCGCGTTCCTGCACTACGTCGCCGGGTTCGACGAAGCGCGCGTAGCCGTCGGCGCCCTGCTCGTCCCCGGCCGCCATCAGCGAGCGGCCCAGCGCGATGAACTCGTCGACATAGCGCTGGTAGTTGGTGAACAGCACGAAGCGCTGGAAATGCTGGGGCGCGGTGCCGGTGTAGTGATACAGCCGCTGCAGCGCGAGGTCCACGCGCTCGCCGGTAAACAGCGAGAGCGGCCACGCCTCGCCGGGCACGGGTTCGAAGGTGCCGTTGGCAATGGCATCATCGATGCGGCTCAGCTCGGGCAGCACGAAGGACGCTTCGAGTTCGCGCGCCTGCGTGTAGCTGATATCGGTGGTGGAGGCTTCGATGACGAAAGGCAGCGGGATCGGCCGCCGGCTCACGCCGACCACCACCGGCACTCGGTGGTAGCGCAACAGGCGCTCGATCTGGTCACGGTAGTAGTCGGCCAGCAGGTCGGGCCGCGTCACCGTGGTGCCATACACGCCCGGGTAGGCCACGGTGCCCCACGAGGGCCGGCTGTCCGTCACCATGGTCTCGAGGTTGACCGAGATGCCGAGGTAGGGGTAGCAGGCGTGCGCCGCGGACGGCAGCGGCTGACCGCGCGCGAAGGCGTCGAAGCGCGCGCGTATCGCGCCGACCGAGGCCTCGTAGATTTCGAGGATACGGGCCAACGCCGCGTCGGCGTCGCTGAACTCGGCCAGCTGATCGGCCGGGTGGGCGGAAGAGAAGATCGAGGCATTCATGGCAAACATGATACCCCGCCTCGGAGTGGGCGCAACATGCCAGGCGGCAAATTGACGGGCCTTCGCGCGCTCGCTACACTGCCTGCAGTCTTTGGCGGCCCCCGCGCCGTCCTCGCCTCGAGACGCCCCCCCAAAAGAAGGGCAGCGCCGAGTTGCTGTATGTGCTTGCATGGGAGCCCCGATGGAAATCCGCAATCTGCTGCCCGATGAGATCGAGGCTGCCAGACAATTGCTTGCGGCCAACGGCTGGGCACACAGGGTGGCCAACACCGAGCGCTTCGCCCGCCTGATCGCCAATTCGCAGCGCGTTGCGGTGGCGGTCGACAATGGCGAGATCGTCGGTTTCGCGCGTGCCCTGTGCGACGATATCTCCAACGGCTACCTGTCGATGGTGGCCGTGGCGCCAAGCCACCGGCGCCGCGGCATCGGCCGCGCGCTGGTGCGCCACATCGTCGGCAACGATCCCGATATCACCTGGGTGCTGCGCGCCGGACGGTCCTCCGAGGCGGCCTTCTTCGGCCAGCTCGGCTTCGTGCCCTCGCTCGTGGCCATGGAGCGCCGGCGCCTCTGAGCGCGCCGCAAACCGCACAGACACGATCCTATGGCCTCCTCGACCGGCTGGTTCCACTGGGCGCTGCTCTCGGCGGTGTTCGCCGCGCTGACGGCGATCTTCGCCAAGATCGGCCTGGAGGGCATCAACTCCGACCTTGCCACGCTGGTGCGCACCGCGGTGATCATTGTGGTGCTGAGCGCCTTCGTGGTGTTCACCGGCAAGTGGAGCAACCCGCTGGCGCTGTCGCCCCGTACCTGGGTCTTTCTCGTGCTTTCCGGCCTCGCCACCGGCGCTTCCTGGGTGTGCTACTTCCGCGCGCTCAAGCTCGGCGAGGCATCCAAGGTCGCACCGGTGGACAAGCTGAGCCTGCTGCTGGTGGCGGTGTTCGCCGTGATATTCCTGGGCGAGCGGCCCAGCCTGCGCGAATGGGCCGGCATCCTGCTGGTGGGCGCCGGCGTGCTGGTGCTGGGCTTCAGGCGCTAGCGCGGCACCAGACCGGGGCGGCGCCCTACCTGTCGGTACGCAGCGGCCCGTACTCCACCGGCACCCAGGCGTAGCCCTTGCCCTCCGCGCGCACATGGCCGATGCCCGGGAACGGCAGGTGCGCGCCGGCCACCCACAGCTGGCCGCGCGCGGCTTGCGCAAAAAGCGCCTTGCGCGTGGTCACGGCCTGGCGGCTGTCCACGTCGAACTCCATCGCCACCTCCGGCCGGCGGAACTGCACCGCATGGCTGTGCACGAGATCGCCCCAGAACAACATGCCGTGGTCGGCCGACCTGAACAGGTAGCCGCTGTGGCCAGGTGTATGGCCGTGCGCCGGCACGGCGCTCACGCCGGGTAGCAGTTCGGCTCCGGCGGCATAGGTGCGCAGCCGGCCGCTGGCCTGGTAGGGCGCGACGGCGGCGCGCGCCATGGCAAACAACGGCTGGGCATCCTGCGGCGCGCGCGCCGCCGTGGCTTCGTCCAGCCAGTAGGCCGCGTCGGCCTTGTCGACATACACCGTGGCGTTGGCGAACACCGGCTTGCCGTCGGCCATCAGGCCGCAGGCATGGTCGGGATGCAAGTGGGTGAGCAGCACGGTATCGACCTGCCCGGGCGCATAACCCGCGGCGCGCAGGTTCTCCACGACGCGCCCCAGCGTGGGGCCGAAGCAAGCCGCGGTGCCGGTATCGACCAGCACCAGGTTCTTGCCGGTGTGGACCAGGTAGGCATTGACCGCGGTCTGCATGCCCGGCGTCGTGGCCACGAACATGCGCGCCAGCAAGCGCTGCACTTCGCCGGGGCTGCTGTACTTGAACACCTTGGTGTCGAGGTCGACATAGCCGTCGTACAACGCGGTCACTTCGAACTGGCCGAACATCATGCGGTAATAGCCGGGCACCTGCGTCCTGAGCTGGGCCGGCGGGGACGCCGCCGCCGGGCTCTGGGCGGGCGCCAGGGCGGGCGCGCCGGCAAAGGCAAGGGCTGCGATCAGGGATACTGCGGTCCGGCGACGGCCGGCGGGGCAAGGCACGCTCATGCTGCGCTCCATGGAAATTGGGGGCGACTTCCAGAGCTGCATTATCGGCGCAAAGTGCGCGACGCGGCGGCTCGCGCATATGTGAGCGCGCGCTCCGTGCCGCGCCGGCCATCCGGCACGGGCAGCGCGGCATCGGCGGGCGGGAAGGCTGCCTGCGCACGGCCGGCGGCAACGAAAAACGCCTCCCGGTCACGGGAGGCGTTCATGCATGAAAGGCCGCAGCGCTGCCCCGGTTCACTCCGGCTGGATATTGGCCGCCTTGATGATCTTGCCCCACTTGGCCGATTCCGCGGCCTGGAACTTGGCCAGCTCGGCCGGCGAGCTGGTGAACACATCCGTCCCCGTAGACTGGTAGAAGCTTGCGGCGGTGTCGCTCCTGGCTGCCTTCACCAGCATCGCATGGAGCTTGTCGACGACCGGTTGCGGCGTCTTGGCCGGCGCGTAGGCCGCGAACCAGTAGCTCATCTCATAGCCCTTGACTCCGGCCTCGTCGATGGTCGGTACATTGGGCGCCAGCGGCGAACGCGTCTTGCCCGACACGCCCAGCGCCTTGAGCTTGCCGCTCTTGACCTGCGGCAGGCCGGTGGCGGTGTCGGTGATCATCATCTGGATCTGGTTGCCGAGCAGGTCGGTCACCGCCAGCGGGTTGCTCTTGTACGGCACATGGAGCAACTGCACATGCGCCATCTGCTGGAACAGCTCGCCCGCGATGCGCGAGGAGGAACTGCCGCTGCCGAAGCTGAGCTTGCCGGGTTCCTTCTTGGCCAGCGCGATGAAGTCGCCCACGCTGTTGACCGGCAGTTGCGGATTCACCACCATGATCTGGCCGCCGCGGCCGAGCGCGCTGATGGGCGAGTAGTCCTTGACCGGATCGTAGGGCAGCTTCTTGAACAGGTGCTCGTTGGCGGCATGCGTGGTGTTGGTGGTGATCAGCACGGTGTAGCCGTCCGGGCCGGCCTTGGCCACGTCGCTGGCGGCGATGAAGCCGTTGGCGCCCGGCTTGTTGTCGACCACCACCGTGACCTTGGCGTCCACCGTGATGGCCTGGCCGATCGCGCGCGCGAGCTGGTCGGTGGCGCTGCCGGCAGCGAACGGCACCACGAAGCGGATCGGCTTGTCCGGGAACTCCGCATGCGCAGGCCCCGCCAGCAGCGCGAGCGCCGCGGCGGCGATGCCGGTGACCACCTTCATGGCGGAAGCGGGCTTGGTGTATGCGGACATCTTGAGTCTCCTGTTGGAATCTGGCTTCGTTGTGGTTGTTGAGTGCGAATCTCGTCGCGAATCTCGTCGCGAATGTCGTTGCCAATATCGTTGCGCGTGCGCCTGGCCGTTCAGCCCGCGCCGGCCAGCCTCGGCGGCAAGGGAATCTCCAGCTGCAGCAGCAGGAAGGCCAGTGCCTTGCCATGCGTGTCGAGGTTGAGCGCATCGTTGACGCCGCCGTCCAGCACGCCGTCGATGACGAAGTTCATCGCCTGCAGCGAAGGCACCAGGTAGCGCTTGACGGCCGACGGCTGGCGATGGGCGAACAGCGCGGCCACCGCGTCTTCGGTGACGTGGGCGGCGAGATGATCGAAATCGCGCGGATCGTAGGCAATCACGCTGATATTGGAGCGGTCGCCCTTGTCGCCAGTGCGCCCGTGCGCGAGCTGGTACAGGGCGATATTGTCGGCGGCATCGGTAGTGGCAGTGTTCATGGCAGCAGGGTATGGCTTGCGTTGACGGYGGCGCGCGGCACCAGGCAGGACATGGCGTTCAGGCGTGCGCGCAGCGCGGTACGCACGCCGCCGCCGCCCGCGGGGCCGCAGGTATAGAGCGCATTGACCTCACGCAGCAGCGCCTGCGCCACCGGCTTGTCCTCATGCGCGAGCGCGGCGCGCAGGCGCACGTCCTGCGCCTGCGTCTCACCGGGCAGGGCCTGCTGCAGCAGCCGGCCGCCGTCGTCGGCGAACACGCTGCACACGCCGATCAGGTCGAAGCGTATCGGCACGCTGTAGCCAAGCAGGTTCATGCGCTTGCGCACGATCTCCGCGGCCAGGCGCGCGCGCGCCGCGGCATTGGGGCCGGCATAGGAGATCTCGCCTTCGGCGATCCAGCCGCCCTGGTAGAACAGGTTGGCCTTGAGCTGTTCCGGCCGTTCGCGGCCGCGCACATTGCGCACCGCCACGCGGTCCGGGCCCAGCTGCTCGACGGTGGCCTGGCTGATGTCCGCGACCACGTCGGGGGTGAGGTAGGCGGCGGGGTCGTGCACTTCGTACAGCAACTGCTCCTTGACGGTGCGCAGGTCCACGCAGCCGCCGGTATCCGCGGCCTTGCCGACCTCGATATTGCCGTCGGCATCCAGGCGCACGATCGGGTAGCCGACGGCATGCACATCGGGTACGTCCTTCATGCCGGGATCGGCAAAGTAGCCGCCGGTGACCTGGGCGCCGCACTCGAGCAGGTGGCCGGCCATGGTGGCGCGCGCCAGCCGGTCCCAATCGTCCCACGACCAGCCGAAATGCGCCATGGCCGGGCCGACCGCCAGCGCCGGGTCGGCCACGCGGCCGCACACCACCACCTGCGCGCCGTCGGTGAGCGCGTCCGCGATGCCGCGCGCGCCGATGTAGGCGTTGGCGCAGACGAAGCGCGTCTCCGGAAAGCCGCTGCCGACGATCTGGCGCAGCACGGCGCGGCCGGCATCGTCCGCAAGGTCGTCGCCTTCGACCACCGCCACGCGCGGTGCCGCCAGGCCAAGCTCGGCGGCCAGCGCGCGCACGCGTGCGGCGGCGGCGCGCGGGTTGGCGGCGCCGAAGTTGCCGACGATGGGAATGCCGTTGGCCAGGCACAGCCCCAGGACCGGCGCGAGCAGCGCGTCGAGCAGCGGTTCGTAGCCTTGGGCGGGATCGTTGCGCCGGGCCAGCTGGGCCAGCGCCAGCGTGCGCTCGGCCAGGGTCTCGAACATCAGCACGGCGGGGCCGCCCGCCGCGATCATGGTGCGCACCACGGGGAGGGCGGCATCCGTGCGGTCGCCGGAGAAGCCGGCACCGGAGCCGATCAGCAAAGGTCCGGGGGCGGGAGCGGAAGCAGTCATGGGACGAAGCCTGGTGAGGCGGGCGCAAACCCGGGTGGCAAGGACGGTGCGCACGAGGCCGCCACCGTGAATGGATTCTAGACCTGCCAGCCTGCTCCGAAAAACGGATAATTTGGATTAATCTATCGATTTGGCAGATAAAAGCGGATGCACGGGAAGTACGCTTTGCGCCGCACGCCTGCAGGCGTGCCCCGGGCGCCCGCCAAACGCCCGCCAACCACTGATACCGCCGGTACCGCCAGTACCCTCGCCCCCGCCGATGAACCTGTCCGTCAAACACTTGCGCGCCTTCGTGGCGCTGGTGGAGCATCGAAACTTCACACGCGCCGCGCAGGCCTGCCACCTGTCGCAATCGGCCTTCAGCGCGCTGATCCAGACGCTGGAGGAACAGGCCGGCACGCGCCTGTTCGAGCGCACCACGCGCCATGTGGAACTGAGCGTGGAAGGCCGGCGATTCGAGGAAGTGGCGGTGCGCCTGCTGGCGGATTTCGAGACGGCGTTCGCAGAGCTGCGCGATCATGCCGAGCGCCGCAAGGGGCGGGTATCGATCGCGGCCCTGCCCTCGCTGGCGGCCGGCGACCTGCCGCCGCTGCTGGCCGCGTTCCACCAGCGCTATCCGGGCATCTCCATCGAGCTGTTCGACCTGCTCGCGGACGGCTGCATCGAGATGGTCAGGCGCGGGCGGGCCGATTTCGCGCTGGCGCCCGCGCCGGCGCAGGACAGCGACCTGCGCGTCGAGCCGCTGGTGGCGGACCGCTTCCACCTGGTGTGCCCGGCCAGCCATCCGCTGGCGCGGCGCAAGCGCGTGGCGCCGCAGGCACTGGCGGGGCTGCCCTTCATCCAGCTGTCGCGTACCAGCAGCGTGCGCCAGCACCTGGACGCCGCGCTGCATCCGCTCAAGCTCAACGGCGTGATGGAGGTGGAGCACCTGGCGACCGTGGCGGCGCTGGTGGCCGCGGGGCTGGGCGTGACGGTGGTGCCGGCGCTGGCACTGTTCCAGTTCCAGCAGGAGGGCCTGGCGATCCGTCCGCTGCAGTTGCCATCGCTGGTGCGCGACATCTGCCTGGTACGGCTCAAGGACCGCGGCGATTCCGCGGCCGCCGCGGCGATGATCGAAGCCGTGCAGGCGCACTTCCAGCGCGGACGGGCGCGCTGAGCGGCACCGCTGCCTCAGAAATGCGCGAGATAGCCGCCGTCGACCGCCAGTACATGGCCGGTGACATAGGAGGCGGCCGGCGACGCGAGGAATACCGCCGCGCCGGCGATTTCTTCCGGCTGGCCCCAGCGGCCGAGCGCGGTGCGCTGGCGCAGCCATTCCGACACGCTCGCATCCGCCACCATCGGCTGGTTTGGCTCGGTGGCGAAGTAACCGGGCGCGATCGCATTGACGGTCACGCCATCGCGGCCAAGGTCGGCGGCCATGGCGCGCGTGAGTGCATCGAGGCCGCCCTTGGTGGCGGGGTAGAGCACGTCATTGGCACGTGCAACCTGGCCCGCGATCGAGCTGACATTGATGATGCGGCCGTAGCCGCCGCGGCGCATCAGCTGCGCGGCGTGGCGGCACAGCGCGTAGGGCGCGACCAGGTTGGTCTCCAGCATCTCGCGCAGGTCGGCGGCATCGAGATGCGCCATATTGCTGCGCTTGCGCGCGCCGGCATTGTTGACGAGGATATCGAGCCGGCCGTGGCTGGCGTCGATGCGCGCGAAGGCGGCGGCGCCGGCGGCCTCGTCGGTAATGTCGAGCACCAGCGCTTCGGCGCCGCCGGCGCTGTCTTCGCCTGCTGGCGAGAGCTGCGCCACGGCGGCATGCACGCGCGCGGCGTTGCGCGCGGCAATGATCACGTGGGCGCCGGCCTGGCGCAGGGCGGCCGCGATCGCCAGGCCGAGGCCTTGCGCGCCGCCGGTGACCAGCGCCACGCGGCCGTGCAGCGAGAAGGGCGAGCTGGCGGGTGGGTTCAGGGGTGAGATAGCCATCCGGCGACTATACCGCAGCCCCGCCCCACCCGATCCACCCGACCACCCGACCACCCGAACGGCAGTTCAGCGGATCAGCTTGCCGGTGGACGAGACGATCGACATCTCGACGAACGACGAGCCGGTGTGCCGCGCAGGGCTGTAGCTGATCAGGATGCCGCCCAGGTCGAAGTCGCGCAGGCTCTCGAGCGCGCCGACCAGCCGTTCGCGCGTGGGCTCCGGCCCCGCGCGGCGCAGGCCTTCGACCAGCACCTTGGCCGACATGAAGCCTTCCATGCCGGCATTGCTCGGCTCCACGCCCTGCTGGCGCGCCTGGCTGCGGTATTCGCTGGCAATGCTCATCTGGCTGGAGTTGGTGCCTGGCACCACCTGCGTGATGATCAGGCCGCGCGCGTCTTCGCCAAGCTCCTTGATAAAGGAATCGGCCGCGTTGTTGGACAGCGTGACGAACTGCGCCTGGCTGCCGGCGCGGCGCATCTCCCTGATCAGGCGCGCCGCCTCCGAGCCCGAGCCGATCACCAGCACCGCCTGCGGATTAGCCTTGTTGATGGTGGCCACGCCTGCCTGGATGTCGCCCATCGGGCGCGCGAACGAGGCGCTCGCCGCGGGCTGGACCCCGCGCGCCTGCAGCGCGGTGCTGAAGCCTTCGAATACGTCCTGGCCGAAGCCGTCGCTGGCGTAGTAGATGGCGATGCGGTTCATGCCCGAGGTGGCGAGGTGGTTGATCGCGCGGGCCACCTCGTCCTGGTACTTGGCGCGCACGTTGAACACGTAGCGGTTGACCGGGCGGTGCAGCGTGATGGCACCGGTCAGCGGCGCCACCAGCGGCACCTTCTCGGCGTTGATGATGGGCAGGATGCTTTCGTTCTGCGGCGTGCCGCGCACCATGAACAGCGCGAACACCTTGTCCTCCAGCACCAGCTTGCGCACGTTGCCGGGCGTGCGCTTGGCGTCGAAGCCGTCATCGTAGGTCACCAGCTCGATGCGCCGGCCGGCTACGCCGCCATTGGCGTTGACCGTGCTCAGGTAGACCTGGGCGCCGGCGATCTGCTCCTTGACCGACCCCGCCACCGGGCCGGTGACGCCCGCCGACTGCCCGATCCTGATGGTGCCCTTGCTGATGCCTGGCTCCGCCTGCGCCAGCGGCGCGGCCGCTATCAGCGCGGCGGCCAGCAGGCCGCGCGCGATCCGTGTTGTCCTCATCTCCGACCCCTTTTTTCGCTTGCGAATCGTCTTGCTTTCGCTTTGCTCTGTTTTCATGGCGCGCTTCATGCGATGAAGCGGCTGCACGCAAATTACCTCAAAGACGTGCCATTCGGCAAACTGGCTGTTGCAAACCGGATGACTGCGGCAAGGCGTGCGCGGCGATCGCGCGGCAACGGGAAAGCGAAAGAGAGCGGAGGGAGGAGCAAGGAGGGAGGAAGCCAGGGCGCGGCAGGACGCGCCCGACGCTGGCGCCGGGCGCGTGCAAGGCGGAACGCGGGGCCGGGGCGGCCCCGCGCCGAAACTCAGGGAAAGGCGGGTACGGCGGGATCGAGGCCGGCAAAGCGGGCTTCCGGATGGGCCGCTTCCAGCAGGGCTTCGATTTCTTCGATGCGCCCGCGCGGCACGTCCACCATCAGCAGGATCTTGCCCTCCTCGATTTCTTTTTCGAAGGCCTTGTGGCGGCTGTTCGGCGCGGAGCAGCCGATCATGCTCGAGGCCCACGCCCCGAACACCGCGCCCAGCACGGCGAGCACGCCCACCAGCCCCCATTGTGGCGTATCGCTGACGATGGGAAACATGGCCACCAGCGCGCCGGCGATGATGCCGATGCCGCCGCCGACCATCAGGCCCATCTCGGCAGCATGCACGATGTCGGAGGTCTGGAACAGGTTGGCTTCATGCAGGCCGGTCATATCGGCGCCGTCGCGCGCGATGAAGTGGATATGACTGTTCTCGATGCGCGCCAGCAGCAGATCGTCCATGGTGCGGCGGGCACTCGCCAGATCGGGCAACAACCAGAAGATGCGTTTGCGCATGACTCTCTCCTCGCTTCAGGCCATTACAGGCCATTTTCGGGCCATCCCGGCAGCAGTGTGCATGCGGAGTCGCCATCACGCCTGGACGAGAGAACGTCCGGTGGAGGTGCATCCGTATCCGCCCTGGGGACGGGGTTCTTCATTTGTACGCCAGCCGCGTGGCCAGCGCAAGGCGCCCTCCGTCACATGCCGGCCCGGCGTCACCTCGCGCTGTACCCGCGCTGTACCATGTGCGCCACCTGCCTCAGAACGTGATCGGCAGGCGCAAGGTCACCGTCAGGTTCGGCGTGTCCTGCGTGAGCCCCGCGCCGACGGAGACGTTCAGCGTGTAGCGGCTGTTGAAGCGGTACGAATACCCTACCAGCAGGGTGCCCTGCGTCACGCGCACGGAGCCCGCCACCGTCTGCCCGTTCTGCTTGGTCGGCCAGATGATGCTCTGGTCGTAGCCGATACTGAACGAGGCATGTTCGTTCAGCGACAGGCCGATACCGAAGTTGAAGCCGAAGATGTCGCCCGGCGCGATCTTGCCGAGGTTCTCCTGCTGGCCATTGAGCACGGTGCGGCTGACGTTGTCGCGCGCGAAATTGTGCAGATAGCTGAAGGTGCCGAAGAACACCGCCGGATCGCTTGGCAGCAGCCAGGTGACGCCGGGCTGGATGGCCTGGAAGCCGGTGCCGGTGGGCAGGCCCAGCGGCAGCCCGGTGCCGGTGGTATTGCCCACGCAGCGCGTCACGCAATCGGTCACCACGTCGAACGGGCTCTTGCCGGTGCTGGACTTGTAGCGCAGCCAGCCGACGAAGTACGGCATCTTCTCGTTGCCGTAGTTGATCTGGTAGCGCAGTGTCGCCTCCACGTCGCCGATGCCCTTGCCGCTGGAATTGAAGACGTTGTCGACCGCCGTGCCGGTAAAGACTTCGCGGCTGACAGTCGAGCCCGAGGTCTGTACGTAGGGCACCTTGGCTTCGAGTTCCAGCCGCTTGGTGAGGCCGTAGCGGAACGCCACCGCCTCGATATAGGTCGAGGTCTTGACCTGGCGCACGTCGATGAGGCCGATCAGCAGGGCCGGGATGATGGTATAGCCGACCAGGGCCACGCGATCGTTGGACGAATAGCCATACTGGAAGCTCGGCTCGACCACCAGCTTGCCCACCGGCGTGAGCACGCCGGGCTGGTCGAAGATAGGCGCGATCGCCGGCGGCGGCGTCCTTTCCTCCGGCGGCTTGCCCACGGGCTGCTCGTCGCCGGCCTGCGCCAGCTGCACCTGCGCGGCTTGCGCCGTGGCGTTCTCCTGCATGGCGGCGTTGCCCGCGTCCTGCGCGCCGGGCGTGCCTGGCGCGGCCGCCGGTGCGGCCGCGGCATTGGTGGCCGCGTCTTCGGCCGCTGGCGCGGGGCTAGTGCCCGGCGGGCGCTGGCCGCCACGCTTGCGCGCCAGCACATCCGTGCCCAGTACGCTGCGCAACTCGCGGATGGTGGCTTCCTGCTCCGCCATGGACCGCTTCATCGCCTCGAGCGCGGCGGCCTGCTCGGCCACCGCGCGCTTGAGCTGGTCCAGCTTTGCCGCGGTCGGCCCGTCGTCTGGCGGGGTCTGGCCTTGCGCCATGCCCCCGAGCAACAGCAATGTCGAACACCCGGCCTGCCGGATGCCGCGCAGCGACCCGTTTTTCATTTCGCCTTCCTCCCCCGGACGGCGGACTGCTTGGAGCAGGAGTCCGCAACCTGCTTACCGCATACAGCCTTTCTCCGTACTGCCAGCTTCTCTCTACGGCTCTCTACAGCTTTCTACTGCTTTCTACCGCTTATCCACTGCTTGTCCGTTGCCGTTGCGGCGGCCTGGCTTCAACGCCGGCCTGCTGCGCCTAGCAGCGCGTTGCTTAAGGTCTGGTTGGCCACCTGCGCGCGGAATGCCTGCAAGGTGTTGACTCCAGCGTTGATCGTCACCAGGTTCTGTATCGACTGGTTACTCAGCGAGTTCTGAATTACCGTTGCCGGCGAACCGGCCAGTGCGCTGGCGGCGGCGCTGTTGCCCGGCCCGTTCTGTATCAGGCTCATGACACCGTTGGTCGTCACCGTGGCCGCGCCCGAGGACACCACCGAAGCGGGCAGGCTGGTCATCGCCACGCCCGCCGCGCTGGCGCCCGTGCTGGTACTGCTGCTGCCATTGCCGCCCTGTGCGGCACCGCCGCCGCCGGTCACCGGGTTGGAGGCGAGCGCATGGTTGACCGTCGCGGCGGCCGCGGCACCGGCGCCGGTCGCCACGCCAAGCGCGGCCGCCAGCTGCGAGGCCTGGCTGGCGGTGATGCGGCTTATGTCGGGAATGGTGAGGCTGGTCGACACCACCAGGGCACCGTTGATGTACACGGCACGCTGGATGCCGAACGAAACCTGCAGGCCGGCACCCACGTCGAAGCCGCCGCGCAGGTCGTCGAGGCGGTCCTTCTCCACCGGCTTCCAGCTCGCCATGGTGCTGCGCGCGGCGTGCACATGGGGGGTCTGGGCCTGGGGACTCTCCTGGGCGGCGGGCGGCACCGCCGCTGCCACGATGGCCTCGATCGTCTGCGGCGCCGGGCGTGCCGCTTCGGCGAAGCCGCCGCGCGGATCCTGCAGATGCTGTTGCGGGGCAGCCGGCTTCCGGGCGGCTGTGTCATCTCGTGGCGCGAGCACCGCGCGTTCAGGCGCGGGCGCGGCGGCCTTGGCCACGCTGTCGCCGGTCGCCGCCAAAGCCGGCGGCGTGTCCGGGGCCGGCAGCGCGACCGCCGCGCGCGTGTCCGCGGCATCGGCCATCGCGACGCCGGCCACGGCGGCGGTTGCCGGAGCCATATCTGCTGCATCGGCGGCATGCGCGGTACGCGCGATGAGGGCGGCCGGCGGCTCTTCCGCCTGCGCGGCCGGCAGGGCCTCGATGTCCAGCGACGCCGGGGTCCGCCCGGCCATGTTGCCGAGCGCCGCCGCCAGGTAAGGATTGGAAGGTTCCGCCTGAGCGGCGGGCGTGACCGTGAAGCCGGCGGCATCGGGAGCGCCGCGCGTGTCGAGCGCTTCGAGCCCCGTGCCTTCGTCGGCCCGCGCATGCCCGGCGCAGGCCAGGCCTGCGCCCAGCAGCACCATCGCCGTGGCCGGACCGGCCCCACTGCGGCGGGAGTGCGCGGGCTTCGAGGATGTCTGGAACATGATGCGTTCCTTAGAAGTCGCTACTGCCATGCGAGGGCATGACAGTGAAGAACAGACTATCCCGGTTGATACCCATGGAGTAAGGGCCGGTAGGCGCAATGCGCCAGTCGGCCGCGAGATTGAAGCGCGCCGAATCCTCGCGGTTGTGGATGACGAACAGCAACTGGCTGTCCCAGATCGATTCGAAATGCTCGCGCGAGATTGCGCGCGTACCGAGCGCCGGGTCACCGATCAGCACGCGGTTGCCGTGGACGCCCTTGATCACCACGAAATGGTGGTAGCCGTTCTCGACCACCAGCACGATGGCGGGGATCTGGGTTTCCTCCAGCTTGGACAGCGGCAGCTCATAGCCATCGGCGAGGAAGCCGCGTGACTCGAGGAAGCGCTTCATGTCCAGCAGCGAGAAGCCCTCCTGCCGGATCTTGTTCTGGTCGCCGTTGACGAACATGTTGGCGAATACAACCTGTTCGCTGACCGGATAGCCGTACTGGTAGGTCAGCAACGTGGCCACCGCCGCCGAGCCGCAGCTGAAATCGTACTGCTGGCGGATGGTGGTCTTGTAGCGCGCCTCCTTGAGGCTGGTGACACGCACGCTGAAGAAATTGCTGCCGTCGCCCGGAACGATCGCATAGTCGGCCCACGCCACCGGCGCGCCGGCCGCGGCCAGCAGCAGGGTGGCCTGCAGTAGCAGCTTGCGCAGCGTCATGGCTTGAACTGCACGTTGATGATCGTGGCGTTCTGGATCAGCACGTTGGAGCCCGAGTTCTGTATGACAGTGGGCAGGCCCGAGGCGCTGGCGAACGAGCCGTCGGCGATGCTGTTGGCACCGCTCATGATGCGGTTCGCGCTGTTGTCGGCCACGGTGCCGGCCAGACGCATGTCGTTGACCACCAGTTCGGATCCGCCGCGGATATCGTCGAGCTTGTTGCTGGCAACCGGCTTGCCCAGGCCGGCGAACACGCCGCGCTGCGTACCGCCCGCCGCTGCGGGAGGAACCTGTTCCGGGGCCGCCGCGCTGGTGTTCAGGGCGGGTCCGGTGCTTGCCGCAGGCACTGCGGCGGATGGCCCGGCGGGCAACGGTTCGGCCAGGGCTTGCAAGCCAGGCCAGACCACGATGGCTGTCGCCATGACAGTGACAGCAAAGCGGACCGATCGCATTTTGGTGTCTCCTTCGGCCTCCTGCCCGCCGCCCCATCCGAACGGGCACGCAAGAGACGAGTGGACGCTTCGTCGAATGGGCATCCCGGCACGCGACGCGCGCCGGGATGCCTTGAGTTGCCGGAGTCGAGCCGGGCCGGCAGGGAGCGCGCGCGGGCCATCCACCCGCGGCGCGCGCCCCTGCCGCGCACCTGCCTTACTTGCCGACGTTCAGGTTGGCCTGAACATTGACGCTTTGCTGCACCAGCGACGCCATGCCGCTGTTTTGGTTGGCGATCATGATGCCCGCGGCCGACTGGCCGACACTGCTCATCGCGTTGGACATGTTGAAGGTGCCAGCATCGACATAGTTGGCGCCACCGGCGCCGCCGGCTCCACCCACTGCGCCATTGCCAACACCGCCCGTGCCGCCGTTGCCCGTGCCGCCAGCGCCACCGGCACCGGAAGCCGCGCCGACCGCGCCGCTGCCGGCCGTCGCGCTGCCATTGCTGGCCTGGGTCGAAGCGCCGCCGCTGGTTGCATTGCCGCCATTACCGCCATTGCCGGCCACGCTGACCTGGGAACCGCCATAGCCGCCCGTGCCGGAGCCGGCGCCACCGCTAGCCGTGGACGTGCCGCCAGAGCCGGCTCCGCCATTGCCACCCGTGCCAGTACCTGCACCGCCAGTCGGGCTGGATGCGCCAGCGGTCGAGCCGCCGCCTCCGCCGCCGGTCGCAGTCCCTGCGCCCGCCGTGGTGGTGGTGGCGCCGGTGGAGCCTGCACCGCCCGCACCAGCCGTGCTGGTGCCGCCGGGGCCGCCGTTGCCGAAGAAGCCATTGCCGCCGCTGCCCGACTTCGAGCCGCTGCTGCCGCCCGCCGCTGCCGCCAGGCCGCCAGCGCTGCCGCCACCGGCCCACGCGCCACCTGCCTTGCCGCCGCTGGAGAGGCTGGCACCATAGGCGTCGCCGCCGGAGCCCTTGGCGATGCCGCCGCGCCCGCCTACGCCGACGCTGGCGCTGAGCGCGCCGCCGCCGTAGCCCTTGGCGTCGCCGCCGTCGCCGCCATAGCCCTTGGCGTCGCCACCGCTGCCGCCATGGCCAGCATTGGCGGTGCCTGCGGACGCAGCGCCAGCCGTGGCGCTGCCGTTGGTAGCCGAGCCACCGCTGCCGCCGCTGCCGCCGTTGCCGCTATTGCCACCATTGCCGCCGGTGCCGCCCTTGCCGTCGCCACCATAGCCAGCGCCGCCCTTGCCGCCCCAGCCGCCGTTGGCATTGCCGGAGTTGCTAGCCGTATTGCCGATGCCGTAGACCTTGACGCCGCTGACGGAGCCCGACAGCTTGCTGATGGCAATGGCCTTGCTGCTGTTGAAGGAGTTGCTGAGGTTGGCGGTGGCCGAGCTGCCGTTGTTGGCGCCAGCATTGCCATAGCCTTCGTCAAAGGTCACCTTGCCCTTGTTGTCGGTATTGGTCTTGTTGGAGGTTGAAGTCTTGTTGGAGGTGTAGGTCGAAGTCTTGGTTGAAGTACGGGTATCGGTACTTGTCTTGGTGGCTGTGCTGTTATCCTGCCAGGCATTGGAATTCTCATTTGCCGAAGCCCCACCGCCGGACTGAGTGGACGTCGCAGTGGCCGTCTGCGTGTTGTCGCCGTTCCACTTGACGTCATTGTTATTCGTCGGGTTGGCCATGGCCTGACCGCCAGCCCCAAGGGCTAGGGTGATCGCCGACGCAAGTAAGGTCTTTTTCATACAAAGCTCCCAGGAGGATTTACAGCGGCTCTGCCTCTCGCTGCCGCTCGGGGAGAACGACGGTGGGAGGCGCGGGTCAGGCACTTCGGCCAAACCAGCCTCCCTTTCCGCATAATCGGTGCCAGCGCTTGCGGCCGGCGCGGCAATCCCTTGAAATACAAGGGCTACAAAGCATTCATGGCGGGCAGGGAATCATTTGCGTGCCACCTGCACGTGAGCCGCCGCTGTGAGCCGCACACAACATGTCACATGGCTGTGACAGCGCGTATCCAACGTCACCGCGAATGGTCTGCGCAAGCGCCGCAATAACCCCTGCCGATCAGGCCTTTAAGGCAGGTCGCAAGGGAAAACCCCCGGCAGCGGCCGCTGTATCGCAACTGAAACAGGCCTCCCGGCCGGTGCACTGGTCGCCGCATGCAGCCGATCCGGGCCTGTGGGTGAAGACCGGCAGCACGTGAAGAGGTGCGCTTCGATGGCCTTGCGGTTACCAGACAATACCTCCGTCAATTAGGGCTCAGGCTTCATATGCG
This sequence comes from Cupriavidus sp. 05N38, assembly GCF_056397345.1. Lineage (NCBI taxonomy): Bacteria > Pseudomonadati > Pseudomonadota > Betaproteobacteria > Burkholderiales > Burkholderiaceae > Cupriavidus > Cupriavidus sp. 05N38. The sequence continues at coordinate 105,624 of NZ_JBFTNF010000013.1, forward strand.
GTGCGTGCGCGCAACGATCCGGGGCCAGGCGGGCGTGTAATAAGGCACAACTAGAGACATAACTAGGCTCTATGTCTGATTTAAAGTACATTAAGCCTATTAGAGACTTGTCACCCGCACGCAAGGGAAACCATGAGTGAAGCCGTCGTTCCCCTGTATCACCAGATTTACGTGGTACTACGCCAACAGATCGTCGAAGGGCGGTTCGGCCAGGGCCCCTTGCCCGGCGAAATCGACCTTGCCAAGCAGTTCCACGCATCGCGCGTGACCATGCGCCGCGTGTTCGACCGCCTCGTGCAGGAGGGCCTGGTGCGCCGCCACCGCGGCCTCGGCACGTTCGTCAATCCGCACCCGATCAAGCCTGTCACGCTAGGCGATCGCCCGGGCAGCCTGCTCGACAACATCATCGACATGGGGCAGAAGACCTCGGTCAAGGTGATTTCGATCGATGACGTCCACGCCACCCCGGAAGTGGCCGAGGCACTTGGCCTGCAGCCTGGCGACCCGGTCGTCAAGGTGGTGCGCGTGCGTCACTACGCCAGCCGCCCGCTGTCGCATATCACCGCCTACCTGCCGGCCGAACTGGGCCGCGGCCTGAACCGCAAGGACCTCGAAACCACGCCGATGCTGCGCCTGCTGCAGGGCTCGGGCGTGCAGCTGGGCCGCGCCAGCCAGACGCTGTCGGCCCGCCTGGCCGACGTGGTGGTGGCACCGCTGCTGGACGTGCCGGTGGGCGGCGCCCTGCTGGCAGTGCGCCGCGTGGTGCTGGACAAGGGTGGGCGCCCGGTGCAGTTCCTGCTCGGCCAGTACCGGCCGGACCGCTACGAATATCGCATGGAGCTGTCTCCGGCCGGCGGCGACAGCGCCAACGTCTGGGTGGAGAACGAGGCACGCACGGGGCTGCGCGAATAGGCCGGGACGGGCGATACTGCGCACTCCAGAGCTTTCCCTGAAGGAATCCGCGATGCCAGCTCCCTCCATGGTCCGACCTCCGTTCCCGCGCCTTGACCGTCCGCCGCGACGCACCGCCCTGCTCGCGCTGCTGGGTGCGCTCGCCAGCCTTGCGCTGGCGGGACCCGCGCCGGCAGCCCAGATTGCCGGCGGCAAGCCCATCCGCATCCTGGTGGGCGCACCGGCGGGCGGCACCACCGACACGCTGGCGCGCACCATCGCCCAGGAGATGGCGCGCGAGCTGGAGCAGAGCGTGGTGGTGGAAAACCGCCCGGGAGCCGGCGGCAATATCGCCGCCGACCTGGTTGCCAAGAGCGCGCCGGACGGTACCACCTTGCTGATGAGCTTCACCAGCCACACCATCAACGCCACGCTGTACAAGAAGCTGCCCTTCGACCCGATCCAGGATTTCACCCCGATCACGCTGGTCGCAAGCGTGCCGAGCGTGCTGGTGGCGACGCCCGCCCTGCCCGCCAACAACATCCCCGAACTGATCCGGCTGGCCAGGAGCAAGCCCGGCAAGCTGAACTTCGCCATCGGCTCGGTCGGCTCGTCGGTGCACCTGGCCGGCGACATGTTCAAGATGATGACGGGCACCTATATCGTCAACATTCCCTACAAGGGCACCGCGCCGGCCATCACCGACCTGCTGGCCGGGCAGGTCGACCTGATGTTCGCCAGCACCTTCAACGTGTTGCCCCACGTCAAGAGCGGCAAGCTCAAGGTGCTGGGCGTGACCAGTTCCGCGCCGCTGCCGCAGTTTCCGGGCGCGGCGCCCATCGGCAACACGGTGAAGGGTTTCGAATCGTCCGCCTGGTTCGGCCTGTTCGGCCCGGCCGCGCTGCCGCCGGACGTCCTGCAGGCGCTCTACCAGGCCGCCCACAAGGGCCTGGAATCGCCCTCGGTGCGCAAGCGCCTGGAAACGGACGGCGCGCAACCGGTGGGCAATCCGCCGCAGGCTTTCGCGGCCTTCGTGCGCGATGACATCAAGCGCTGGGCCAAGGTGGTCAAGTACTCGGGAGCCACCCCGGAATGAAGCCGCTCGCCGGGGCGCCCCACGTACCGGCCACGCTCGCCCAGAAGCTGGTGGCCCGGGCCGCCGGACTGGACACGGTCGCGCCGGGCTCGGTGGTGACCTGCCAGGTGGACCTGGCCATGTCGCACGACTCCAGCGGGCCGCGCCGCGTGGCGCCGCTGCTGCGCGAACTGGGCGCCAAGATATGGGATCCCGAGCGCTATGTGGTGGTGACCGACCACTATGTGCCCGCGGCCGATCCCGAGGCCGAGGCCATCGTCCGCTTCACCCGCGACTGGGTGCGCGAGGCGCGCCTGCCTCACTTCATCGACGGCAAGGGCATCTGCCACGTGGTGCTGCCGGAGCATGGCCATGTGCTGCCGGGGCGCTTTATCGTCGGGGGCGACAGCCACAGCCCTACGGGCGGCGCCTTCGGTGCCTATATGTTCGGTATCGGCGCCACCGAGATGGCGGGCGTGCTGGCCACCGGCGAAATCTGGCTGCGCGTGCCGCACACCATCCGCCTGCAGTGGGACGGCAGGCTGGCCACGGGGGTTTGCGCCAAGGACATCATGCTGTTCCTGTGCGGCCGGATGGGCCTGGGCGGCGGTCGCTACGAGGCCATCGAATACGCTGGCGAGGCGGTCGCCGCGCTGCCCATGCAGGAGCGCATGACGCTGTCCAACATGAGCGCCGAACTGGGCGCGCAGACCGGCCTGATCGCGCCGGATGCCACTACCGTGGCGTGGCTGGCCGAGGCCGGCGTGCCGGCCGCCACCCTCGACGCCATTGCCCTTGCGCACTGGCGCACCGACCCCGGCGCCGCGCTGCTGGAAAGCCACCGCTTCGACGCCGGCGCGCTGGCGCCGCAGGTGGCCGCGCCCCATTCGCCGGCCAACACCGGACCGGTCGGCGAGGTTGCCGGCCAGGCGGTGGATATCGCCTACCTCGGCGCCTGCACCGGCGCCAAGCTCGAAGACCTGCGCATGGCCGCCAGCGTGCTGCGCGGCCGGCGCGTGGCGCCGGGCGTGAGCCTGCAGCTGGCGCCCGCCTCGCTGCGCGACCAGCAGCAAGCCGAGCGGGAAGGCACGCTGGCCGCCCTGCTGGACGCCGGCGCGCACCTGCTGCCCAACGCCTGCAACGCCTGCGCCGGGTACGGCGCATCGCGCTTTCCGGCCGGCAGCCGCGCCATCGCCTCCACCGCGCGCAATTTCGCCGGTCGCATGGGCGACAGCGGCAGTGCGGTCTGGCTGGCTTCCCCGCTGACCGTCGCGGCCTCCGCCGTGGCCGGCAAGATCATCGATCCGCGCGAGATGCTGGCATGAGCCCGGTTCCCGTCCCGCCGCCGCCCGGCGGCCGCATCTGGCGCTTCGGCGACAACGTGGACACCGACCAGATGGCGCCCGGGGCCCATATGAAGGACGGCATCGAACAGATCGCGCGCCACTGCCTGGCCGGGCTGCGCCCGGAGTTTCCCGCCGGCGTGCGGCCCGGCGACCTGCTGGTGGGAGGGTGCAACTTCGGCGTGGGCTCTTCGCGCGAACAGGCGCCGCAGGCCTTGCGCCAGCTTGGCGTGGCGGCCGTGGTCGCGACCTCCTTCGCCGGGCTGTTCTATCGCAACGCCATCAACCTGGGCCTGCCGGTGCTGACCTGCGCCGATACCTCGCGGCTGGCCGATGGCGCCCAGGCCCGTCTCGACCTCGACCGTTCGGTGCTGCTGTTGCCCGACGGCAGCCGCGTGGCCTGCGATGCGATTCCCGAATTCCTGCGCGCGCTGCTTCGGGCCGGCGGGCTGGTGCCGCACCTCAAGGCAAGGCTGGCGGCGCCACCACGCTAGCGCGACGGGAACCACACCGGATCCGGTGCCGGGCCATCCTTATGCGGACCGCCCGCACGCGTCCTGGCGCAGGAGCGCAATGACTTCTTCGTCGGTGGTCTGGCGGAAATCCAGGTAGAAGGCGCCCACGGCGCCGAAGCTCGCCGGCACGTTGAGGCAGATCACATGGTCGGCCGCGGCCACCAGGCTGGCCTGCCCGTCCACCGAGGCCACCGGCACGGCCGCGACGACCGTGCGCGCCCCCGCCCCGCGCACGCCCGCCAGCGCGGCACGCATGGTGGCGCCGGTCGCCACGCCGTCGTCCACCACGATCACCGTACGCCCGGCCATGGCCGGTACCGGCGCGCCGCCGCGGTAGCGCTGCTGGCGCCGCGCGATCTCGTCGAGCTGGCGGCCGCGCTCCGCATCGAAGGCACCGCTGTCGAGCGCGCGCCGGGTCCAGGGATCGTCGTTGGCGACCGTATGCGGGGCACCGCCGGCCGCATCGCCTTCCACCACCGCGCCMARYGCCAGTTCCGGRTAGCCSGGCGCGCCGATCTTGCGCACCAGCAGGATGTCCAGCCGGCCTTCGAGCAGGCGCGCCACTTCGAAGGCCACCGGCACGCCGCCGCGCGGCAGCGCCAGCACCAGCGGCGCCTCGCCCAGAACCGCGGCGCTGTAACCCGTCTCGGCCAGGTGCCGGCCAAGGTAGATTCCCGCCTCGCGGCGATCGGCAAAGCACGGCGGCAACGGCATGGAGCGGGGCATGGCCACTTCCTCCGGTTTCAGTGACGCAGTGGACAAGGCCAAATATAGGCCGATCGGACCGACGAATGAAGGCGGGTTTGCACACCGGCGCGCGGCGTGGCGCCCGCGAGGCGCAAAACCCGGCCATCAGCCGGATGGGCCGGGAACGGCACGGCGCGGCCTTTGCAAGGCCGGGAGGTGACGCCGGCAGCGCGGGAGGCCGTTATTGAACGCAATTCAGCAACAGTGTGTTTTGCCGGAGCCGGATTTTCTTTCGGCCGGATTTGGCTACCATGGCCCGTACCGATGGCAGCCACATGAGCACGTTGCCGTTTCAACGGCGTTGCCGCCCCCGATAAGGACGGCACGCATGCATGACCCCCGCTTACGTGTCATGCGAACCCAAGCGAGAACCATCATGAGTACGCATCACAAACCCGCCCTCGAAACCCAGCGCCCTGACGGCGCGACGGAGGCGAACAGCCTGGGCCTGGATATCCCCTTCGGTTCGCTCGACGCAGCCGCGCTTGCCGAACTGCCCTACACGTTCCGCCCGGCCGGCACCTGCACGCGCTACTACAACGAGTGGTTCAGCTGAGCAGGGCGCCGGCCCGCTCGGGCCAGACTGCAGGAACAAAGACAGACGCCGCGCAACGGCCCCTGCCGGGATGGCAGGAGCAGCTTGCGCGGCGTCTGGTCTTTTGCGTCTGAGCTTTTTAGCGGCAGCTTGTTTCATCGGCGCGGGCCAGGCCCTGCCTGGCCGCGCGCCCGGCGTGTCAGCGGGTCCGCTTGGCGTCCTGGCGGGCATCGCCATACGCGGCCTGCGTCTTGCCGGCGATCTGCTGCGCCTTGCCCTTGATCTCGGTGCTGGCGCTGCCAGTGACCTTGCCGGCCACTTCCTTCACCTTGCCCTTGGCTTCCTCGATACGGCCCTTCACCTGGTCCTTGTTCATGATGTGCTCCGGTTAGCGACGGTACAGGATGAACCGCCTTCTTGCCGCAGGCCCGTGGTCACCCGCCGGGCCGGCGCCGCGCCCATCGGCATGAGCGGGAAGGCGCTGGAACCAGCTTAGGCGGGCGCCGTGCCCGCGCCTGTCCGGCGTCGGCTGGAAGGCATGTAGGACGCACGCCTACTTGCGGGCCGCTCCGGCGGCGCGGCCGGTGGCGGCAAGGACGGGAGCAATGAAAGCCGGAGAGGTGAAGACGCCGGCAATGGCGGCGCGGGAAAGCGAAAAGAGCGCCTCGCGTCGGGCACGAGGCGCTGGCCGGCAAGGGGATGTCCGGCAGGGAGGCGCATAGCCCGACGGGGAAGCAAGGCTATGCCCGGCATTCTATATCATTTTTATCATTTTAAAATAGGAAGATGATTTCATATTTGCACGTCGACATGGTTGTCGCGTGCCGGCTCGTGCGGCCCGTGGATCGGCCATGACGACGGCGCCGGCGTCGGCGCCGGTTCGAGCCGCGAAGGCAGCCACTCGCGCAACCCGGCCAGGGTCATCGGGCGCGCGAAATGATATCCCTGCCCCAGGCGCACGCCCTTGTCCGCCAGCAGCGCGCGCTGCTGTTCGCACTCGATGCCTTCGGCCACCACGGCAATATCCAGCGCGTGAGCAAAGCTGAGCGTGGCATCGACGATCTGCCCGCTGACCCTGTCGCCGGGCTCGGCCTGCACGAAGAGGCGGTCGAGCTTGAGGAAATCCACCTCGAACTGCTTGAAGTACGCCAGGCCGCAGTAGCCGGTGCCGAAGTCATCCACGGCGAGCTTGATGCCGCGTGCCTTGGCGCGCTGGATGGCGCTGCGCTGGTGTTCGACCAGCGCGACCGCATCGCGCTCGGTGATCTCCAGCACAGGCGTCACGTTGGCCTGCAACAGCGCAAGCAGCGGGGAGTCTTCTGCCCAGAAGCCGGCGGCGTCGAAATGCTCGGCGGTGATGTTGAAGGCGATATGGAAGGCCGGCGGCAATGCCAGCGATTCGAAGTCGCACCGCACCTGCGGGATCAGGCCCTGCGTGAGCGCCACCGCAAGGCGCTGCTGCTCGATGGCCGGGATGAAGTGCTCGGGCTCGAGCAGGCCGCGGCGCGGATGCTGCCAGCGCGCCAGCACTTCCACTCCCGTGCACAAGCCGCTTTCGAGATCGACCACCGGCTGGTAGTAGGGTATGAACTCGCCATGGCGCAGGCCGCGCTGCAGCTCAGCCGCGAACGAGCGACGCGCGGCGCGGCGCGACCGCAGCGCACACGCGACCAGCGCGGCCAGCGCGGCGGCAAGCGGCGGCAACACCAGGTATTTGAGGCACTCATGCAAGATCACGGCGCGCGGCGCGCTGGCGATCACGGCAATCGGATGCCCCGCCAGCTGGCGCACGTCGACGATCCCGCGCGTGCCGTGCCACAGCGTGTCGCGCGGGACCAGGGTGGGCGCGCCGGCCGCTTCGCCGCCGGCCACGGCCACGGCCACGGCGCCGAGCATGAAGCGCGTGCCGGCAACCTCGATGCCAATGTCGGGAAATCCCAGCCTGCCGGCCGACTGCACCATGTCGGCCAGGTAGCGCCCGTCCACCCACACCAGCACGCCGTTGCCGGGCGTGGTGCCGAGGAATACCGCCAGTGCCGTGGCCTTGCCGGGCCCGGCCGTGGCCAGCCGGTACTGCAGGCCGGGGCGCCAGGCCAGCAGATCGTCCAGCGGCAGCGCAATCTCCCCGCGCACCGCCGAGCAGTAGCGCATGCCGTGCGCCACCAGCACCACGTCGCGCACATAGGCGGTGTAGGCGCCCTGCTCGTGCAGCTGGCGTGCCACCGCCCGGCACGGTGCGCCCACCAGTGTACGGTCCCGGTAGGCGATGCCGAGCGTGTCCGCCAGCGCCAGCTCCATGTTGTCGCGCAGCGCCGAGGAGATTCTCTCCACGCGTGCGCGCGCGTCGTGCACGGCGAGCAGCAGGATCAGGCCCAGCGCCAGGCTGGCAGCGAGCAACGCCGCCAGCAGCGGCAGCGCCTCGCCACGGGCCGGCCGCGCCCCCAGGCAGCGCATCACGCGGCCGCCGGCAGGCTGAATGTCACCACGGTGCCCTTGCCGATCTCGCTGCTCAGCGTGATCTGCCCCTGGTGYACCGCCACGATCTCGCGCACGATCGCCAGCCCGAGGCCATTGCCCTTGGTGGCGCCGCGGCGGTTGGCGCGGTAAAAATTCTCGAACGCCATGCCTGCTTCTTCCTTCGTCATGCCGATACCCTGATCCTCTACGCGCACCGATACCTTGTCGTGCTCCTGCGGCGCCCACACGCTGATGGTGACCTCGTCCCTGCCGTCAGAATACTTGAGCGCGTTCTCCACCAGATTGCGCACGGCCTGCGTCAATTGCGCACGGTCGGCCAGCACGTACAAGGGCGCGTGCTCCGCGCGCACGCGCAGCCTGCCCTCCGCGGCGAAGTCGCCGGCCACGGTGTCGCGCACGAGCGCGGCCATGTCGACGCGCTGGCGCTCGTGCGCGCCGCTGCTGCGCGCCTCGATGCGGGCCAGGTCGAGCATGTCGGAGAGCAGGTCGTTGAGCTGGCGCGCGCGCGCGTGGATGGCGTGGTAGATGCCGGCGCGCCGCTCGGGCGGCACCGCGTTCGCGCCGAGCAGCTCGGCATAGCCGGCGATGCCTGCCACGGGCGACTTGAGCTCGTGCGCGGCGGCCGAGACGAAATGCGACTTCATGCGGTCGTGGCGCAGCCGCGAGGTGACGTCGCGCAGCACCAGCACCAGCCCGCCGCCGCTGGCCGCATGCACGATGCGCACTTCATAGGCCGGCGACACCGCCATGTCGAACTCGACGATGCCGGCGAACTCCGCACCGGCCTCGGCCCGGTCCAGCTCGGCCAGCAACTGCCCGGGCCCGCAGGCCTGGCGCGCAGGTTGCCGGCCGCGGTAGAGCCAGTGGACGAACTCGCGCTGCGTGGCGCCGCGCAGGCGCGGCAGCGCTACGCCGAGCAGTTCGCACAGCGCGGTGTTGGTTTCGTCGATCACGCGGTCGGGACCGAACACGGCCACGCCGTCCGGCATGGCGAGAAACAGGCCGCGCAGATGCTGCTTCTTCTCGGCGAGGATGTCGCGCACCACGCGCTCGCGGTCGGCCAGCGCGGCCAGTTCGCGCAAGGCAGCGAACTGGCGTACCTGGAAGAACAGCACCAGCACCGTCACCAGCGCGGCGATGGCGATGGCCGCGCGCAGGCGCTCGTGGTAGCTGGCCAGGGCCGCGCTGCTGCCGACGCCTGCCAGCAGCGCCAGGTTGCGCCCCGGCAGGCGCTGGATGGCGTAGATGCACGTGCCGGCATCGCGCGCGCCATTCCCGGCCACGGCCTCGCGCATGCCGTCGGCACAGTGGCAGGTGACGATGCCGCCGTGCCCGCCGGCCAGCGCCCCGCGCAGCGCGGAGCCGGGCAGCAGCACCTGGCCCGGCTGGCGGCCCTGCTCGCTCCAGCGCGCACGCACCACGTAGTCGTCGGTGCCGGCCAGCAGGACGGTGCCGGATGCGCCCAGCCCCGCGCGCGCGTAGAAATCCGACAGGCGGCCCGGGTCGAGCGAGACCACCACTGCGCCAAGGAAGCGCCCGCTGGCCGGGTCCACGATGCCTTTCGACAGTTGCATCGACCAGCGCCCGCTCATGTGCCCGGCCACCGGTATGCCCACGTAGAGCATGGGCCGCGCGCGCTTTTCGTGCAGGCTGACGTATTGGCGGTCGCCGAGCTCCGGCGAAGCGAAGCCGGCGCTGGTGGAGGCGCGCAGGGTGCCGGCGCGGTCCAGCACGGATACCTCGAGAAATGGCTCGACCACCAGGTAGCCGCTGCGCATCCACTGCGCCAGCGGCAATGCGGGCCCGCGTTCGGCCACGGCACCGCCAACCAGCGATGCGAGCTGGTCCGCTTCGGACAGCGTGCCTTCGGCGTGTTCGCCAAGCAAGGCGGCAACGCGTGCCAGTCCGGCATGGACATGGCGCAGCTCGGTGGCGCGGTCCCATAGCGCCCAGCCCGCCAGTGCGCACCAGATCCCGACGACGATGACAACGCCTGACCAGAACGGATGTCTCGCGGAACGATGCGCGCCTGCCAGTGCCTGTCGGTAGATTTCCAGGCTCATGGGAAAGCTACCAAGAAACGAGAATATTGTTCGTCACAGCCGTGAATCCCAGCCTTCGATACGCGCGTGCGCCGGATAACCGGTACCGGCCCGCGCCAATCCCATGACCCTGCGCACCGATCCGCGCGTGCTTGCGGCCCGCGCGCTCCCCGGTGCTGCCGCCCTTGGTCCTGCGGGCAGTCTCCTTGCGGCAAAGCTTCACAGTATGATCCATCCGGATGCGACGGCAAACGTGCCCCGGCATTGCGCGACAGGTCATGCGCCGCCGCCATGCCGATGCGCCGTGCAGCATATCGGCCGGGATATTAGTGATGCCTTATCATCGTTGCGCGTTTTTCTGGCATTAAGTTGCGCTTTCGCAGCTTTTCGAAGAATAATGAAAAAAATACGACATGCAACGCCGCAGATTCGCCCCCGGGTGTCCTGCGAGTGGTGAAGAGGCTCTATGACCGATCTGCGTTTTTATTCCACCAGGACCGCTGCCGAGATGCTTGGCGTTTCGCTGCGCACGGTCCAGTTGTGGGTCGAGAACGGCCGGCTGCCCGCCTGGAAGACCGACGGCGGACATCGCCGCATCCCGGCCGACGCGGTGGACCGCATGGTGGCGGAACAACGCCACCAGTCCGCGCCCGCGAGCCCGGCGGCCGCGCCGCCCGCAAGGCCATTTCGCGTGCTGCTGGTGGAAGATGACGAACACCTGCTGCAGATCTATCGCATGGCGCTCGATGCGCTCGATCCCCGGGTCGAGATCCTCGAAGCCACCAATGGCTACGACGGCCTGCTGCTGATCGGCAGCAGCAAACCCGACCTGGTCGTGCTGGACCTGATCATGCCCGGCATCGACGGCTTCCGCCTGTGCCGCACCATCGATGCGCAGCAGGAATTCGCCACCACCCGCATTGCCGTGGTCACCTCGCTGGACAAGCACGCGATCGCCGACCGCGGTGGCATCCCGCCGCATATCCGGGTGTTCTCCAAGCCGATCCCGATGTCGGTGCTGCAGTCGCTGGTGGTGACCCTGCAGGTCAGCCCTGGCGCGCCGGCGTAGGGCAGGCGCCGGCACAATTCAGCGCGGGTATTGTATATCGTTTTTTTCATATGTCATCTGAAATGTATTTCACATTTGCGCGTGCCATGGCCGGCGGCCGGCATCGTCCGCCCGGCCTCCAGGAGCTAGCCCATGTCCGCCCATGAACGATATCTGGCCGAAGCAGTGCGCCTGGCGCAGGCCAACCGGGCGCGCGGCGGCAGGCCGTTCGGCGCGCTGCTGGCGCTGGACGGCGTGGTGATCGCCACCGGCGTCAACGACATCGTGCACAGCCACGACCCCACCACCCATGCGGAAATGGAAGCCATCCGCGCGGCCTGCCGCAAGCTGGGCCGGCCAGGCCTGCAGGGGGCGGTGGTCTACGCCAGCGGCCATCCGTGCCCGATGTGCCTGGCCGCGTTGACGATGACGGGCGTTGCCGAGGTCTATTACGCCTTCGACAATGCCGATGCCGCGCCGTACGGGCTGTCGAGCGAGGCCAGCTACGCAGCGCTGCGGCTGTCGCTGGCACCGCCCCCGCTGCCGCTGACGCGGCTGCACGTGGGCATCACGGCGGCCGAGCTGTACGGGGCCTGAAGCGGGGCCTGAAGCGGGCTCCGAGCGCGGCGCGCAGCGCTCCCGAAACCAGGGGCGTACCCGTTTCTGCGTGCGTGTCCGGGGCCATTGCGTACCCGTTTCTGCGTGGCATTCCTGGGGCATGCATTTAGCCCCGCAGGCGTGATCTGCCGCCTCGCGCGAGCGAAGTCCGGGGCGATATCACCGCGCAGACAGCGCCGCCAAGCCTGCGGGCAGGCCCGACCGGCAAGGAACACCGGCTCGCCACCGTCGATGGCCCCTGGAACCTGGCCCTGGCCCTGCCCCGGCCTCCGCTCCATCTCCCGGCCGGGCCAGGAGCGTACCCGTTTCTGCGGCGTACCCGTTTCTGCGCGAAAGGCGCGGTCGCTGGCCACGCGCTCAGTAGGTCTTGTAGGGCAGGAACTTGCCGGACATCTCGATGCGCACGCGGTCGCCGTTCGGGTCGGACTCGCGCTGGAGGTCCATGCGGAAATCGATGGCGCTCATGATGCCGTCGCCGAATTCCTCGTGGATCAGCGCCTTGAAGGTGCTGCCGTATACGCTGATCAGCTCGTAGAAACGGTAGACCAGCGGGTCGGTCGGCACGGCCGTCGGCAAGGAGCCCTTGTACGGCACGGTGCGCAGCCAGGGCTCGGCCCCGGGCGGCAGGCCGAAGATCTCCATCACCGCCTGCGCGCCCTGCGCGTCGAAGGCCATCTGGCCCAGGCAGGCGGCGGTCGTCCACTCTTTGCTCTTGCCGACCTTCTCGGCCACGTCGGCCCAGCGAATGCCCTTGGTGACCTTGGCTTCGATGATCAGGTCGGTTACGTCGCTACGGTTCATGTCGTGCCCCTCGTGTTGTGTTGGATGGCGTCAGGGCAGCCCGCCCGGCCCGGCGCTGGCGGCAATGCGGGCGCTGTCGTAGCGCGCAAGCGCGGCGAACGAGGTGGCACCCGGCACCAGGGCCTGCAGCACCAGTACGACAAGGAGGATAGGCATTGGCGTTCTCCCGTGACGAATCGCGAAGCGCAAGGTTCATGCCATTCGGCGGCACGGCGCGCAAGGCGCCGGCGCACTGCCGCAGGGAACGACGACGGCAGGCGCGCACCCGCCGCCCGCCGTTGCGCCCTCAAGCGGTGCAGCACGGCCGGCACGGATGGCGAAAGGCAGCGCGCAGGCGCCGCCGCACGCGCAAAACTTTGCGCGAATTATTTCCGATGTAACGCCACATTACGCCGGTGCGCCTGTTTTTGCCCGCCTTGCAGCTGGCGGACGAGGTGCACTGCAATGCCCGCGCGCCCAATGCCGGCAAGGCCTGGCAACCTCCGTCAGGACGCGCGCCGGAGCGTGTCGCGCGCAGCGCCCGGGGCCGCGCAAATGTGAACTCGGCTTACAACTGCAAGCACACCGGCGCCAGGCCGCTGGCTACAGTGGAGCCATGTTCAACGCGAAGCCAGTCACGGAGTCCCCAAACATGAAACGCGCCATTTCCCTGGTTGTCCTGCTCTCCACCGCGGCGGCGCTGCTGTCCGCCTGCATCGTGGTGCCGCCGCGCGGCGGCCCGCCCCCCAACCGCACCCACACTCTCGCTGCCGGCGCCGCCCTTGGCATCATCTCGCCGGCCCAGGCCCAGGCCTATCCCCCGGGCTACCACGGCGCGCCGCCCCAGGTACGCTCCGCGCCGCCGCCGCCGCGCTACGAGCCGCGCCCGGCAGCCCGGCCAGGCCAGGCCTGGATGCCCGGCCACTGGGTCGCCAGCGGCGACCGCTACGACTGGCGGGGCGGCTACTGGGGGCATGCCCGCCCGGGCCAGCGTTATGTGCCCGAGCGCTGGGTACAGGGTCCGCGCGGCTGGGTGATGCGGCCCGGCTACTGGGCCCGCTGACAGGCAGTCGCGCCGACGCGCGCGTAGCACCACACGTCCCCGCCGCGGCGGGGACGATGCATTTCTCCCCGCCCCCTCCGCCCCCTCCGCTGCACCGGCGCCGCCAGGCCGCCAGCGTGTGTGTGCTAGCAAACAGTCCCTCCCACGGGTGCGGCATACAGTTTCCTCACTACGCGTCACGCGGCCCGCCCCGCGCGCCAGGCCTCGTGCTGCGTGAAGGAGCTGTACCATGCCTGACGACAACCGGATCGTACCCGTCATCCTCTGCGGCGGCGCGGGCTCACGACTGTGGCCGCTTTCCCGCGACGGCTATCCCAAGCAATTCCTGCGTCTGCTGGGGCGCGACTCGCTGCTGCAGGACACCCTGCTGCGCCTGCGCGAGATCCCCGGTGCCCAGGCGCCCATCCTGGTCAGCAACGAAGCGCACCGCTTCGTGGTGGCAGAGCAGGCGCGCGAAGCCGGCTGCGAGCTGTCCGCCATCATGCTCGAGCCGCACCCGCGCAACACCGCGCCGGCCACGGCCGTGGCCGCACTGCATGCCCGCGGCGACGGCACCGATCCGGTACTGCTGGTACTGCCCTCGGACCATCTGATCCGCGACCGCGCCGCCTTCGCCAGGACCGTATGCGCGGCCAGCTCGGTGGCCGCCGCCGGCGTGGTGGTCACGCTGGGCGTGGTGCCCACCTTCCCCGCCACCGGCTATGGCTACATCAAGGCCATCCCCAGCAATGCCGCGGCGCTGCTCTCGGTCACGCGCTTCGTCGAGAAGCCTTCGCTGGAAGTCGCCACGGCCTACCTGCAGGAAGGCAACTGTTTCTGGAACAGCGGCATCTTCCTGTTCCGCGCCTCGGCCTATCTCGCCGCACTGGAAGCGTTCGCGCCGGACATCCTGCTGGCCGCGCAAGAGGCCATGGTGCGCGGTCACCGCGACCTGGACTTCTTCCGCCTCGACACCGATTCGTTCGCCGCCTGCCGCTCGGACTCCATCGACTATGCCGTGATGGAGCACGTGCGCGACGCGCAGATGGCGCCGCTGTCGGCCGACTGGAGCGATGTCGGCTCCTGGGACGCGGTATGGAAGGCCGCCGAGAAGACGGCCGATGGCAACGTGGCGATCGGCGACGTGGTCACCCACCACGCGCGGGGCTGCCTGGTACACGCCTCGCACCGCCTGGTGACGGTGGCCGGGCTGGACGACGTGATGGTGGTGGAGACGCCGGACGTAGTGCTGGTGGTGCACAAGGACCATTGCCAGGACGTCAGGCAACTGGTGGAAATGGTGCGCAAGCAGGGCCGCCCCGAAGCGACCCAGCACCGCCAGGTGTACCGGCCATGGGGATCGTATGACGCGGTGGACCACGGCGCGCGCTACCAGGTCAAGCGCATCTCGGTCAAACCGGGTGCCAAGCTGTCGCTGCAGATGCACCACCACCGCGCCGAACACTGGGTGGTGGTATCGGGCACGGCGCGGGTGCGGCGCGGCGACGTGGAGTACCTGCTGACCGAAGACCAGTCCACCTACATCCCGATCGGCGAGACGCACAGCCTCGAAAACCCCGGCAGGATCCCGCTCGAGCTGATCGAGATCCAGTCCGGTTCCTACCTCGGCGAAGACGACATCATCCGGATGGCAGACATCTATGGGCGTACATGAACTCGAACCCCTCGGCCGGCTCACCGCGGGCGAGTTGCGGCCCGATGCCGGCAGCGTAGCGCCGCAGCGCACGCGGCGCGCGCTGATCACCGGCATCACCGGCCAGGACGGCGCCTACCTGTGCGAGCTGCTGCTGGCCAAGGGCTACGAAGTGCACGGCATCAAGCGCCGCAGCTCGCTGTTCAACACCGAGCGCATCGACCATCTCTACCAGGATCCGCAGGCGCCCAGGCGCAGCCTGATCCTGCACCACGGCGACATGACCGACACCGCCAGCCTGGTGCGCGTGGTGCAGCAGTCGCAGCCCGACGAGATCTACAACCTCGCCGCGCAGAGCCACGTGCAGGTGTCGTTCGAAGAGCCCGAATACACGGCGAACACCGATGCGCTGGGTACGCTGCGCCTGCTCGAGGCGGTGCGCATCCTCGGGCTGGAAAAGCAGGCGCGCTTCTACCAGGCTTCGACCTCCGAGCTGTACGGCCTGGTGCGGGCGATCCCGCAGAATGAAGCCACGCCGTTCTATCCGCGCAGCCCCTACGCAGCCGCCAAGCTTTACGCCTACTGGATCACGGTGAACTACCGCGAGGCCTACGGCATGTATGCCTGCAACGGCATCCTGTTCAACCATGAAAGCCCGGTGCGCGGCGAGACCTTCGTCACGCGCAAGATCACGCGCGCCATCGCGCGCATCGCGCTGGGCCTGCAGGACACGCTCTATCTCGGCAACCTGTCCGCGCTGCGCGACTGGGGCCATGCGCGCGACTATGTGGAAATGCAGTGGCTGATGCTGCAGCAGGCCAGGCCCGAGGACTATGTGATCGCCAGCGGCGAGCAGCACAGCGTGCGCGAGTTCGTGCAGCGCGCGGCGGCCGAGCTTGGCATCGCGGTGCGCTTCGAGGGCGAAGGCACCGGCGAGACCGGCGTGGTCGCGGGCATCGACAGCAGCGCGGGCCCGGTGGCGGCGCGCTGCAAGGTGGGCGACGTGATCGTGCGCGTGGATCCGCGCTACTTCCGCCCGACCGAAGTCGAGACATTGCTCGGCGACGCCAGCAAGGCGCGCGAGCAGCTCGGCTGGGCGCCGAGCACCAGCTTTTCCGCGCTGGTGCGCGAGATGGTGGAGGCCGACTTCGCCGCCGCGCGCCGCGATGCCTTCGTCAAGCTGGCGGGCTTCCGGGCCTACGACCATCATGAATGACCTCGACGGCGCTCAGCGCAGCCCCGCGTCGCCGCGCCGCGTCTTCGTGGCGGGACACCGCGGCATGGTCGGCTCGGCCATCGTGCGCGCATTGCAGGCGCGCGGACAAGCCGAGATCATCACGCGCGCGCATGCCGGGCTCGACCTGGCCGATCAGCAGCAGGTACGCCACTTCTTCGCCACCGAGGCGATCGACGAAATCTACCTGGCAGCCGCCCGGGTCGGCGGCATTCATGCCAACCACACCTATCCAGCCGAGTTCATCCGGCAGAACCTGATGATCGCGACCAACGTCATCCACGAAGCCTGGCGCGCGGGCGTGACACGGCTGCTGTTCCTCGGCTCGAGCTGCATCTACCCGAAATTCGCACCGCAGCCCATCGGCGAAGCCGCGCTGCTGACCGGTCCCCTCGAGCCCACCAACGCGCCCTACGCGCTGGCCAAGATCGCCGGCATCGCGCTGTGCGAGAGCTACAACCGCCAGTACGGCACCGACTACCGCTGCGTGATGCCGACCAACCTGTACGGTCCCGGCGACAACTACCACCCTGACAACAGCCACGTGATACCGGGCCTGCTGCGGCGCTTCCACGAGGCCGGCATGGCGCACGCGCAGTGCGTGCCGGTGTGGGGCAGCGGCGCGCCGTTGCGCGAGTTCCTCTACGCCGACGACCTCGCCGCGGCCTGCCTGCACGTGATGGCCCTGCCGCCGCACGCATACCGCCAGACGGCGCCGGCCGGCTTCCTCAACGTGGGCAGCAGCGAGGAAGTGAGCATCCGCGAGCTGGCGGGACTGGTGGCGCAGACCGTGGGCTTTCGCGGCGACATCGTCTTCGACAGCCGCAAGCCCGACGGCACGCCGCGCAAGCGGCTCGACTGCACGGCGCTCGGCGCCACCGGCTGGCAGCCGGCCGTGGCACTGCGCGACGGCCTGCGGCTGGCTTACCTGGATGCACTGAAAAGCGGATGCCTGGCGCATGGCAGCGCCCCGGCACAACGCATGGAGGCCTGACATGAAGCCGTTGTTTCGCAATCTCGGCAAGCCGGCCCGCCCGCACACCGGCGCGGTGGCCACGCCTGCGGCCGCACCCGCCGGCAGCCTGTGGCCGGGGCAGATCGTCTTCCCCGCCGGGGCCGCGGGCGCCGGCCTGTGGCGGCGCTGCGTGCAGCAGGTACGCGCCATCGCGCTCAGTCCCGGCGCGCTGGTGATCCTGGCCGGCCAGACCCGGCTGGAAAACTGGACCATGCTGCTGGCCAGCATGGCGATGCAGCGGCGCCGCGCCGCCTTCTTCCACGGCGCGGCCTTCGCCGCCATGCCAGGGCCCCTGGGCGCGTTTGCCGATGCGATACTGCTGCGCCATTGCCACGGCGTGTTCGTCGGTACCGACCGCGGCTGCGCGCGCGCCATCGCCGCCGACGTGCCGCCGCGCAATATCTTTGCGTGTCGCCCGCCGGCGGTGCTGCCGGAGGACTTCGATGCCGCCGCCGAACTGCGCGCGCGCGCCGAGCAGGCGCCATCGCAGCACGCGCCGCACTATCTCCATGTGGGCACCCTCGACGATGACGCCGGCCTGGGGCTGCTGCTGCGCGCCTTCGCGGCGACACGCCGGCAATGGCCAGCCGCCACGCTGTCGCTGGTCGGCACGGGACACGGCTATGGCCGCTTGCGGGCCGCGGCAGACACGCTGCGGCTAGGCACTTCCGTGCGCTTCCTGGGCACCATGGCGCCGCCCGATATTGCCGTCGAATACCGCAAGGCGAGCTGCCTGGTGCTGCCCCACGCATGCCAGCGCTGGCACCCGCTGGTCCGCGAGGCATTGAGCTACGGCTGCCCGGTGGTGGTGAGCGTAAACAATGACGACGCCGGCGAGCTGCTGCGCGACGGCGTCACCGGCCTCTACTTCAAGCCCGGCGATGCGGGCTCGCTGGCCAGCCGCCTGGCGCAGGTGCCGGTGCACTTCGGCGATGCCGCGGCCACCGGCGCGCGCTGCCAGGCGGCCGCGCTGGCGCACTCGGCCGGCGACGCGGGCCGCGCCATCGCCGCCGGCTGCGTGCGGATCATGGCCGCGACGGGCTGAGCGCCCGCCGCCATCGCCTCGGCGCCACCGGAGCTGTGCGCTCATGAAGATACTGATGTACTGCCTCAACTACGCGCCCGAGCTGACCGGCATCGGCRAGTACACCTGCGAGCAGGCGGAGTGGCTGGCCGCGCGCGGCCACGAGGTGCGCGTCATCACCGCGCCGCCGTACTACCCCGCCTGGCGCGTGGGGGATGGCTACCGCGCGTGGCAGTACCGCCGCGAGCGCCGCCACTGGGTAGAGCTCTGGCGTGCCCCGCTGTGGGTGCCGTGCCGCCCCGGCGGCATCACGCGGCTGCTGCACCTGGCCAGCTTCGCCGTGTCGAGCCTGCCCGCCCTGATGCTGCAATTGCGCTGGCGCCCGGACGTGCTGTTCGTGGTGGAGCCGCCGCTGATGTGCGCGCCGGCCGCGCTGCTGTTCGCGCGCTGGAGCGGCTGCCGCAGCTGGCTCCATGTGCAGGACTACGAGGTCGATGCCGCCTTCGCGCTGGGGCTGCTGCGCCAGCCATGGCTACGCCGCCTGGCGCAGCGCGTGGAGCAGCGGCTGATGGCGCGCTTCGACCGGGTCTCGTCGATCTCCCAGGCCATGGTCTCGCTCGCGCGCGACAAGGGCGCCGGGGCCCGCCGCGCGGCGTTGCTGCCCAACTGGGTCAACCTGCGCGAGATCGGGGCCGGCAGCATCGCCAGCGCCACGCTGGCGCGCCGCGCGCTCGATGTGCCCGCCGATGCCGTGCTGGCCCTCTACTCCGGCAATATGGGCGCCAAGCAGGGACTCGAGATCATGGCCGAAGCGGCGCGCCTGCTGAAGGACCACGACAGGCTGCATTTCATCTTCTGCGGCGACGGCGCCGGACGCGCCGCGCTGCAAGACGCATGCGCCGGGCTGCCGCGCGTGCGCTTCCTGCCCTTGCAGCCCGCCGAGATGTTTGCCTCGCTGCTGGCGGCCGCCGACATCCACCTGCTGCCGCAGCGCGCCGGTGCCGCCGACCTGGTGATGCCGTCTAAGCTGACTGGCATGCTGGCCAGCGCGCGGCCCGTGGTCGCTACCGCGGCGCCCGGCACAGAGCTTGGCCGCGTGGTCGCGCAGTGTGGCGTGCTGGTGCCTCCCGGCGATGCAGCGGCCCTGGCCGGCGCCATCGATTCACTGGCGGCCCAGCCTGCCTTGCGCGCGCATCTGGGCGCCGCCGGCCGCCGCTGGGCGGAGCGGCACCTGGATCGCGAGATGGTGCTGGGCGCGCTGGAAAACGCGCTGTTCGCCCTGGCCAGGCCGCAGCCCGAGGGGACTGCCGCAACCGCCGGCCTGGGCGGGGAATAGCACGGAACGCGCGCGGCCCGCGGCGGGCGCGCATGGGGGGCGCGTTCAGGCATCGACCGATTCGCGCCCTTCCACCGACACCGCGGCCAGCACGCCCTGGTAAATGCTCTCGTACTGATCGAGCGCCTTGTCCGCCGAGAAGAGCTTCGCCCAGGCAATGGAGCGCGCGGCAATCTCGGCACGCCGCTGGGCGGGCCAGGCGAGCATGCCGGCCAGTACGTGCGCCGCGCGCTGCGCCCAGCCTTCCATGTCGCCCTCCGCCAGCGGCTCCACCAGCTGCACCAGGCCGCCGCCGATCTCCGTCATGGGTGCGCGGTTGGTGGTCAGCACCGGCGCACCGCAGGCCATGGCTTCGATGATGGGCCAGCCAAAGCCCTCCTCGAGGCTGGGGAACAGCATCACCGCGGCCAGCGAGTAAGCCGCCTGCACGGCTTCCGTCGGCAAGCCGGTGAGGAAGCGCACGCTGCCACCAAGCCCTGCGGCGCGCGCGGCTTCGGCGCGCATCTCCGCGGTAGGATCGCCGCCGATCATCCACAAGGCGAGCGGAGATGTCCGGCATTTCCGGCAATAGGCAAGGTAGAGCGCGAGCACGCCCTCGCGGTTCTTGTACCACTGGTTGCCGCCGATATGCACCAGCATGCCTTGCGCGTCGGCCGCCACGCCCGCGCGTTGCAGGCACGCCAGGGCCTGCGTGGTGCCGACCCGCCGGAACGGATAGTTCATGCCGTTGTACACCACCCAGGCCGCTTCGGGCGGACAGGGATGCAGCCGCCGCAGGTCGCGCATGGTCTTGTTGGAGACCGTGACGAAGGCCTTGGCCTGGGTCAGGCCCCAGCGGATCAATTGCTGGTAGGTGCGCCCGCTGCGCGACAGGCCATGCTCGGGAAACTCTCCCGCAAGCGTGCGCAGGGCAATGAAATCGTGGCAATGCACCACGTGCGGGCGGTTGCGCAGCAACGGCATCCAGATCCCGAGCGCATGGTCGGCCAGCACCAGGAGCACATCCTTGTCCACCCGGCGCAGGCGCCACAGCGCCACCATCGGGAACAGGATGTACTGGTCGATATAGCCCAGCCACTTGGACAGGCCTTCGCGCGCGGGCAGGCGGCACATCACGGCCGCCGGCCTCCACAGTTCGGCCTGGTGGCCGCGCGCGCGCATGCCTTCCACGATCATCGCGGCGAAGCGGTCCATGCTGTGACTGCCGAAGAAGGAAGGGTGACCCAACAGGATGATTTTCATGGAGGTGCGATGGTGTGCGACGTGGCCGCCGCTGATTGATCTTGATTTGCCTGCGCTGCTTTCGGCCTCATCCGGTGCGCGAGAGGTGGTCGGTCGCCTGCCGCGTGACGGCCAGCGTGATGCCGGCGAATACGAAGCCGAGCGCGTTGGCCGTCATCTGGCCGACCAGCGGCCATGCGGTCAGCCCGAAGATGGCGATGGTCCACATCAGGATGAGAAAGGTGTCGCCGGTGCGCCTGGCCACGCGGATGGCGCAGCGCATGCCGTTGAACAGGATGAGCACCTTCAGTGCGAGGCTGAGATAGCCGACCAGCCCCATCTCGCCGATGACGCGTCCGGTCTCGGTCTCGCTGATGATGAACAGCAGGCCAGTCTGCAGGAAATAGTTGGCGAGATTGCTGCCCAGCCCCAGCCCGCTGCCCAGCAGGCTCTGCTCGAGGGACACATCGTTGACGCCGAAGAACATCGATTCCAGGCGCGAGCCCAGGTCCTCCTGCTCGGCGGCAGAGCTGAAGCGCTCGAGGGTCGCATCCACGGCCGAACTGACGAATACCAGGATCACCATGCTCATGAGAATGGAGACCACGCCCCACGCCATGGCCGCGCCGCGGCGCTTGCCCTTGCCGAAGACCAGGTTTGACAGCAACGCCACCCCGAAGATGATCGGGAGCAGCAGCACGGCCGCGCGCGACCCACTGACCAGCGAGGCAAGGAAGAGGCAACCCACGATCACCAGCCCGCGCAGCTTGCCCCACACGCCGGGCTTGGGCGCGCCGAACACCGCGCCCAGCGCGATGGGACTGATGATCGCCAGGAACACGGTATAGCCCATGGTGAAGGAGAAGGTGCCCGTGGTCCGCACCACGTCGCCGGTGACGCGGAAGACCAGGTCGGGATCCCCTTCGATCTGCCGGTTCAGGAAGTGGTCGGGCGGCAGGAAATGCTGCACCAGGGCCAGCGGCGTCATGATGAGCAGCATGCCGATCGACACCTTGTAGATCGCGACGAGATCCTGGTCCTCCAGCAGTTCGGCGGCGGCGTAGGCGAACCACAGATAGAGCAGCCAGAAGCGCAGCCCGACCAGGAAGATGGGCCATGAGTTGAGGCCGGCGACAAGCTGAAGCATTCCCCAGAAGCACACCAGGGCCGACCACCACAGCAGCAACCGCACGGTGCGGCGTGCCGGCGTGAATCCCGCATGGCGCATGGCGTGATAGAGGCCGTAGATCACCAGCAGGTCGCGCAACAGGATCAGCGGCGTGGTCAGGGAGTCCGACACCCACTTGCGCGCCGCGCCTTCGAGCACGGCGGTCACGAACACCAGGATGAAGACACGGCCGAATACCGAGACATGCTTGCGCGCGGCTGCCGGCCTCGGAACGCGGAGGGCGATGCGTTGTGTCAGCATAGCGCGGCCACCGTTTCCGCCGCGGTGTGGCGGTACCTCTTCCAGGTGAACGTGCTGCCCGCCGCGGCGGCATGCACCCTGGCTTGCGCCAGCAGATCCCGGTGGTTCGCCAGTTCCAGCATGCGCTCGTACAGGGGCTCCTGGCCGACCGGAACGACCCAGCCGGAACCCGGGAACTGCTCGATGATCTCCTTGGCCCCGACCCGATCGGTCACCAGCGCGGGCGTGCCGCACGCCAGCGCCTCCGCGACCACCATGCCGAAGGAGTCGAAGCGCGACGGCAGCACGAAGCAATCCGCGTCGGCGAACACCTGGAACAGCGCGCCCTGCGGCAGCGAGCCCAGGCAGGTCACGCCCGGTGTCTGCGCGATGGCCGCGCCGAGTTCCGCATCATCGATGCCGCCGACCATCACCAGCTCCGCGTCCGCATGGATGCGGCGCAGCCTGGCGAAAGCCTGCAGCAGCAGATCGACAGCCTTGCGCCTGGTCACGCCGCCGGCAAACACGAAGCGCAAGGCGCCATCCGCACGGCGGCGCACGACGTCGCCCGGCAGGCTGGCACCCAGCAGGATCGGGCGCAGCTTGCCCGCCGGCACGCCCGCATCGACATAGGACTGCGCGGCAAAGGCCGAACAGGTGATGATCACATCGGCCAGTTCGATCTCGCGGTCCTTGTTCGCATTGATCTGCTGCAGATAGGCCGTATCCAGGGTTGGCAGCATCTGCTCGGCCGCGCGATGGTGCACGGAAGGCGCCTCCAGCACGCAGCGCGCGCCGATGCGCCTGGCCGCCGCGAAGGTCTTGCCGGCGGAGTTTTCGTAGGCCACCACCACATCGGGCCTGATCGCCCGGACGTGCGACGCCACCCACTGGTCGAACAGGTGGAATATCCGGTGGGCATAGGCTGACGAAGAGCGGCCTGTGTAGAGCTTGAGCCCGACCTTCAGCACGCCGGCAAAGAGGACCGGGTGGCGACGCAATGCGCGCGGTATGTCCACCTCCCGCATCTTGGCGCCGTACCTGGCAGGCAGCCACCAGGGCGCCGCCTCGCCCGGCGCGCGCACCGGCACGCCGGACCAGTATTGCTTGAGCATGTCGCGCTCGTACAGGGCCTGCGCCATCTGGTGCGAGTGCTGCAGGCCGGGATGGGTGACCAGGGCCTTCATGCTTCGCTCCCGCGCGGCGCGGCGGCGAGCCGCGGGTTGCCGTGCGCCGGCGCGGGGCCGGCGCCGGGC